>JBEKGP010000003.1:0-98238 GCA_050012735.1 Candidatus Dormibacteria bacterium
GCCACCGCCAACGCCAGCCTCACCGCGACCGGCCTGCGGGTCAACCGGATCTTCGTGCTGGCCATGCCGGCGCTGATGGGGATCATGAACCTCTCCAGCGTCGCGGTCCTCTGGTTCGGCGGCCACCTGATCAGCAGCGGCCAGATGCCGATCGGCAACCTCACCGCCTTCCTCGCCTACATCATGCAGATCCTGATGTCGGTGCTCCTCGCCGTCGTGATGGTGATCCTCGTCCCGCGCGCCCAGGCGAGCGCCGAGCGCATCGCCGCGTTGGAGCGTGTCCAGCCGGCCACCACTAGCCCGGAGCATCCGATCACCCCGGCCAGCTCCAAGGGGATCATCGAGTTCCGCAACGTCAGCTTCGGCTACCCGGGTGGCGAGGATCTGGTGCTGCGCGACCTCTCCTTCCAGCTCCAGCCGGGGGAGACCACCGCCATCATCGGCGGCACCGGCGCCGGCAAGACGACCCTGCTGAATCTCATCCCGCGGTTCTTCGACCCCATCTCGGGAGCGGTGCTGATCGACGGCGTCGATGTCAGGCAGCGCGCTCTCGAGGAGTTGTGGGCCGGCATCGGGCTGGTGCCCCAGCAGGCATACCTCTTCGGAGGCACGGTCGCGGACAACCTGCGCTTCGCCGCCGAGGATGCCAACGACGCCGACATCTGGCACGCCCTCCAGGTGGCCCAGGCACGCGATTTCGTGGCCACCATGGACGGGCAGCTCGAGGCCCCCATCGACCAGGGCGGGACCAACGTCTCGGGTGGCCAGCGCCAGCGGCTGGCCATCGCTCGGGCCATAGTCAAGCGACCGCTCATCTACCTCTTCGACGACTGCTTCTCGGCCCTGGACGCGACCACCGATGCGCGGCTGCGTGCGCAGCTCAGCGCCGAGACGGGCAACGCCACGGTGGTGATCGTCGCCCAACGGGTGAGCACCATCCTCAACGCCGACCGGATCATCGTTCTGGATGACGGCGCCGTCGTCGGTTCCGGGACCCACGAGCAGCTGATGGTCTCCTGCGAGGAGTACCGCGAGATCGTCGTCTCCCAGCTCGGGGAGAACGCGGCATGATGCGCGGGCCCGGGGGCGGGCACGGCAGAGGCGGCTTCGGCGGGCCCGGCCGGGGCATGGCCGCCGCCGGTCCCCCTAAGAGTGCGAAGGATCTCTGGGGAGCGTTGCGCCAGCTGCTGGCGCGGCTCCGTCCCGAGCGCTTGCAGATCGCCGCCGCCGCGCTGATCGGGTCGGCGGGAGTCGGCTTCCTGGTGGCCGCGCCCCGGATCATCGGCAATGCGACCAACCTCCTCTTCGACGGCCTCATCGGGAAAGAACTACCGGCGGGCATGTCCCAGGCGCAGGCCGAGGCGTACCTGAGATTGCACGGCAACGGCCAGCTGGCGCAGATGCTGACCGGTACCACGGTGAACCCCGGGCACGGCATCGACTTCAACCAGCTCGGCGTCAGCCTGGGGGTGATCGCCCTCCTCTATGTCATCGGCGCCGTCTTCAGCTGGGCCCAGGGATACATCATGGCCGGGGTGGCGCAGCGCACCGTCTCGGGGATGCGCCGCGACGTGGAGGCCAAGCTGGCCCGGCTGCCCCTCCAGTACTTCGACAGCCATCCTCACGGCGACGTGCTGAGCCGGGTGACCAATGACATCGACAACGTGACCACGACCCTGCAGCAGGGTCTGAGCCAGCTCCTCACCTCGATTCTCACCATCATCGGCGTGCTTGCGATGATGCTGTGGATCAGCCCGCTGCTGGCCCTGATCTCGCTGGTGATGGTGCCGGTGTCGATCGGGGTCACGTTTCTGGTCGCGCGGCAATCCCAGAAGCAGTTCACCTCCCAGTGGGCCCTCACCGGCACCGTGAACAGCCTCGTGGAACAGACCCACACCGGCCATGCCCTGGTCCAGATCTTTGGCCGCTCCCGCCGGACGGTGGAGGAGTTCGACCGCGAGAACCAGGCCCTCTACGAGCCCAGCTTCCGGGCCCAGTTCCTCTCCGGGATCATCCAGCCGGCGATGATGTTCCTCTCCAACCTCAACTACGTGGCCATCGCCGTCATAGGTGGGTACCTGACGGTCAATGGGGCCATGTCGCTGGGCGACATCCAGGCCTTCATCCAGTACTCGCGCCAGTTCACCAACCCGATCATGCAGATCGCCAGCCAGATGAACCTTCTGCAGTCGGGGCTGGCCTCCGCCGAGCGGGTCTTCGAGTTCCTCGCCGCCGACGAGCAGGTGGCCGAGCGCCCCTCTCTGGCCACGCTGACCGCCCCCGAGGGGCGGGTCGTCCTGGAGAACGTCTCCTTCCGCTACCAGCCCGACAAGCCGCTCATCCAGGACTTCGACCTGGAGGTGGAGCCGGGGGAGACGGTCGCCATCGTGGGGCCCACCGGAGCCGGGAAGACCACCATCGTCAACCTACTGATGCGCTTCTACGAGATCGACTCCGGGCGCATCTACATGGACGGCGTGGACGCGCGTGACCTTTCGCGGGAGAGCATCCGGAGCATGTTTGGGATGGTGCTCCAGGACACCTGGCTGTTTGCGGGGAGCGTCCGGGACAACATCGCCTACGGCAAGAGCGGCGCCAGCACCGACGAGGTGGTGGCCGCCGCCAAGGCCGCTCATGCCGACCACTTCGTGCGCACCCTTCCCGACGGCTACGACACCGTCCTGGACGAGGATGCATCCAACATCTCCGCCGGCGAGCGCCAGCTCCTGACCATTGCCCGTGCCTTCCTCTCCGACCCGACGATCCTGATCCTGGACGAGGCCACGAGCAACGTCGACACTCGCACCGAGGTGCTCATCCAGGAGGCGATGGCGCGCCTTCGCCACGGGCGCACCAGCTTCGTGATCGCCCACCGGCTCTCGACGATCCGCAACGCGGACACCATCGTCGTCATGAACAGCGGGCGGATCGTGGAGCAGGGCAGTCATGCCGAGCTGATGGCGCGCCGCGGCTTCTATTACGACCTCTACGCCAGTCAGTTCGCCAACGCGCTGGAGGAGGTGAGTTGATCCCGGACGCCGGCGCCTCACCCCCCGCGCCCTCCCGTGCCGAGCTGATCGACCAGTTCCTTGACCTGCAGCCGAGGATGCGCCGCCGCTTCACCCGGGTCATCCCCCCCGACCTCCATGCCGAGATGGAGGTGGTGACCTTCCAGCAGATGCAGGCGCTGCACGCCATCGCCCGGCGCAGCGGGGTCACGATGGGTGAGCTCGCCGGCTGCCTTGAGGCCGCCTCGCTGAGCAGTGCCACGCAGATGGCCGATCGACTCGTGAAGCTCGGCATGGTCGAGCGGATGAGCGATCCGGTCGACCGGCGGCTCGTCCGGGTCGCGCTCAGCCCGCGGGGCCGGGATCTGCTGCGGCGCCGCGAGGCCGCCTGGCGTGAGGGAATGGGCAAGGCCTTGAAGGGCCTCACCGACGACGAGTGCGCCACCCTGGTGAGGCTCCTCGAGCGGGCTGTCCAGCATTCGGCGGGGGAGACCGGGGCGCGGACGGCGCCCGACGCCTGACCTCACGCACCGGGTACCCCGATGCCGGTTGGGAAGGAGCCGGACGGACGGTGACGGTCACTAGTATCTGACCAGCCTCGTCCTCTGCGCCCCGGGCTGCCCGTCCCGCGTCCCGGGTTCCCGGCGAGGCGTTCATCTCCGACCGGCTTCCATCTGTCCGCGAACATGAGCACCCCCACAACGCTTCCGCCCACGTACCGGAGCCTTCTCAGAGTCAACGGGCTTCCCCGTCTGATGCTGGCGGCGATGCTGGGGCGGATAGGCGGTCAGATGTGGACCGTCGCCCTCGTGCTTTTTGCCCTGCAGCGCTTCCACTCCCCCGCCATCGCCGGCGTCACCGTGTTCGCCGGCGCCTTCCCTGGGATCGTGGTCAGCCCGCTGGCCGGGGCCCTTCTCGATCGGAACGGGCGGGTCCGGCTGATGATGCTCGACTACTCCGTCGCCGCCGTCGCCATCACGCTCATCGTGGTCCTCGCCACGACCGGGGTCCTGAACGTAGGCCTGCTCATCGGCATCGCCCTCATCGGATCGCTCACCAATCCGCTGAGCGGCGCGGGCGCCCGGACGCTCTTCCCCGTGATGGTCCCCCACCATCTCTGGGACCGCGCCAACGCGGCCGACAGCACCGGGTTCGTGGTCGCCGCGGTGATCGGGGCGCCACTGGCCGCGGTGGTCGCCGGGCTGGTGGGGCGGCCGGCGGCCCTGGTGGCCACCGCCGCCGTCTTCGTCGCCGCCGGGCTGTCCCTGCTTCGGATGCCCCCGCTGCCGGGCCCACGCGCTCGGTCATCGTCGCGGTCTCTCCTGGGCGACGCCTGGGCGGGTCTCGCCCACGTGGCCCGAAACCCGACCCTCCGGGGCATTTCGGTGAGCATCGCGGTCTCCAACGTCGCCTCAGGCCTGCTCATCGTCGTCCTCCCCGTGCTCGTGCTCGACCACTTCCACCAGAACGCCGCCGTGGTGGGGGTCCTCTGGGCGATCAGCGCCTTCAGCGGCGGGCTGGTCGCGCTCGTCCTCGGCCATCGGGGCACTCAAGGGCGGGAGCGACGCCTGATCGTCGCCGGGCTCCTCGCCATGGGCCTGGCCCTGGCGCTCCTCGCCGTCGCCCCCGACCTCCCGGTGGTGGCCCTGGCCATGCTCGTCTACGGAGGTGCCGGCGGGCCCGTCAATGTCGGGATGTGGTCGATGCGCCAGCGCCGTACCGATCCAGCCTGGTATGGCCGGGCCATTGCGGTGAGCATGTCGCTCAACTACCTGGGCAGCCCGATCGGCTCCGCCGTCGCCGGACCACTGATCGGTGCGGGTCTGCTGGTCGCGGTCGCGGTGGCCGCCGGCTTCGCCTTCGCCGCCTCGGCGGTGACGGTGCTCCTGATCCCCGGCTCCGATGGTGAGGCCGGGCCCCCGGAGGCGCCCCGCTCCGTCGAGGTTCCACGCCCCGCCCCAGAGGCCGAGCCGGCGGCGCTGCGCACCGCCCGATGAGCCGCTCAACAGCACCCGGCCACCGCACGCCTGATCACCGGGGTGGAGCCGGCACCACCGACACCCTCACCTACCGCAGCCTGCTCCAGGTCCGCGGGCTGCCCCGCGTGATGGTGGCGGCGCTGCTCGGCCGCATCGGCGGGCAGATGTGGACGGTCGCCCTCGTGCTCTTTGCCCTGCAGCGCTTCCACTCCCCCGCGATCGCCGGCATCACCGTGTTCGCCAGCGCCTTTCCCGGGACCGTTTTCAGCCCCATCGCCGGCGCCCTCCTCGACCGCTCCGGGCGCATCCGGCTGATCATGCTCGACTACTCCATCGCCGCCTTGACCCTGGCCCTGATCGTGACTCTCGGCGCCACCGGGATTCTCAGCGCGGGCCTCCTCATCGGCATCGCGGCGCTGGGCTCGTTCACCAACCCGCTGAGCAGCGCCGGGGCCCGGACCCTCTTCCCGATGCTGGTGCCCCGCCCCCTCTGGGACCGGGCCAACGCGGCCGACAGCGCCGGTTACGTGGTCGCCGCCGTCATCGGAGCCCCCCTGGCCGCCGTAATCGCGGGGTTGATCGGCAGGCCCGCCGCCCTGGTGACGACCGCCGCCGTCTTCGTCGCCGCCGTGCTCTCGCTGCTGGGCATGGCGCCCCTGCCGCTGCCCCCGTCGGAGCCCCCGTCTCAGTCGGTCGTCCGCGACGCCTGGTCGGGGCTCGTCTACGTTGCCCGGAACGCCTCCCTGCGTGGCCTGGCGATCAGTCTCTCGGTGTCCAACGTGGCCTCCGGGATCCTGATCATCGCCCTCCCGGTCCTGGTCCTCGACCACTTCCACCAGAACGCCGCCATCGTCGGTGCCCTCTGGGCGCTCAGCGCCGTCAGCGGCGGGATCGTCGCGGTCGTCCTCGGCCATCGGGGCAGCCAGGGGCGCGAGCGCCCCCTGATCGTCGCCGGGCTGCTCGCCATCGGTGTGGCCCTCGTGCTCCTGGCGGTCGCCCCCAACCTGCTCGTGGTGGCCCTGGCCATGCTGATCTTCGGAGGCGCCGGCGGGCCGATCGACATCGGGATGTTCTCGATGCGGCAGCGCCGCACCGACCCGGACTGGTATGGACGGGCTTTCGCGATCAGCATGTCACTCAATTACGTGGGCAATCCGATCGGCTCCGCGGTCGCGGGGCCGCTCCTCGGGGCGGGATTGCTGGCTGCGCTCGCCGTGGCCGCGGGCTTCGCCTTCGCCGCCTCCGCGGTGACCGTGATGCTCGTTCCCGACCAGGCACACCACGCCAGGTCCGCGACGGTCCCCCGCCCCGCCTCAGAGCCCCGCGCCCCTGGATGAGCCGAGCTCGCCGGGCGGGCTCCGTCCGATAACCCGCTCACCGTGTGGTCTGCCATGATCGCTCACGGAGATGGCAGATCAGCGATCTGGGGTTGCCGACCCCGCCGGAGCGTTGCGCCGGCCTCCGCGTGTTTTCTCCATCGTCCTCGCGGGCGGTGAGGGCAAGCGACTCTGGCCGCTCACCAAGGACCGGGCCAAGCCGGCCGTCCCCATCGGCGGCGTGTACCGGCTCATCGACTTCGTGCTGAGCAACCTGGTCAACGCTGAGTTCACCCGGATCGCGGTGCTCACCCAGTACAAGAGCCACAGCCTCGACCGCCACATCAGCCAGGCCTGGAGGCTCTCGCCACTGCTCGGCAACTACGTCACCCCGGTGCCGGCCCAGATGCGCCGCGGGCCGCGCTGGTTCTCGGGGTCGGCCGATGCGATCTACCAGAACTTCAACCTCCTGGGCGATGAGAAGCCCGACTACGTGCTGGTCTTCGGAGCGGACCACCTCTACCGGATGGACCCGCGCCAGATGCTGGCGAAGCACATCGCGAGCGGAGCGGGCGTGACGGTCGCCTCGGTCAAGGTCCCCACCTCCCAGTGCAGCGAGTTCGGGGTCATCGAGTGCCAGGGCGACCGCATCACCGCCTTCCACGAGAAGCCGTCCCACGCCGACGGCCTGCCCGACGACCCCGAGCACTGCCGCGTCTCCATGGGCAACTACGTCTTCACCGCCCCCTTCCTGGTCGACGTCCTGGTCGAGGACGCCGAGAAGCACACGAGCCGCCACGACATCGGCGGCGACATCATCCCGAGCCTCGTGGAGAGAGGGGAGGCGGCGGTCTACGACTTCGAGTACAACGTCGTCCCGGGAAGCACCGAGCAGGACCATGGCTACTGGCGCGACGTGGGGACCCTCGACTCCTACTACGACGCCCAGATGGACCTGGTCTCGGTGGTCCCGATGTTCAGTCTCTACAACCTGGAATGGCCGATCTATTCCTTCTACGGACCGCTGCCACCCGCCAAGTTCGTCTTTGACGAGGACGGTCGCCGGGGTTTCGCCGTGGACTCGATCGTGGCCCCCGGGGTGATCGTCTCCGGTGGCGCGGTGCGCGGCTCGGTGCTCTCCCCCGGGGTGCGCGTGGGGCGCGGCGCCGTCGTGGAGGGCAGCGTTCTGCTGGACGGGGTCGAGGTCGGGGAGGGCGCGGTGGTCCGCCACGCGATCATCGACAAGGAGGTGGTGATCCCCCCCGGTGCGGTGATCGGTGAGGACCCCAGGCTCGAGGCCCGGCGCTTCACCGTCTCCGACAAGGGCATCGTCGTGATCCCCAAGCGCCAGGTCATCGAGCCTGTCGCCTGATGCGGGTCGGAATCCTCACCCGGGAGTACCCCCCCGAGGTGTACGGCGGTGCCGGCGTCCACATCGAGTACCTGACCCGGGAGCTCGCCCGCCACGTCGACGTGCGGGTGCACTGCTTCGGAGAGCCACGCAGCTCGCCGCTGGTGGCCGCCACCTACCAGCCGTGGAAGGCGCTGCAGGGAGGCAGGCCCGAGGACGCCGCGCTGGCGGTGATGTCGGTGGACCTCGCCATGGCGGGAGGGCTGCAGGGGGTGGACCTGGTCCACTCGCACACCTGGTACGCGAACCTTGCCGGGCACCTGGCCAAGCTGCTCTGGGACGTCCCCCACGTCTGCACCTCCCACAGCCTCGAGCCGCTCCGCCCCTGGAAGGCCGAGCAGCTCGGTGGCGGCTACGCCCTCTCGCTCTTCTGCGAGCGCACCGCCCTGCTTTCCGCCGACGCCGTGATTGCCGTCTCGGAGGCGATGCGCCGGGATCTGCTCGCCTGCTATCCGGACGTCGACCCCGGCCGCGTCCACACCATCCACAACGGCATCGACACGGGGGGGTACGTCCCGGACCACGGGGACGCCGCCCTGATCCGCCACGGCATCGATCCCGGCCGGCCGCTCATCGTCTTCGTCGGTCGGATCGCTCGTCAGAAGGGCCTCGATCACCTCCTCCGCGCCGCTGCGCAGATTGACCACGCCGCCCAGCTCGTGCTCATCGCCGCCGCGCCGGACACGCCGGAGATCGCCGCCGAGACCCGGGAGCTCTGTGACGCGGCGCAGGCGGCGGGAACCTCCCTGGTGTGGATCGAGGAGATGGTGCCGCGACCCGAGCTGATCCAGGTTCTGAGCCACGCCACCGTCTTCGTCTGCCCCTCCATCTACGAACCCTTCGGGCTGGTCAACCTCGAGGCGATGGCCTGTGAGGCAGCGGTGGTCGCGAGCGCGGTCGGCGGCATCCCGGAGATCGTCATCGACGGGGAGACCGGCTACCTGGTCCCCTGCGACGCCGAGGCGGTGGCCTCCGACACGACCGCGGCCCGGCACTTCGAGGCCATGCTCGCGGAGAGGATCAATCAGCTGATCGCCGACCCGGATCTCGCCACGCGGCTCGGCACGGCCGGGCGGCGCCGGGTGCTGGAGAGGTTCACCTGGGAGCGGGTCGCACTGCGCACAGTCGAGGTGTACCGGCAGGCGATCGCGGCGCACGCGGCCAGGACCGGCTGACCGGGGCCCCGGTCAGGCCTATCCCCTTCGCCGGAAGGGGGAGCGTCCGATCAGGCCCCGGTGGGAGTCGTTCATCTCGCTCCCGGGCACCGGGCCGAGCACTGCCGCGACGGCGGTGGCGAGGCGGCGCCGGCCGCGGCGCTCCCACTCCGCTCCGCCCACCGTCATGCCTGCGGCCTCCACCGCCTCGGCGAAGTCCCACGCTCGGAGGTAGCGCTGGCGTGGCGACTTGGCCATCCCGAAGCGCACCAGCGGCGCGATCTCCTCGGGCAGCTCGGGGCCGGGCACGGGAGCGCTCAGGTGCTGCTCGCGCACGGTCGCGGATCCGCCCACGTAGGGGGGCGCCCCGGTCAGGCACTCGATGAGGAGCACCGCCGCCGCGTACAGATCGGTCTCGATGCTCGGCTCCTCGCCGCGCCACAGCTCGGGCGCCATGTACTCCGGTGTCCCCAGGATCCAGTGTCCGCCCGCGGTGCGGGCGACCATCCCCAGCTCCGCCACCCGGCAGACCCCCTGGCGGTCGACCAGGACCTTCTCCGGGCGCAGATCGCGATGAAGTATCCCCTCGCGGTGCGCCGACTCCAGTCCCAGCAGGGTGTCGCGCAGCACCACCAGCGTGGTCTCCACGTCCCGAAGCGTCCCGGCCGTGGCCATCAGCGGGCGCAGCCAGGCCCCGTCCACGTAGTCGGTCACCAGGGCCATCCCGAAGGCGTCCTCGACATAGGCGCGGGTGCGGACCACGTAGGTGCCGTCGAGGTGGGCGACGATCGGTGCCTCGGCCCGGAACCGCCGGAGGAAGAGGGGATCGCCGAGGTACTCGCGAGGTAGCTGCCGGAGGGTAACGACGGCGCCATCCTCCGCGCGCGTCGCGCCGGCGCCCAGAGCGCCGGCCTCCGTTGCCCCGTCAGTCGGCATGCATCCCCGTCGCGACCCGGCCCCGTGGATTGAGCGTAATTGCGAGTTGGGGCCAGCTCGTTCCACGCATGGTGATGGGCGCGCATGATCGATGTCAACGAGGACGTTCCGGACGCCCGGGAAACGCTTCCTCGCAGCCTCCCGCTGGGATAGCCTCACCGCAGTGCCCAACCGATGGACCCGGGTCCCCGACGGCCCGCCACCCGCGCCTCCCCGCTGGGGAGCGGCGGTGCTCCCGGTCGCCGACCTCTTCATGTGGGCGATGCTGTCGCGGCCCCGGAGCGGGAGCCTTGGGGTCACCTGGGTGACCCCCGCCACCTTCCTCCTGTCCCTCGTGGCGGCCGCTTCTGCGGCCATCGTCCTCGCCATCTGCGCCGTCGCCTTCGCCGGTGGTGGTGGCTGGGTGCCGCTCGCCGGCATCGTGGTGTGCGCCGCGCTCGCCGCGGGCTCGGGCGCGGTCGCTCTGGCCGGCCTAGCTCAGCGTCGCCGGAGCTGATCGCTCGCGCTCGCATGGCCAACCGCCTCGCCACCGCAACCAGCCCCTACCTCCGCCAGCACGCCGGCAACCCGGTCGATTGGTTTCCCTGGGGCGAGGAGGCGATGAGGACGGCACGCGAGACCGACCGCCCCGTCCTGCTCTCGGTGGGCTACAGCGCCTGCCACTGGTGCCACGTGATGGCGCACGAGTGCTTCGAGGATCCGCGGATCGCCGCCCTGATGAACGACCTCTTCGTCAACGTCAAGGTCGACCGCGAGGAGCGCCCCGACGTGGATGCCGTCTACATGGAGGCGGTCCAGGCGATGACCGGCCAGGGGGGCTGGCCGATGACGGTGTTCCTCACCCCCGCCGGCGTCCCCTTCTTCGGCGGGACGTACTTCCCTCCCGTGCCGCGCGGTGGCATGCCCGGGTTGCCCGCCGTCCTTCGCGCCGCCGCCGACGCCTATCACCAGGGCCGGGAGGACGTCGAGCGGATCGGGGGCGAGATCCGCCAGGCCCTGGCTCCTCCTCCGCTCCCGGCAGGGGAGGAGCCCTCCGCCGAGATCGTCACCCAGGCGGTGGCGCGGCTCGTGGAGCAGAGCGACGCGCGGCACGGCGGCTTCGGTGGTGCCCCCAAGTTCCCCCACCCCGCGGCCCTGGAGATGCTCCTCCGCCGCGGCTTCGCCGGCTCGGACGGAGCGGCGGCGGCCGCCGCCAGGACCACCCTCGACCGGATGCTCCGAGGCGGCATCTTTGACCAGCTGGGCGGCGGCTTTCACCGCTACAGCGTCGACACCGCGTGGGCCGTCCCCCACTTCGAGAAGATGCTCTACGACAACGCCCAGCTGGCCGTCGTCTACCTGCATGCGCACCAGCTGACCGGCGACCCCGCGTATCGCCGGGCGGTGGAGCTGACCCTCGACTACCTGGTCCGGGAGATGCGCCTCCCGGGTGGCGGCTTCGCCTCCTCGCAGGACGCGGACTCCGAGGGGGTGGAGGGACGGTACTTCGCCTGGACGCAGGAGCAGGTCCGCGAGGCCGTGGCCGGCCCGGAGGAGGCGGCGCTTGCCTGCCGCGTCTTCGGTGTGGCGGAGCAGGGCAACTTCGGGGCGGGCGGCAGCGTGCCGTCACTCGCGGTGACGCCGGCTCAGCTCGCCCGGGAGCTGGGACCCGATCCCGATGACGCCGCCCAGCGGATGGACGGTCTCCGCCTCCGGCTTCTCGGCTCCCGTTCCCAGCGCGTCGCCCCGGGCCGCGACGCCAAGGTGGTCACCGCGTGGAACGGCCTCGCGTTACGCGCCTTCGCCGAGGCCGGGAGCGCCCTGGCGCGCCCAGATTATGTCGAGATTGCCCAAAACTGCGCGGGCTTCCTGCTCGATGCCCTGGTCGTCGACGGGCGCCTGCGCCGGAGCTGGATGGCCGGTGCCGCCGGGGTCAACGCCTTCCTGGAGGACGTGGCCTTCCTCGGCGACGGCCTCCTGGCGGTCTACGAGGCGACCGGGGAGGCGAGCCACTTCGAGCGCGCGGTCGGATTTGCCCGGGAGATCGAGAGCCGTTTCCGCGATGCCGAGGGCGGCTACTTCGACACCGCCGCGGACGCCGAGCCCCTGCTCATCCGGCCCCGCGGCCTGGAGGACAATCCCCTCCCCGCCGGCCGGTCGATGGCGGCGCAGCTCTTCCTCCGGCTCGCCGGCCTGACCGGCGAGGAGCGCTGGCGGGAGGCCGCTCGGGCGGTCGTCCGGCCCCTGGTCCCGGCCATCGCGCGGGCTCCACTCGCTCTCGGCAGCCTCGCCTGCGTCCTGGACCAGCTGGTCGCCCCCTCCCGGGAGGTGGCGATCGTGGGCGCCGCCGATGACGCCGCCACCCTGAGGCTGCTGCGCGAGGTATGGCGGCGCCGGGACCCATACCGGGCACTGGCCTGGGGCGCCGGCGGCTCCGTGCCGCTGCTGGCCGGCCGGTCACCGATCAACGGGCACCCGGCCGCCTACGTCTGTGAGGGCTTCGTCTGCCGGGTACCGGTCTCCGACCCCGGGGAGCTCGCCGCCCAACTCGAGAGCGGTGGCCGGTAAGGGCTGATGGGTGCTCGGTCAGGACCCTTCCGGACCTGACCCACCGTCGCCGGTCGCTGACCCCGGAGTCACGGCACCGTCTCCCGCCTTGACGGACGGCTGAGCCGTGGTGCCGTGCAGCTCGATCTCGGGCTCGGCGGAGACGACCTCCCGCCCCTGATGCGTCGCCCGCTGCCAGCGCAGGCGGGGCACGAGCTTGAGGGCCTTGGTGATCTCCGTGCTCGACACCTTCGAGGTCCCGGCGATCCGATCCTGGAAGCGGATGGGGACCTCGGTGACCTGGACGCCGGCCTTGAGACAGCGGTACAGCAGCTCGATGAGGAAGGCGTAGCCGTCGCAGATTATCCGGTCGAGGTCGACGCGCTCGATCACCCGCCGTGGGTAGCAGCGATATCCAGAGGTGCAGTCGTGGACGCGGATGCCGAGGATCGTGCGGACGTACAGGTTGGCGGAATGGGAGAGGAGCTTGCGGCGCGCGTTCCAGCCGACGATCGACCCCCCGCTCACGTAGCGCGAGCCGATCACGACACCGCCAGTACGCCGAGCCGCCGCCAGGATCGGGCCCAGGTGGCGCGGCTGATGCGAGCCGTCGGCATCCATGGTCACGAGCAGGGCGTAGCCGAGCTCCGTGCCGCGCTTCAGTCCGGCGATGTGGGCGGTCCCCAGCCCCAGCTTCCCGGCCCGGTGCTCGACAAGGACGCCCGGGTCGCTGCCGGCGAGACGGTCGGCGAGCTCCCCGGTGCCGTCGGGAGAGTTGTCGTCGACCACCAGCACGTCGCAGCCCTCGCCGCGAATGGCCAGGACGAGAGCCTCCAGGTTGGGCTTCTCGTTGAAGGTCGGGAGGATGACCAGCGCCCGATCCTGCGTCGCGATTGGGGTGGTCCGAACCTTTGGCATTTTGCGGACTATGACTCAAAGCCCTCCGGTCCCGCCCCGCCCCGGACCCGCGGCGGGCCCCCGCGAGAGCCCCGCCAATCGTCGGCGGTGAGCTGGAACAGCCGGCCGTCGCGCCGGCGGCCGCCCACCGGGGCGAAGTCGTGGACGACTCCCACCTGCTGGAAGCCGTTCGCCTCCAGGGCCCGGCAGGAGGCAGCGTTGTCGAGGTCGGTGGTGGCGTGGAGGCGGCTGAGGCCCAGGCGGTCGAAGGCGTGGCCCACCGCCAGGCCGATGGCCCGGGTGGCGACGCCGCGGCGCCGCTCACGGGGGGCCACCCAGTAGCCGATGTCCGCGCTCTGGAGGATGTCGCGCCGGATCCGATCCAGCGAGAGGTGGCCGGCGATGGCACCGGAGACGGTGATGACCAATCCCTCCGCCGCCTCGTCGGCCAGGCATCGCCGCACGCGCTCCCCCTGCCCGTCGGCGGTCAGGAACTCCGGGCCGCACCAGGGCTCCTCGACCGCAAGCTCGGTCGCCGAGGCCGCGTACATCGCCGCCAGCTCCTCGGCGTCGGCCATCTCCCAGGGCCGGAGACCAACCTCGGCGGGAGGGCGGATCCTCGAGGCAGCCACGCTCCCACCCTAGCACTCGGGATTTGCGCCGAAGCCACCGTTTCCGGGCGGGAACGGTGGCGCCTCCGGGCATCCGCGCCCCCGACGTCGCGGGGCTCCTCAGCTCCGGACCAGCCTCCCGCCGGCGATCACCCGGGCCACCGGGTTGGCCCCCAGGTGGTAGCCGACGTCGAGCCAGTCGCGGGTATCCAGCACCAGGGCGTCGCAGCGCAGGCCGGGGAGGAGCCGGCCCCGGTCGTTGAGCCCCAGGGCGGCGGCGCCCCCGGCGGTCGCGGCCAGCAGCGCCTCCGCCGGGGTGAGGCCGGCGGTGGCCACGCCCAGCGACACCATCAGCGGCATCGACTCGCACCAGCAGGTGCCCGGGTTGCAGTCGGTGGCCAGTGCGACCGTGACCCCTGCCTCCAGCAGCCGGCGTCCGGGCGGCGGGGGACCGTCCAGGACCATCGAGGCCCCGGGGAGGAGCACCCCGGTCACCCCGGCTCTAGCGAGACCGCGCAGGTCGCCGTCGGTGGCGTGGTCCAGGTGGTCGGCGGAGGCGGCCCCCATGCGCGCCGCCAGGGCGGACCCGCCGCTGTGGCTGCGCTGGTCGGCGTGGATCTTGGCCCGCAGCCCGTGCGTCCGGGCCGCCACCAGCAGCCGCTCGCACTCGTCGACCTCCCAGGCACCGATCTCGCAGAAGCAGTCCACGAAGCCGGCCAGGGACGCGGCGGCGGCGAGGCCCTCGCCGAGCACCCTCTCCAGGTAGGCGGCGCGGTCGCCGTCGGGGAGCCCGTGGAGGGGGAGGTAGGTCGTGACCACCTCGGGCAGGTCCGCTTCCTCGCCGAGCGTCCGGGCGGCCCTGAGCTGGCGCAGCTCCGCCTCCAGGCTCTGGCCGTATCCGCTCTTGATCTCGACGGTGGTGGTGCCCAGCCGGAGCATGCGGCGGGCTCGCTCTCGAGCCGCGGTCGCCAGCTCCGGGACGGTGCCCGCCGCGGTGGCGGCCACGGTGCTCCGGATGCCACCCCCCTTCTCCGCGATCTCCTCGTACGAGGCGCCTCCGGCGCGGAGCGCATACTCCTCCGACCGCTCCCCCAGCCAGATCAGATGGGTGTGGGCGTCGACGAAACCGGGGATGACCGCCGCCCCGTGGGCGTCCAGCTCGATGGTCTCCGGCCCGATCGCGACCTCGAGGCCCGACGCGGGCCCCGCGTAGACGATGCGGTCCCCGCTCGCCGCCAGCGCCGCGTCCTCGACCAGTCCGGGAGCCGGCAACCGCGGGTCGCCGGTGACGAGCCGGCCGACGTTGACCACGACCAGGGTCGCCGCCTCCCCGGGCGGGCGACCACCGGTCACGCCAGGGCTCCCGCCGCCGATTCCACCGCCTGTCGCCAGTCGCCGCCGCGCAGCCATTCCGTCGCCGCCTCCAGATCAGGAGCGAGGGGCCGGTCGGCGTCCAGGTGGGGGACCCGCCCGCGCAGCGATGCGAGCAGGGCGCCGGTGGCGGGCCCGGGGTGAAGGGGGGCCCGCAGCTCGAGCGCCTGGGCTGCGCAGACCAGCTCGACCGCCAGCACCTGACGGAGCAGCTCCAGGCTGTGCCGGCTGCGCAGCGCCGCGGCGAAGCCCATCGAGACGTGGTCCTCCTGGCCGCCACTTGTGTCGAGGCTCTGGACCGCGTACGGGGTGGCCGTCTGGCGGAGCTGGGTCACGCAGCTCGCGGCGGTGTACTGGGTCATCATCAGGCCGCTGTTGAGCCCCGGCTCCGGGCTCAGGAAGGCGGGGAGACCGCGGGACCGCGAGGGGTCGAGAAGCCGGTTGGTCCGCCTCTCACTGATCGCGGCCGTGTCCGCGGCCAGGGAGGCCAGGAAGTCGGCGGCGTAGGCGAGTGCCTGCCCGTGAAAGTTGCCGGTCGAGAAGAGCGCGCCCCGGTCGGCGAGCACCACCGGGTTGTCGACCACGCTCGCCATCTCCCGCTCCACCGTCTGCCGGCAGAAGGCGAGGACATCGCGGGCGGCTCCGTGGACCTGGGGGGCGCAGCGCAGCGAGTAGGCGTCCTGGACGGCGTGGTGCGAGCTGCGGTGGGAGGCGACGATGGGGGAGCCGTCGAGGAGGGCCCGGAGGTTGGCGGCACTCGACTGCTGTCCCGGCGCGGGACGGAGCGCGACCACGTCGGGGTCGAAGACCCGCGGGGTGCCGAGGAGGGCTTCGACGGTCATCCCGCAGGCGCAGTCCAGGGCCAGCAGCAGCGCCTCCGTGTCGTGGATGGCGAGGGCCAGGATGGCGGTCATCCCCTCGGTGCCGTTGATCAGCGCCAGCCCTTCCTTGGGGCCGAGGTCGATCGGCTCGATCCCCGCCTCCGCCAGGGCCTCGGCTGCCGCACGGCGCCCTCCCCGGCCGTCGTCGACCCAGCCCTCGCCGACCAGGACCGAGGCGGCATGGGCCAGCGGCGCGAGATCCCCGGACGCTCCGACCGAGCCGTGCTCAGGGACCCACGGGGTGATCCCGGCGTTGAGCAGGGCGCAGATCGCCTCGGGAAGGCTCTCCCTCACCCCCGAGTGGCCCGCGGTCAGGCTGCGGGCCCGGAGCAGGAGCATGCCCCGCACCACCTCGGCGGGAAGCGGTGCCCCGACCCCGGCCGAATGGCTGCGGAGGATCGCGCGCTGGAGCTCGACCCGCTGGTCCGCCGGGATGACCCGGTCGGCGAGCGCCCCGAAGCCGGTGTTGACCCCGTAGACGGGGCCTCCGGCGGCGTCGAGCCGCTCCACCAGGGCCCGGGAAGCGGCCATCCGCCGGCGTGCGGCGTCGCCGACCTCGACCGCCTCCCGGTGGCGGGCGACGCCGACCAGGTCGCGGAGGCTGAGCGGAGAACCGTCGAGAGAGAGCACGCCGGGCCCAGCGTAGCCGTTCTGTATGAGGCCGCTCCGGGGAGCCGGGGGTATGCTGGCCTCAGATGCGAGCCCACGTCTCCCGTCGCTCCCTCGCCGTCCTCGCGGCCGGAGCCGCCGCGCTGCTCGCGGCCGCCTGCGGCCCCGGAGCGGTCCTCACCGCCGAGACGCCGGACCAATCCGTCGCCGCAGCGCTCCAGACGGCGCAGACCACCCCCCTGCGGGCAGCTATGACCGGGCAGGTCACCCTGGACACGTCGAGCCTCAGCGGTCTCCCGGCGTCGATCCGGAGCGCGCTCGGCAAGCTCGGGAGCGGAGGCTCCGCGACCGGGCAGCTCGTGCAGGAGAGCGGCGCGCGCCGCCAGCTCACGGCCAGCGCCGGCGGTAGCAGCGTGCGCCTGGTCGAGTACGACGGCCACGGCTACGTCAGCCAGGATGGCGGCGGGTACGCGGAGGTCTCCGGCACCCTTCCCGCCAGCGCCTCCATCACCTCCACCGAGTTGACCACCGCGGTCGCGGCGCTCAGCTTCCAGGACCAGGGCCCCGCCACCGTCAGCGGTGTGAGCACCGAGCGTTACACCGCTTCGATCACCGTCCCCTCCCTCGAGAAGGTTGCCCAGGCCCTGGGCGGCAGCGCCACCGGCAGCACCCAGCTCGCCCCGATGCTCGCCATGCTGGCGCGCTATGTGACCGGCAGCGGATCGGTGGACCTCTGGGTCAGCATACGGGACGGGAGCCTGGTGCGCGGGACCCTTTCCGGCTCGCTCTCCGTGGACGTGGGCGCGGCGGCCTCCGCGCTCGCCGGCCTGCTCGCGCCCTCGTCCGGGTCGGCGTCGCTGCCGGCGGGGACGCTCGGGGTGAGCCTCAGCCTGGGATTCGACGTCTCGGACTACGGCAGCTCGGTGACCGTCACCAAGCCGGTTGCCACCTCCACGCTCCCCGCGGGCGGGGCCTGGTCGGGGATGATGGGCATGGGGTCAGGCGCGTCCATCTGACCTGGATCGGTCTGACCGCCCCGGCGCGACCCCCTACTCGGACGACTCCTTCCAGCCGAGGTGCTTCCAGCGGGAGATGCCGCGCAGGCCGAGCCGCGAGATGTGCAGCTGCTGGAACTCGCCGTAGGCGCCCGCAGCGGCAGTGTCCACGGAGAGGTAGACAGCCCTGTCGGTGATGCGCGCGATGTCCGACGCCGGCGCCAGGCAGGGATGCCCGTGGGCATGGTGGGCAAAGACGATGCCGTGGAAAATGTCCTCGCTGGCCAATGCCGCCACCTCGAGGACGTGACCCACCTCCGTGCCGTCACTGGCCACGACGGGGGCGTGTGCGGGGACGTCGAGCCAGGAAACCTGCTGTTCGCCGGTCGTGTCTGAATGCTCGCTGTAGAGGTCGTCCATGGCTCCTCACTATGGCAGGGTGGGCCGGCCGCCCCGCCCGTCCGCACCGTAGGGCGCACGCGTGGCGCGGCCCCGGCTCAGTAGGATGCCCGCCGTGCACTGGTCCACCCGCCTCACCGCGACCGCCTCCCGGATCTGGGCGAGCACCGGCCGGCTGACCCTGTGCGGCCTCGCGGTCGGCAGCATGGGGCTCGGGGTGATGTGGAGCTTCGGCATCCTCTCCCATCTCGGCCTGATGCTGGTGCTGATCTCCTCGGGGCTGGCGATGCTGGCGCTGCGCGGGGGCCGATGGCGCCAGGGTCGGGGCTGGTGGATGGTGATCACCATCGGCTGCGGCCTCACCAACCTGCTCTACACCCGGCACTTCCATCACCTGCCGGATCTCCAGGTGCTCTTTGCGCTCCTGCTGACCGCTCTGACGGCGGCGGCGGCGTGGCTGCCCCGGGGGCGGCTGAGCAGGGTGCTGCTCGGGCTGGCCGGCGTGTCCCTGGTGGGGCTGACGGCGGCAGGGATGCTCTGGGGGTCCGCCGACATCGACGTCTTCACCGCCCTCCAGGGCGCCGCCGAGGCCCTGATCCATGGCCACAACCCCTACGGCCCGGTGTTCCGCTACTTCGTGGAGGTCAAGCCCAACCTCTTCAAGACGGTCGCGCCCAACTTCGTCTGGGGGCACTTCCCGTATGGGCCGATCGTGCCCCTCCTCGCCGTTCCGGGCCGTCTGCTCGGGGACGTGCGGGTGATGTCGATGGTCTGCGTGCTCGCCACCGTGGCCGGTCTCTGGCGCATCGCCGCGCAGGGGGACGCGGCCTCCGATGCCCATCGAGTGGTCGCTTTGGCGCTCGCGTCACCGCTCTGGGTCGGAATGGTCCATCAGGGCTGGGTCGACGTCTACATGATGGTCGGAATCGTCTGGTGGCTGGCGCTGCGGCACGACCACCGGGGCTGGGCGACGGTCGCGCTCACCGCCGGGGTGATGGTGAAGTTCACCTCGCTGGTGGTGCTGCTGCCCGCCTTCCTCTGGTCGAGGCGGGGCCGTCGCGAGATCGTGCTGGCGGTGCTCTGCTCGCTGGTGGTGATGGTCCCCTTCGCCCTCATGACCGGGGTTGGGACCTTCGTCTACAGCCTCGTCGGCTACCAGCTCAACCTTCCCTTCCGGACCGACTCCCTGAGCCTCGCCGCGCTCCTCTACCACATGACCCGCATCAAGCTGCCGACGGTGCTCCCCTTCGTTCCCCTGGCGGTGGGCGCGGCCTGGATCGCCTGGCGCGGCCGTCCTCGCTGCGAAGGTGACCTGGCTCTGCAGGCTGCGCTGCTCAACGTGGCCGCCTTCATCCTCGCCAAGCAGGCGTTCTTCAACTACTACTTCGAGTCGGAGGTGCTGCTGCTCGCCGCCATGGCCGGTGCCGGTCGGGCGCTGCCTGAGGCCGACGTCGCCCTCCCGGACGTCGCCGGACTGCTGCGGCGCATCGGTATCCGGATGCCCCCGCGCCGGACGCCGGCAGCCGTAGACACGGCCGCCAGGCTGACGCCACCGCCCACCAGGAAGGCCAGCTGGGTGCCGCCGACCGAGCTCAGCCAACCGGCGAGAAGGCCGCCGATCGGGGCGGGCACCCCGGTGAAGATGTACCCGTAGAAGGCCATCGCCCGGCCGCGAAGCCGGTCGGGAGCGGCCAGCTGCACCGTGGCGTTGCTCATCGACGTGTAGGTGGTGAAGGCGACGCCGGTGACCACCAGCATCGCGCCACAGGCGATCACCCAGTGGAGCGGCGCCAGGACCATCAGGAGCGCTGAGAAGGCGGCGCCTCCCCCCAGCAGGATGGGCCAGCTCGGCCTGCCCACCGCGGCGGTGAAGAGGGCTCCGATAAGGGCTCCGAAGCCGAAGCAGGCGGTCATGATGCCGAACACGACCGGTCCCGACCGGAGGGTCACGGTGGCGAGCACCGGGAGCAGGACGCTGAAGTTGATGCCGAAGGTGGAGACCACGAGCATCAGCCCGCAGGTCAGCCAGGCGGCGCGGGTGTGCACCACCCAGACCATCCCTTCGCCGAGGCTGTGCAGCACCCGGTGCTCCTCGTCCCGCTCACCGCGGTAGAGCTCGGAGGTGCGCATCAGCAGCAGGCTGGCGATGACCGCGAGGAAGCTGGCCGCGTTGACGGCGAAGCAGATGGTCACGCCCAGGGTGGCGATGAGGACCCCGGCCAGTGCCGGCCCCGCCGCCCGTGCAAGGTTGAAGAGCGAGGCGTTCAGCGACACCGCGTTGGGCAGCTCCTTGCGGCCCACCATCTCGAACACGAAGGCCTGTCGGGCCGGCATGTCGACGACCTGCACCGCACCGCCGACCGCGGCCAGGAGAAAGACCTCCAACACGGTCGCCTGCCCGGTCAGGGCCAGAAGGGCGAGGGCGGCGGCGGTCAGCATCAGGGTCGTCTGGGTGGCGATGATCGTGGCGCGCTTGTCGAAGCGGTCCACGAGCGGTCCGCCGAGCAGCCCAAAGACGGTGTAGGGCAGGAACTGGAAGGTCGCGAGCGCCCCCAGGGCGAGCGGGGACCTGGTCGGGGAGTGGGTGAGCTCGACGATCATCCATGCCTGGGCGACGTTCTGCACCCAGGTTCCGGAGATCGAGATCGCCTGCCCGGCGAAGAAGAGCCGGTAGTTGCGATGGCGCTGGAGGCTGCGGAAGGTGCGGGCTGAGGCGCTGGTCACGCTCATCGAGAGGCGCTGCCCTCCACGAGCGCGGTGAGCGGCTCGAGGGCCCCCTCCAAGGTGGCCAGCTGGTCGGGGGTCAGCCGCCGCAGCTGCTCGGCGAGCCAGGCGGTGCGACTGCTGCGGGCGGTCCGCAGGAGCCGGGCCCCATCGGGGGTGACGGCGATGTCCACCCGCCGGCGATCACCCGCGATGCCCCGGGCCCGGGCCACCAGACCGGCGGCCTCCAGCTTGTCCACGGCGTTCGACATCGAAGGGGCGGAGATGCCCTCCCGGCTGGCCAGCTCGTTGATGCCCACGCCCGGCTTCCTGCTGATCAGGGAGAGGATCTCCACCTGGCCCCCCGTCAGGGGGGTGCCCTCGACCACGCGCCGGAGGTGGCGGGCGAGATGGAGGAGGAGGGGGCGCAGCTGGTTGGCGAGCGCCAGGTCCTCGGCGGTCGTCGCCTTGACGGGCTGGGGTGCGAGGAGTGCGGGCATCCTCAGTAATTATATAGGCTAACTATTTGCTTGGCAACCCGGGGTTGTTGCACACTTGACGCCCGGCCTGCCTGCCGGGCCTCAGGTCCGCCCACCGGCGGGGTCGCGAGCCGCCGGCGCGCGGGAGGCGGCGACCGAGCAAGGAGAGACGCGTTGGTCGGGACCACCCCGGGGGCGCCGGACGGCGACGGGGCGTCGGGGGATGCTCCCCTGCGGCGTCCGGCCGCCAACCTCTTCACGGGGATGCCGCCGCTCCTAATGCTCGGGCTCGGCGTCGTGATGGGCGCCGCCATCAGCTTTGCCCTGGGTGTCGTCTTCTGGTCGGTCTTCGCGTAGGCGATGGCACCTCTGCACCCGACCGCGCACCGGCTCGCGCCGGTCCTCTCCCTCGCCGTGGGGCTGGTCCTCGGGTCGGGCATCGGCCTCCCGACCGCCCACTGGGTGGCGAGCTTCATCACCCCCACGCCCACCGCCGCGATGCACCCGAGCTCCGCGGCGCAGCCGTCGCCGACCGCACCCCCCCAACCGTCGAGCGCCCCCTCGCCGGCGCCGGACACGCCGATCCCCACGGCCACCCTCTCCCCGGTGGCCTGCGCGCCGCTGGCGACTGGCCAGGCGCCCCTGGACCCCCTCCACTCGCCTTCCTCCGGCTACACCAAGCTCGCGACCCTCGACTGGCTCGGATGCGGCGGCGAACTCCTCCCCCCGGCCGGCGCTTTCACGGTTGACGTCCCGTGGCTGCTGGCGATCTCGTACACCTGCCCGACCGGGACTGCGGCCGCGAGCGCCGGGGCGCCCCTGACCATCAGCGAGGCCGGCGCGCAAGTGGGGTCCAGCCCGGAGGTGATCGCCGAGGGCCGGACCGATAGCGCCGACCTGACCGGCGGCGGGCCGGGCGGGTCCGCGATCAGTCCCGGGAGCTACCGCCTGAGCGTGACGGGGCCCGCAACCTGCCTCTGGCACCTGGCGGTGTACCGGAGCTGACCGATCAGGGGGCCCGGTCCGGAGCGCTGCCCGCCACTCGAACCTCGCGCGTCCGCCACCTCGTTGCTATGCTCTGAGGTGAGTTGCGGACTCCGCGCCAGGGGCGCGGATCAAGAGCCCCCGCGGCTTGCAAGAGCCCTATGAGTCCCATCCAGCAGTCCTCACCGGACCAAGCCCCCGCCATGCGACGCCAGTGGACGCTGCTGTCGAATCACGGCCACGTCCTGGTCTGCCTCGCTCGCGATCCCCACATGCGGATGCGCGACATCGCGCAGAGCGTCGGAATCACCGAGCGCGCCTGCTACCGGATCGTGGGGGACCTCGAGGAGGGGGGATTGGTCCGGCGCAACCGGGTCGGGCGCAACAACCACTACGAGATCGATCTGGCGGCGAGCATGCGCCACCCGGCGTGGCGCGGGGTGCGCGCCGTTGACCTTCTGACCAGCGCCTGAGCCGGTCGCCGCGGCGGGATCAGCCAGTCCCGACCCGGTAGAAGCCCTCTGCTGACGTCCCCTCGCCGAGACCGGCACCTTCGGCCGCGGTGTGGAGCCAGCTTCGCACCCGCTCCTCCAGCGGCTCCCACTCCTGGTACTGGGATCGGTGGCAGCGCAGGGCCTCCAGCTTGCGGTCGGCGGTGGCGGTGACGTCCGTCCACACGTTGACCCGGTCGGGGCTGCCCATGATCCAGAGCTCTCGCACGGTGTGCGGCTCCAGCCCCTCGTGCTCGAGCAGCTCCATGTGGGCGAAGGGATTGCGGGAATCGGGATAGACGGCGCAGATGGCCGCCTCGGCCGCGGCCAGGTGGTCGGGGTGCGAGGCGAACAACCGGCTCCAGTTGCGCTCCGGGGACTGAGCCACCACGCGGTCGGGGCGCTTCTGGCGGATGACCCGGCTGATGTCGCGCCGCAGCTCGTGGGTCACGGTCAGCTCGCCGTCCCGATATCCCAGGAAGGTGAGGTCGGTGACGCCGACCACCTTGGCCGCCGCCGTCTGCTCGACACGCCGGATCTGGCCCATGCGCTGGCGCCCGATCGAGCGGTCCGAGCCGCCCGCCTGGCCGTCGGTCACGATGCAGTAGCTCACCTCGACGCCCGCGTCGGTCCAGCGGGCCGTGGTGGCGGCGCAGCCGAAGTCGCAGTCATCGGGATGGGCCACCACGATCAGGACCCGCTCGATGCCCTCGGTGTCAGAGAGGTCATCCGGCATGCTCGGATGGTACGTGGAGAGCCGCGGCGGGCGCCCGGGGCGGTCACAGCCCCATCCGGTGGGGGTGCGGGCCGGGCAGACCGGTCTGACCGGCTGCGACGGCAGGAAACGTCCAGGGAACGGTCCGCTGAATTACCTCAGACGGTGGCTCCCGCCCCGGGGCTCAGCCTGTAGGGTGTCCGGCGAGCGCAGACAACGCTCCAGACCAGTCATGACCATGCTTGATCTCTCGCAGGTGGCCGGCCTCAGGCTGGCCGATCCCGGTGGGGCCCACCCCGCCGGACTTCCGCAGGCCACCTCGGCACCGGAGCGGGTGCCCGCACGGGCTCCGTCCGAGCCTCCCGAGAGGGTGGCGCCCGCTCCGACCTCCGCCCTCGAGGCGGGTGCCCTTCCCGGCGCCGTCGCTCTGCCCGTCCCGTCCGCGCCGCCCGCGCCGGGCCCCATCCCCGCCGCGCCGGTCCAACCCGATCCGGCCACCGGTTCCGGGCAGGGGCGGGCGCGGCCCGCACCCACGCTGCTGATCGTGGACGACAACGTCCGGCTGGCCAGCACCGTGGCCGCCTACATGGAGATGCAGGGTTTCCGGGCCCACCCGGCCCACAGCGCGGAGGAAGCGCTGCTGGCGGCCCAGCAGGTCCACTTCGACCTCGTGCTCCTCGACATCAACATGCCGGGCATGGACGGCCTCGAGGTCTGCCGTCGCCTGCTCGCCACCTCCCCGGGGCTCCGGGTGCTGATGGTGACCGGGCGCGACTCCGCGGAGGATCCCCTTCGCGCCGCCGCCGTGGGCGCGCGCGGGCTGCTCGCCAAGCCGATCTCGCTCGCCACCCTGCGGGGCGAGATCCTCCGCGCCCTGGCCGGCTGAGCCGTCCCGCCCACCCCCGATGGGGGCGAGGACTAGAGTCCGCGGGTGCGCGAGGTCGAGCGCCACTCCCAGGGAAGTGGCGGCACGGGTCTCTTCTGGCGGCTCTGGTCATCCGATGAAGGGGCGCCGGCGGCCCGGGTCGTGATCTCACATGGCTACGCCGAGCACGGCGGACGGTATCGCCACGTTGCCGAGCGCCTGACCGGGGCGGGGCTGGCGGTGGTCGTCCCCGACCACCGGGGCCACGGGCGCTCCGAGGGGCGGCCGGTGAGCATCGACCGGTTCGACACCTACGTCGACGATCTCCACCAGGTCCTCCGGGACGCCACCGCCGAGTTGGGAGACGCTCCCACCATCCTCCTCGGCCACAGCATGGGAGGGCTGATCGCCGCGGTCTACGCGCTGCGTCACCCCGAGGAGCTGCGCGGCCTGGTCCTCTCCGCCCCCGCCGTGGTCTCCACGGGGATCTCGGCGCCCGCCATCGCGATCGGCCGGTTGCTGTCCCGCGCCGTCCCCGGGTTGGGCGTCGTCAAGCTGCCGCTGGAGAGGATCTCGCGGGACCCGGCGGTGGTCGCCGCCTACATGGCCGACCCCCTGGTCCACCCGCGACGCCTGCGAGCCCGGCTCGGAGCCGAGATGCTGCGCGCGATGGATGAGGTGGCGGCGGGCCTCCCCAGGCTGACCCTGCCGGTGCTGGTGATGCAGGGGAGCGACGACGCCCTGGTCGACCCCGGCGCCGCCGCCTACGTGCACGGACGGGTGGGGAGCCCGGACCGGACCATCCGCATCTACCCGGGTCTCTACCACGAGATCTTCAACGAGCCCGAGCGAGACCAGGTGCTCGACGACCTGGTCGAATGGGTGCTGGCGAGAATCGCCACTCCCCGGTGAGGAGGTGGGCGGCGGTCTGGGCCTGCCGCCGCGGGACCACCGCGGCTCGGCCGATGCCGGCTTGGCGACCCCGATCGGATTTGAACCGACGATCTCCACCTTGACAGGGTGGCGTGTTAGGCCAGGCTACACCACGGGGCCGCAGAGTACCGGAGTGTACCAGCGGGAACGGAGCGAGGCGGCGAGTGCCACCGGCTCCCGACCCCGAGCGTAGGCCCCAGCAGGTGCCGGGAGCGAATACCAGCGGGAACGGAGCGAGGCGGCGAGACCGACCGGCCGGGGGCTGACGGGTCGGCGGCGATCGACGGCTATGCTGCTTCCGTGATCCGCCTCTTCGACACCGCCACCCGGTCGATCCAGCCACTCGACGCGGACGATCGGGCGGTTCGCCTCTACGTCTGCGGGATCACCCCCTATGACGGCGGCCACCTCGGCCACGCCTTCACCTACCACACCTTCGACGTCCTGGCCCGGCGGCTTCGCAGTCTCGGCCACCCGGTGCGCAGCGTCCGCAACGTCACCGACGTCGACGACGACATCATGCGGGTGTCGGCGGCCCGCGGCATCGGCTGGCAGGAGCTGACCGACCAGGTGGTCCGCGACTTCGACCGGGACATGGGCGCCATCGACATCCTGGCGGTGGATGCGGCGCCGTATGCCAGCCAGCACGTTCCCGCCATGGTTGACTGGATCTCGCGGATCGCCGACGCCGGCATGGCCTACGCGGTGGACGGCTGGGTCTATTTCGAGGTCGCCAAGCTGCCCACGTACGGGCGCCTCTCCTGGCTGAGCGCGGAGGAGATGCTGCGCCTCTCGCGAGAGCGCGGCGCCGACCCTGACGACCCGCGCAAGCGGGCTCCGCTCGACTTCGTTCTCTGGCAGCCGTCGCGGAGCGGCGAGCCGAGCTGGGCCTCGCCCTGGGGAGCGGGACGTCCCGGTTGGCACATCGAGTGCTCGGTGCTCTCGACCGCCGAGCTGGGCACGCCCCTCGACGTCCACGGAGGGGGTGACGACCTCATCTTCCCCCACCACGAATCCGAGATCGCCCAGGCGGTCGGCGTCGGCATCTCCCCCTACGTGCGCCTCTGGGTCCACGTGGCGATGGTCGGATATCAGGGCGAGAAGATGAGCAAGTCGCTCGGCAACCTCGTCTTTGTGCGCCAGCTGCTGGAGAGGGTCCCGGCGGCGACGGTCCGGCTGCTCCTCGCCGGCCACCACCATCGAACGGCCTGGGAGTACACCGAGGCGGAGCTGGACGGGGCGGGGGTCCGGCGCCGGCGCTACGCCACCGCCGCTCGCGCGGGTGCCAACCTGGAGGCCGCGGAGGCCGGCGATTGGCGGGCCCGCTTCCTGGCGCGCATCGACGACGACCTGGATGCCCCGGGGGCGCTGCAGGTTGCCGACGGGCTGGCCGATCGGCTCCTCGCGGCCGGGACGGCGGGAACCGAGGACGGCGCGGCGCTGCTCGCCCAGCTGCTGGATCTCGTCGGCGCGGCATCGGCGGTCCAGCCGGCCCCCTGACAGTGGCGTTCGGGGCCGGACCCCTTGCCGGGGCGCTCGGCCCGGATTCGCCGCCGCGGTGGCGTCAGCGCTGCTGAAGGGTCTGGTCGACGGCCCGGTTGGCCCTTACGGCGGCCACGATGTGCTTCTGGAGAAAGGCGTAGAAGAGGGCCCGCTGGCTCCGGTCCGTCTCCTCGGTCACCTCGATCCCCCGCCGGTGGCGTTCGATCCACGGCGGCACGCCCTCGGCGACCACCCCCGAGCCGACCCGCACCCGGATGGTGGTCTCCTCACCCTCGACAACGAAGACCGCGACCACGAGGCGCAACCCGGTGTGGTCGACCAGCTTCCAGCCGCGCTCGTAACGCCGGCCTCCGGAGCGGTCCGCGTGGGTGGAGACCACGGGCTCGCGGACGAAGGTCTCCCCCTGCGTGGCGCTCTGCACCAGCGTCGCGGCCACGAAGGCGTCGAGATCGCGCCCCACCCAGTTGACCAGCGAGGGGGCGCGGTTGTCGACGTCGGGCATCCCCGCCGGGTGGTCGAAATAGCCGATGGCCGCGATCGTCCCGGCGTGCCGGCGGCAGTAGACGATCCCGCCCACGGTGGCCCAGTGACTGGGGCACCAGGCGGTCTCGCAGCGCCGGCCCCTCCGGTCCACGTAGTGGCAGAGCACCGCGTTGTGATTGGAGCAGTCCCGTGCGCGGCAGGCGAAGTCTCCCTCGGTGGCGGGGAAACGGGCGATCGACGGCGAGAGGGATGGCATCACCGGGGGCGCCGCGAAGGGCATCACCGGGGACGGCGCCTTCCCCGCCGAAACCGGCGGGACAGCCGGCACCTGGCCGGACGGCGGGCCGCTGACCCCCGGGGGCGGGAGAGCGGCACTGGGCACGCTGGACGGCGGGGGCAGTGGCTCAGGAGAGTCCGTCCGGGCGGGCGCGCCGGTGGCGTTGCCACCACGACGGAACAGCGGCATCACCGCGTTCCGTGCCGCGATCGCATGGTCCCCATCCTACGCCGGCCCCGCCATCTTGCTGAGGGCGGCGCCGAGGCCGCGTACGTCCTCCATCAGGGCGGAGAACTGGGCGAGCGTCAGGGACTGGGGACCGTCCGAGAGGGCGTCGTCCGGATGGGGGTGGACCTCCACCAGGAGGCCGTCGGCGCCGGCGGCGAGGGCGGCGAGCGCCATGGGCCGGACCAAATCCCGATGCCCGGTGGCGTGGGAGGGGTCGACCACGATGGGGAGGTGGGAGAGCGAGCGGATGAGGGGCACCGCACTCAGGTCGAGGGTGTTCCTCGTCGCCGTCTCGAAGGTTCGGATGCCACGCTCGCAGAGCACCACGTCCGGGTTGCCATGGCTCACCACGTGTTCGGCGCTGAGCAGCCATTCCTCGATGGTGTTGGAGAGCCCGCGCTTCAGGAGGATCGGCTTGCCGGCGCTGCCGACCGCCTCCAGAAGGGCGAAGTTCTGGGCGTTGCGCGTGCCCACCTGGAGCATGTCGGCGACCGCCGACACCCGCTCCACGTCGCCGGGGCTCAGCACCTCGGTCACCACCGGGAGGCCGGTCTCCGCCCGCGCCTCGGCGAGGTACTCCAGCCCCTCCGCCCCCAGGCCGCTGAAGGAGTACGGCGAGGTGCGCGGCTTGTAGGCGCCGCCTCGGAGCAATGAGGCCCCCGCCTCCTTGACGGCGCGAGCCGTCTCCAGGATCTGGTCCCGGGACTCCACCGCGCAGGGTCCGGCGGCCACCGCGAACGGCGCGCCCTCCCCGATGCGCACCCCCCCCACGTCCACCACCGTCGGCTCGGGGTGCCATTCCCGCCCGACCTGCTTGTACGGCTTGCTTACCGGGACGGCAGCCAGGACCCCGGGAAGGGCCACCACCGCGTCCCGGATCTGCCCGGGGTTGCTCCCCAGGACGCCGATCGCCAGCCGATCGGTGCCGGGCAGCTCGACGGGGCGGTAACCTCGCTCCCGAACGTGGCGGATGACGTTCTCCACCTCGTCGCGGGTAGCCTGGTGGCTCATCAGGATCAGCATTTGGGGATTCTGGCCCATGAGGCTCACATTTCGGGGCAGGAAGCAGAATGCGGCCTCCCCGCAGGCCGACCCGTACCGGCTGGGGACCCACCTGCGCATCCCGCTCGCGACCCTGCTCGACCAGGACCCGGTGGCGAATGTCTTCCTGAGGAGCGAGCTGAGACTGGGAGCGTCCCTCGAGGGATGGTGGGGGCTGGGGGAGAGGGGTCAGCTCCGGGCCGTGATGATGACCGGCTCCCTGGTGGTCCCATGGATCCCCGATCCCGCCGACATCCCGGCGTTCGCCGGAGTGCTGCGTCAGCACCCCCCCCGAATCATCATCGGCCCGGCCCCGGCCGTTCGCAGCCTGACCGCGTCGATCGCTCCCCGGCTGCGCGCGGTTGAGGTCCGGGATCCCCAACCCGTCATGGTCCTCGACGGTTCGATACCGACCCCGAGGGTGCCCATCCGCCGCGGCAGCCGCGACGATCTCGATCGGCTCACCGTGGCGGCCGCCGCGATGCATCGGGAGGAGATGGGGGTGGACCCGCTGGTGCTCGACCCGGTCGGGTGGCGGCACCGGATGGCGAGCCTGATCGATCGAGGCTGGTCCTATCTGCTCGTCGAGGGTGGCGAGATCGCCTTCAAGGTCGAGCTCTCCGCCTGGACGCCGGATGTGGTCCAGCTGCAGGGTGTCTGGACCAGGCCTGAGCTCCGCCACCGGGGGATCGCCACGGCCGCCCTGGCGGCCGTCTGTGCTGAGCTGCTCGCCGAGGTGCCGGTATGCTCGCTCTACCTGAACGCTTACAACGAGCCGGCCATGAGGCTCTATCGTCGCGTCGGCTTCCGCCAGGTCGGGGAGCTCGCGACCGTCATCTTCTAGCCGGTGCTGACGAACCCCCGACGTTCCTGAGCCGTCCGCATCTCGTCAACGGCTCTCTGGCACCCCCGGCGTAGGATGGCGTCGCCGCCGGGGCGGGAGGCCCCGAACCCCGGCCGCGGGGATGATTCCGGATTCAGGACTGGGTGTCCATGCCACGGCCCGCGGGGGGAAAAGGACGCTACATGGCGGGCCTCGACGGCCTGCGTGCCGTCGCCGTGCTCGCCGTCGTGCTCTATCACCTGAACGTCGGCTGGGCGTCGGGCGGGTTGCTGGGAGTCGGCGTCTTCTTTGTCCTCTCCGGGTACCTCATCACCGACCTGCTGCTGGCCGAGCGTGAGCGAGAGGGTGCGATCGCTCTGGGTCGCTTCTGGCTGCGCCGGGCGCGGCGCCTGCTCCCAGCACTCTGGGTGATGCTGGTGGTGGTCACCCTCTGGATCGCGTTCCTCGATCCCGCGCAGCTGGGGGGCCTTCGTGGCGCCCTGGTCGCGGCCCTTCTCTACTTCAGCAATTGGTGGTACGCGTTCCAGCACGTCTCGTATTTCGCGAGCTTTGGGGCGCCCTCGCCACTCGGCCATCTCTGGTCGCTGGCGGTCGAGGAGCAGTTTTACCTGCTCTGGCCACTGCTCCTCATCCTGGCCACCCGATTCCTGCACCGGCGCTGGCTGCTGGTAGGCCTAGTGGTCGCGGGCGTGATCGCCTCCGCCTGGGCGATGGCCACAATCTTCCAGCCGGGCAGCGATCCCACCCGCGTCTACGAGGGCACGGACACTCGAGCGTTCCAGCTGCTCATCGGTGCCTCCCTGGCATTGGTCTGGCCGAGCCGCCGGCTGGCCCCCATCTCGGCGCTCCGGCGCCGCGGCCTCGATGCCCTGGGCGCGGTCGGGATGGTCGTCATCGTCGTCATGATGATGGACACCAACGAATACGAGACCTTCCTCTACCGCGGTGGCATGGTGATCCTCTCCCTCGCCACGGTGGCGGTGGTCGCCGTGCTCGCCCATCCGTCGACGCTCCTCGGCCGGATTCTCGGTGCCCCGCCGCTGCGCTGGATCGGGGTGCGGTCCTACGGCATCTACCTCTGGCACTACCCGATCATCGTGCTCACGTCTCCGGTCGTCGGCACTCCCGGCCCGCTGCTGACCCTGGCCCAGGTGGGTGCGACCGTGGCGGTGGCGGCGCTCTCCTGGCGCTTCGTCGAGGAACCGATCCGCAAGCACGGGTTCCGCGGCGTCTTCGCCGGCCTCACGGCGCCTCGCTGGTCGGTGAGGGGCGTCCCCACCGGCCTCTGGGCCGGCGCGGCGGCCGCCCTCCTCGTGCTGGCCGCTTCCGGGGTGGGACTCTCAGGGATCGTGCCGGCCACTCCGACGGCGAGCCTACTCGCGCTGCCCCCGACTCTGGTGGAGGCCCCGAGCTCCGTTCCCGCCGCGGCTCCGGACGTCCAGGCGCTGCCCCCCGACGCGTGCGGGACCATGGCCCCGGTGGCGGCGGCCGCGCCCGTCTCCACGCCGACCGGATCGCCTCCCACGCCCAGCTCGGTGGCGGTCACCGTCGTCGGGGACTCGATCATGATCGACGTCGCTCCTGAGCTGCATGCCCTGCTGCCCAACGCCTACATCACCGGGCAGGTCTCGCGGCCGATGTCGGCGCTCCCCGGGGTCCTAGCGCAGCTCAGCGCCTCCGGTGAGCTCTACTCCCGCCTCGTCGTCGAGCTGGGCACCAACGGTCCGAGCTGGGACCCCAATCAGATCGCCGCGGTGCTCAACTCTCTGCACCTGCAGCAGGTGGTGCTCGTGAATGCCGGCAACGATCCCGCGCACCCCGATTGGCCGGCGATCATCAATCAGCAGCTTCTCCAGGTCGCCGCCGCCGTCCCCGGCACCACGATCGTGGACTGGTACACGGCGAGCGCGGGGCACCCGGAGGACTTCATGTGGGGCGACCTCTCGGGTGACGGGATCCACCCCGGGCCCACCGGCTCCGAGGCCATGGCCGTCCTGATCACCGAGGCGGTGGAATCCTGGCCCCCGCCATCGGCGTCGCCCACAGCGTCAGCCGGCCCAGCCTTCCCTCACGGGCTGCGCTGCCCCGCGTGAGGCCCGGCCCGCCCCGGGGTCAGATGAGGTGCGCCTTCCAGGCGATCAGCACGGCGGCGGCGCGGTCGCTGCAGCCGAGCTTGGCGAAGATGTTGCTCACGTGGGTCTTCACCGTGTTCTCGCTCACGAAGAGGCGCTTTCCGATCTGGGCGTTGTTGCAGTGCTCCGCCATCAGCCGCAGCACGTCCAGCTCGCGCGTGGTCAGGCTGTACGCCGGGGGGCTGTGGGACATGAGCGTCGGATCGAGCAGCGATTCCCCGGCGGCGACGGCGCGGATGGCGTTGGCCAGCTCCGCCAGGCTCGCGTCCTTGAGCAGGTAACCGCGGGCTCCGGCCTGCAGCGAGGGGAAGATGTAGTCCTCGTTGCGGTAGGTGGTCAGGACGATCACCTTGGCCTCCGGATCTTCGGCACGGATCCGCCGGATGGCTTCGATGCCGTCGATGTTGGGCATCTGGACGTCCATGAGGATGATGTCGGGGTGGGTCTCGCGGGCTCGCTCGATCGCCTCCGCGCCGTCCGTCGCCCGCGCCACCACCCGGATGTCGTCCTCGACCTCCAGCATGGTGCAGAGCCCGTGAAGGACCACGGGATGGTCGTCGGCGACGAGGACCCTGATCACACCGGCACCGCCGTCGTGGGGGTGGCGCCACCCTTCCCCGCGTCCGCGGCGACCGGCAGATCCACCGTGATGGTGGTGCCCCGGCCGGAGACGCTCGCCACCTGGAAGGTCCCTCCCGCGATGCGGACCCTCTCGGCCATCCCGACGATGCCGAAAGAGCCGAGCGGCAGCGCCGAGGTGTCAAAGCCGTGGCCGTTGTCCCTCACCGTCAGCTCGACGTGGTCGCCGAGGTTGCGCAGGCGCACCGTGACGCGGGAGGCTCCACTGTGAGCCGCGATGTTGGCGAGTGCTTGCTGGGTGATGCGGAGGAGTGTGACCTCCGACTGTGGTCGGAGCGCGGGCGGGGGCACCATGTGCTCGGCCCGCAACCGCGCCGCGATCCCAGTGCGATGCCGGAACCGCTCCACCTCGTTCTCGGCGGCGGCCACCAGTCCGGTCGAGCTGAGCGGGGCCGGGCGGAGGTCCCAGACCGAGCGCCGCGCCTCCGCCAGGGCCGAGCGGGCCAGCTCCTGGGCCGACGCCAGGGCGGGGAGGGACCGGTCCGGATCCCTGCTCACCAGGGCCTGGGCCGCCTCGAGCTGGATCACGATGCCGGTGAGCTGCTGGGCAAGCGTGTCGTGGATCTCGCGGGCCAGCCGGGCCCGCTCCTCCAGGACGGCCATCTCCCGGCCCTCTTCGGAGAGGCGGGCGGTGCTGAGGGCCAGCCCGACCTGGTTGCCGACGGCCATCAGCAATGCCGCCATCTCGGGCCCGGGCGCGCTGCTGGTGCGCAGGCCGAGGGCCCCCAGCGGGCCGGCGCCGGTTCCCATGGGAATCCCGATCAGGACCCCGTCCCCGTCCGCGCGGTTGATCAGCTGGTTACCGGTGATCGCGGCCACGGCGACCTCCTCCAGGCGGGGACTGGCGTCATCCCCCTCGGCCCGGCTCGCCGTCAAGCCCTCCCGACTGATCCGGAAGCCGCGGCCTCCGGTGGTGGGCAGGACCGCCCGGACGGCGTCCAGCGCCCCCGCCAGAATCGCCTCGGGGTCCAGCGATCGGGTGAGCGACCCGGCCAGCTCGTTGAGGGCGAGCAGCTCCTCGTTGCGGACACTCAGCTCCGCGGTGCGTCTCGCCACCTTCTGCTCCAGCTCCCGGCTGGCGGCCAGGATCACCTCCCGTGAGGCGTTGATCTCCCGGCGCATCCGCTCCAGGGAGTCCGCCAGATCGCCGACCTCGTCCCCGCCCTGAGGCGGCACGTTTTCATCGGTGTGGCCCTCGGCCAGCCGCTCCGCCGAGGCCGTCAGCGCCCGGACCGGTGCAACCACGAAGCGGGAGAGCACCGTGGCCAGGACGAAGGACGCCAGCAGCAGCAGCACGACGATCCAGATGGCGCCCTGGACGATGCTGTTGAGCTTCTGGCTGATCGCCAGACCGAGAGCGGTCTTGTTGGGCTCGAAGTTTGCCTTGGGGGCGGAATCGACGAGGATCCATCCCGGGACGGTGGTGACGGGGGCGACGAAGAAGAGACGTTCCACCCCTCCCACCGTCTCGTCGATCGGGGGAATGCCGGCGTCACCGTTCTCGGCGGCCTTCAGGGCGGCCAGCAGGTTCGACCCGTCCTTGCCGACCGGCCGGGGGAGCTGCCGGCCAACCTGGAGGCTCGCCGTGAAGTCCTTGCCGGTATCCGGCGACCCGGCGATCACCTGATTCCAGGTCGAGGTGCTGTGGCCGAGGAGGAGAGGGTAGGAGCCGGTCTCCGAAGGCGCCTCCGAGATCTGGCCCGCGAATTGGGCGAGAGGCACGTCGGCCCCCACCACCAGGCCCTCCCCGATCTCGGCGTAGACGGTCACCACCCAGGCATTGGTCTGGAGCAGGTTCTGGTACGGCAACGTCCAGCCCGCCTGGATGGTCGCGGCCGGCGTCTGGGGGGAGGTGGTGGAGCTGCCCAACCCACTGAGGAGGCCTGTCGGGATTCCCTGGGGATTGCCCGCCAACCCCTGCACCTGGGGCACCGGGACGTCCCCCGGGCTCACCCAGACAGCATTGTCGGTCTCGTCCATGATCCAGACCGCGTCGACCGAGCTTCCCACCTTGGCGACGTCGGCCAGCTGCTTGTCCGCGAAAGCGCTGAGACTCGCCAGCGGCTCCGCCCGGGACTGCACACCCTGGTTGCTCGAGGTGGTTCCGACGAGCAGCTCGGCAGCCGTTGACGAGACGGTCGTGACCTCCCAGACGCCTGGTCCCACCTCCGAGTACGTGAGATCGTTGGTGGCCGCGGGCGTGCTGGTGGGAGCGGGGTTGACGGAGGGGGACGGGCTCGCCGTGACCGTCGGACTGCTGGTGGCGGCGGGGCTGCCAGTGGCCGACGGGCTGCCGGACGTGCCGGCGCCCGCGGCTCCCGGTGACGGAGTGGGCGCCGCCGCCTTGGTGGTCGCCGTGGCCAGCGCGGCAGCAAGCACTGCCACCTTGCCCTGCAGCGCCTGCAGGTTGCCGTTGATGTCGGTGCTGGCGGTCCCGGCGAGCTCGCTCTGGAACGTGTTTTCCTGGTTGGTCACGAGGCCGGCGACGGCGCTGTTGACGGTGCTCTGGGTGATCCCGTGCAGGTCGACCGCAGTGAGCACGAAGAAGGCGCCGGCCGGCACCAGGGCGACCACGAGCATGGCGGCGAGGAGCCGGTCACGCAGCCGCCGTCGGGGATTGAACAGGGACAGCGTCAGTCGAGGACGCTTCATTCCCACCTCACCGGACCGAGTCGATGATCAGCCCCGAGTATACGGCCGCCCCTCGGGCCACCAGAACGCGCCAATCGGTACACGGTCGTGAAGTCCTCGGCGGCCGAGCCCCTAGAGTCACGGATGCGTGAGCAGATTCCCGACAGCAGCCGTGCGCCGTCCGCGATGAACCGCCGATGAGAGAGATCGCCGACCTGGCCATCGACGTCGCCGTGTCCAGCGGTGCGACCTACGCGGACTGCCGCGTCGTCCAGCGTGGCATCCAGGCGCTGACGGTCAAGGGCGCGCGGTTCGCGGAGGTCTCCTCTTTCGAGGATGAGGGGATGGGCATTCGGGCGCTCGTCGACGGGGCGTGGGGCTTTGCCAGTGTCGACCGCCTCGACTCCGAGAGTCTCCGCGATGCGGCCCGCCTCGCCTGCCGGATCGCGCGTGCCTCGGCGCGGCTCCGCCGCCAGCCTGTGCGTCTTGCCTCCGCACCGGTCGCGACCGGCGAGTACGTGACGCCCATGGAGCGTGACCCCTTCGAGGTCAGCCTCGAGGAGAAGATGGATCTGCTGATCCGTACCGACGAGGCGATGGCGGCGGTGGCCGGGGTGACCACCCACGAGGCTTCCCTCGAGTTCGTGCGCGAGCATCGCCTCTTCGCGAGCAGCGAGGGATCGCTGCTCGACCAGGTCATCGTCGAGTCTGGAGGCGGCATGGACGCGACCGCCACCAGCGACGACGACGTCCAGACGCGCAGCTTCCCCAACAGCTTTGGGCGCCACCAGCTCTGCGCCGGCTACGAGGCGATCGCCGCCATGGACCTCGCCGGCAACGCCTCCCGCATCGCCACCGAGGCGGTCGCGCTGCTGAGCGCTCCGCCCTGCCCGACCGGGAGGATGACGCTGATCCTCGATGGCACGCAGGCCGCTCTCCAGGTCCACGAGTCCTGCGGGCACCCCACCGAGCTGGACCGTGTCCGTGGGGACGAGGCCGCCTACGCCGGGACCTCCTTCCTCACCCCCGACCTGCTCGGACGCTTCCGCTACGGGAGCGAGCAGGTGACGATCACCGCCGACGCCACCACGCCCGGGGGTCTCGGCACCTTCGGCTGGGACGACGAAGGGGTGGCGGCGCAGCGGACGGTCCTGGTGGACCGTGGGGTGTTCCGAGGCTACATGTCGTCGCGAGAGACCGCGGCCGAGTACGGCTGGGCGAGCACCGGGGCGATGCGAGCCGAATCCTGGAACCGCATCCCCCTCATCCGGATGACCAACGTCAACCTCGAACCGGGCGACTCCAGCCTGGAGGAGATGATCGCCGGCACCGAGCACGGCGTCTACCTGGAGACGAACCGCTCCTGGAGCATCGACGACCGCCGCCTCAACTTCCAGTTCGGGACCCAGAACGGGTGGGAGATCCGGGACGGCAAGCGCCTCCGCCTGGTCAAGAACGCGCTCTATCGGGGGCGGACTCCCGAGTTCTGGCGGTCCTGCGACGCCGTCGCCGGTCCCTCCGAATGGAGGCCGTGGGGCGTCGTCAACTGCGGCAAGGGGCAGCCGGGCCAGGTCATCCACGTCGGCCATGGCGCCGCGCCCTGCCGATTCCGCGGCGTGTCGGTGACGGCGGCGTCGTGATCAGTCCCGCGTATCCCGACGATCCCCTGGCGCTCGCCGACTCGATCCTCGAGCGGGTGGGGCGAGATGGCGCCGAGGTGACGGTGGTTCACCGCCAGGAGGCGCTCACTCGATTTGCCCGCAACCAGATCCACCAGAACGTGGCCGAGAGCTCGCGCCGGGTGCGACTGCGCCTCATGGGCGACCAGCAGGTCGGGATTGCGGAGATCCGTGGCGAGATCGACGATCTGCAGGGGCGGCTGATCGCGGCGGCCGAGGCGGCCCGCGAGCTGGCCCCCGATGGCGACGTCACGCCACTGCCCCGCCCCGACGCCGGATCGGACGGTCCGGTTGCCCACTCCCCGGCCACCGCCGCGTGCACCCCGGAATGGCGGGCGGGGCAGGTGGGGACGGTCGCCGCCGTCAGCGCCGTGGCCGGCTTCGAGGCCTTCGGGGCGCTCCAGACGTCACTGACCCAGACGGCCATCGCCAACAGCCAGGGCGTACGGCGTCACGCCGCGACCACCGCGACCAGCCTGATCTGCGTGGCCCGCGGAGAGAACGGTTGGGGGTACGCCGACCGCCACCACCATGACATCCGCCGCCTCGATGCGGAACAGGTGGCCCAGGAGGCGGTCGAGACCTGTGGCCGCAACCAGCAGGCCGTCGCCCTGGACCCGGGCGTCTACCCGGTCGTGCTCTCCCCCTATGCGGTCGCCGATCTCGTGGGACACCTGGCCGATCTCGGATTCAGCGCCCTGGCCCACCAGGAGCACCGGAGCTTCATGCGCCCCGGAGAGCGGCTGATGAGCCAGCTGGTGAGCATCGCCGACGACGCCGGCCATCCCGACGCCATGCCGTTCCCCTTCGATGACGAGGGGGTGTCGACGCGGGGCGTCAGCTGCATCGAGGAGGGGGTCTGCCGGAGCTTCGTGCACGACAGCGCCACCGCACTCAGGGAGGATGTCCCGTCCACTGGCCATGCCCTCCCCATGCCCAACACCTTCGGCCCCTGGGCCCGTCACCTGGTGGTCGCAAGCGGGGAGCGCAGCCTTGACGACCTCATCGCGGCCTGCGACCACGGCCTCTACGTCACCCGCCTCTGGTACGTGCGCGACGTCCACCCGCTCCGGACGGTGATCACCGGGATGACCCGGGACGGCACCTTCCTGATCGAGAACGGGCGTCTGGGGCGCCCGGTCCGCGACCTCCGGTTCACCCAGAGCATCGTGGATGCCCTCTCCGACGTGAGGGGCGTCGGCCGGGAGAGATCCATCGAGCTGGACGAGAGCGAGCGCGCCCTGCTCGTCCCCGCCCTGGCCCTGGGCAGCTTCAGCTTCACCTCCTGAGGCGCGGGTTCCAGGCGTCGGGGTCGTCGGTGAGCTCGTTCACGGAGTCGGGGAGCCTGCCCAGGACCACGTCCTCCAGCGTCACCAGCTCGAGCACGCGCCGGAGGCTCCCTCGCACCGCCACCCACACGGTCTGGAGATGCTCGGCCGCCCCCTTGTAGGCCGTCATCTCCGGACGCAGGCCGCGGACCTCGGCGAGGGGGCCTTCGAGCACCCGGATGACGTCGGCCACGGTGATGTCCGATGCCGGCCGGGCGAGGTGGTAGCCGCCCTGGGTTCCCCGCCGGCTGCTCACCAGTCCCCCCCGGTGGAGCTCGGTGAGGATCGTCCCCAGGAATTTGGTGGGAATGCCCTGGGCCTCGGCGAGCTCCTGACCTGTGAGGGGCGTGTCCGCGGTGGCCAGGGTGAGCAGGGCGCGCATGCCGTAGTCGACCTTAGCCGGGATGTGCATCTGCGGATTGTGGCTCGATGCGGGCCGGAGGGGTCAGCGGATCACGCGGAGGGGTCAGCCGACCTCGCCGGTCACGTAGGCACGGGTCCGCTGGTCGCGCGGGCTGTCGAAGATCTCAGCGGTGGGCCCGACCTCGACGAGCTCGCCCACCCGGTCGTCGCCGAGCAGGAAGACGGCGGTGCGGTTGGCCACCCGGCGCGCCTCGAACATGTTGTGGGTGACCAGGACGATGGTCACATCCGAGGCCAGGTGGATGATCAGGTCCTCGATCTTGGCGGTGGCGATGGGGTCGAGCGCCGAGCACGGCTCGTCCATCAGCAGGATCTCCGGCTCCACCGCCAGGGCGCGGGCGATGCAGAGGCGCTGCTGCTGGCCGCCCGAGAGCTTCATCGCCGGCTGGTGGAGCCGGTCCTTCACCACGTCCCACAGGGCGGCGTGGTGCAGTGCCGTCTCGGCGGCGTCGCGCAGCAGGGCCTTGCCGTGCACCCCGTTGAAGCGCAGACCGGAGACGACGTTCTCGAAGATGCTCATGGCGGGGAAGGGGTTGGGCCGCTGGAAGACCATGCCGATCCGGGTGCGCACCAGCTCGGGCCGGGTGCTCGCCGCATAGAGGTCGAGGTCGCCGAGCTTGATGGAGCCCTCCACCCGTCCTCCGGTGTGGTCGTGGAGGCGGTTGATGGCCCGGAGCAGGGTGGTCTTGCCGCACCCGGAGGGGCCGATCAGCGCCGTCACCTCGCGGCTCGGCATGGACAGGGTGACGTCGCGTACCGCGACGTGATCGCCGAACGACACCCGGACGCCCTCCAGGGTCAGGGTCGGCGTCGTCGCCGCGGAAGCACCGTTGTGCGGGGACGATGGGGGACCGGCGAGGGGCAGCGGGTCGCCGCCGCGACTCGTCACAGCGGTGGTGCCTCCGTTGTGGTTGCCTCCGTGGGTCGGTCCGACGCTCACGGCGGTGAGCGCCGCGGGCAGGCGGGGTTGCTCTGCAGACATGTCAGTGTGCCCTCCTCGAGATGCGCCACGCGGCGAGCCTCGCCGCGACGCTCAGCAGCAGGACGAAGGCGAGCAGCACCAGGGCCGTGGCCCACGCCGTCCTCTGAGCGGCTCCAAACGCCTGAGTCCCATCGGTGTAGATCAACAGGGTCATCGCCGCGAACGGCGTGGCCAGGGTGAACAGCAGGGGGGCGGTCTCACCCACCGCCCGCGCGATGGCCAGCAGGTTGCCGGTCACCAGATCGGGGAGGGCACCGCGGAGGACGACCGACCTGGCCACACGCCCGCGTCGCGCCCCCAGAGCGATGCCCGCCTCCCAGAGGTCGAGCGCGATCGTCCGCATCGCCTCCTCGTCGGACCGGATCATGATCGGCAGCATCAGCACCGCGAGTGCGAACGCCGCCGCCAGGATGCCGAACTGGTGCAGGGGGAGAACCAGCACCGCGTAGGCGAAGATGCCGATGATGATCGAGGGCACCCCGGTCAGGACGTCGGCGCTGAAGCGGAGCGCACCGGCCAGCTTCCCGCTGCGCTCGAAGAGGAAGAGGGCGGCGAGGAGCGAAGTCGGGATCGCCAAGACGACGGCCAGCCCGACGATCTCCGCGGTGCCGGCGATGGCGGTCGAGATGCCGCCTCCGGGAATGAACGGCGGGGTCGGGGCATGGCTCAGGAACGCCCAGGAGAGGGTCCCGATCCCCCGGCTGATCGTGTAGTAGATCAGGGCCGCCAGCGGGGCCACCGCCGCGACGGCGGCGACCACGCACAGCCCTTGAAAGATGCGTCCGACGACATGGCGACGCCCCAGCGACCGGCGGGCCGCGGTGCGGACCAGCTCGCGCCGGCTCGGGGCAAGGAGGACGGTCATCGGAGGGCCCCCGCGGTGCCGGGCCGCGACGCGGAGCCGCGGCGCAGCAGGGCCTGGCCGCCGGCGTTGACCGCCACGGTGAGGAGGAGCAGCACGGCGCCGAGAGCGATGATCGAGCTGGTCCCGATCCCCGGAGAGGCCTCCGCGAACTGGTTGACGATGGCCGAGCCGAGGGTCGCGCCGGGCGTGGTCAGCGACTCGGGGATGGCCGGCCGGTTGCCGATCACCATGGCCACCGCGATGCTCTCCCCCAGGGCTCGACCCACGGCCAGCGTGATCGCCGCACTGACGCCGGCGCGGGCCGCGGGGAAGACCGCGCGGCGGACCACCTGCCACCTGGTGGCGCCGAGCGCCATGGCCGCCTCACGGTCGGCGACGGGCACCGCGGCGAAGGCGGTGCCGCTCAGCGCGACCATGGTCGGCAAAGTCATCACGGCCAGGACCACCGAGGCGAGCAGGATGCTGGGGCCGTACGCCTCACCCCGGAAGAGCCATCCGAGGAGTGGTACGGAGGCGAGGAGCGGCTCCACCTGGTTGGCGAAGATGGGGGTCAGGACCAGGAGCCCCCAGAGCCCCACCACGATGCTGGGGACGGCGGCGAGCAGCCCGATCAGGGTTGCCAGCGGTCCGGCGATCCAGCGTGGGGCCAGCTCGGACAGGAAGATGGCGGTGCCGAGCCCGATCGGCACCATCAGCACCATGGCGACCCCGGTGGTGATCAGCGTGTCCACCACCAGGATGCCGGCGCCGTACTGGCCGGCCGCGGGGTTCCAGGTGCCCGACCAGATGAACCCCAGACCGCTGTGCTGCAGCGCCAGCGAGGAATCGCTGCCGATGCCGATCAGAAGGCCGATGACGACGGCGCCGAACAAGCCGGCGCCGGTCCAGCGCAGTGCGCTGTAGGCGCCGTCTCCGAAGCGCGATCGTCTGCGGAGGAGTGCTGCCCGCACCCCGGCGGAGCGCCCGGGCCCGACGAACCCCGACACTGCGTCGGGGCTCGCCGGGGAGGGCTCGTAGATCAACGTCCCACCCTCATCGAAGTCGTGTCGCTCAGCTGGCGAAGAGCGGGGTGCCGGCCGAGCTGTCGAGCTCGAGGATGGTGCTCTGGGCCAGGGTGACCACGTTGGCGGGGAGGGGCGCGTAGCCCAGGGAGGCGGCGTCCGACTGACCGGTCGTCACCACCCAGTCGAAGAGCTTGCCCAGGGCGATCCCCGTGGCCGTGTCGGACTGCTTCTGGTACACCAGGGTCCAGCTGAAGTTGGCGATGGGGTAGGTGCCGGCTCCCGCCTGGTTGACCACGTTGAAGTCGGTCGGGCTGAGGCTGGTCGCCTGGGCTCCCGCCGCGGCGATCGACTTCTCGCTCGGGGCCACGTACGAGCCCGCCGAGTTGAGGATGGCGGCGTTGACGAAGCCGTTCTGGAGGGCGTAGCCGTATTCGACGAAGCCGATGGACCCGCTGGTCTGGCTGATGTAGGTGGCGACACCGGTGTTGAGCTGCTCTCCGATGCCGACGCTGGCCTGAGGCCAGGTCCGGGAGGGAGTCGAGGTGCCGATCGCCGTCACCCAGGCGGGGGCGGTGTCGATGAGGTACTGGTCGAGGTCATAGCCCGGGCCCGAGGAATCGGCTCGGTGGACCGCCTTGATCGCCAGGTTGGGCAGGTTGGTGACGCCGGAGACCGCGGCGATCGCGGGGTCGTCCCAGTTGGTGATGCTCCCGTCGAAGATCCCTGCCAGGGTCGGACCGTTCAGCTTGAGGTTCGCGGGCACTCCAGGCGCGTTGTAGCTGATCGCGACGCCGCCCAAGTCCACCGGGATCTGCAGCACGGTGCCCCCGGTCGCGGCGGTGAGTTGCGACGCCGTCATGGGGATCTCCGAGTCCCCGAAGTTGACGGTCCCCTGCTGGATGTCGGTGACGCCCACGCTGGAGCCTGCCGGCGAGTAGTTGACCGTCGTGTTGGCGTTCTTCTGGTTGTACTGATAAAAGATGGTCTCGAAGAACGGCTCGATGGAGTTGGCACCGGCGCCGGTCAGGGTCACCGACGACGCGGTCGTCGTGTCGTAGCTGGCCCCCAGCAGGTTCGCCGACGCCGGGGTGGCTGTCGCGGCCGTGGATGCCTTTGTCGTCGGGCTGGCGCTCGTGGACCCGCAGGCGGCGACGACGACGGAGATGGCGAGGACGGCGACCGGACCGGCGACGCGGAATGACAACGCCTTCGTGGCCGGGCCTGACGTGGTGTGCTTGAAACCGTGGGCGCTCACTGTTATCCCCTCTCAGGTGCGGTTAGGTGCGGCTAACCCCAAAACCATAGCTTCGATAGAGAATCTGGCCAATCCCCAAGATTCGGTGGTCGGGCAATCTGTTCGGAGGGGCGACCCCGGGTGGCGGAACCCCACGGGGCCCCGACGAGCCGGCGTCGGCCTCGAGCTGGCCGAGGCCGTTCCGGTCAGGGTTCGGCGCGCCGCTCGAGCGGTCGCGGCCAGGTCCCGGGCGCTATGCTCGCTCCGCCGTGGCCCCACGAGACTCCCCCGCCGCGCCGACCCGGAAGGTGCTGATCGTCGAGGACTACTACGCCCTCGCCGACATCGAGTCGCTGCTCTGCACCATGGAGGGCCATGAGGTCAGGGTGGCCAAGACCGGTGACGAGGGCCTGGCCGCCGTCGCGGAGTTTCAGCCGGACCTGGTTCTCCTCGACCTCATGCTCCCCGGGGAGTTGACCGGTACGCAGGTGCTGGAGCGGATCAGGTCGGATCACGGTCAGACCCCCAAGGTCCTGGTCGTCAGCGCCCTTGTCAACCCTGCGACCGCAGTCCAGCTGGAGGCCTTCGGCAACGTCCAGACCCTCGCCAAGCCCTTCAAGATCAAGGACCTCAGCAGCCGCATCCAGGCGATGCTCGCGCCGTAGCGCAAAGTTGGGTATTGCCAAGACGCGCTAAGCCATGCAACATACCCCGGCAACCGGGATGGCCGCCATGGGGATGGGAGCTCCCGGCTCACGCGAGGTAGTCAGCTATGGCCGCAGCTGTCGATGTCGGACTGTCCACGCCGGTGCCCGACACCGTGCGGCCCTGGGAAGATAGGCCATGACAGCCGTCACGCAAGCCGGAGGTCCTCCCGGGGGTCTGGTTGACGAGGGCTTGAAGCGGGAGGTCGGTTTCCTGGGCCTGATGTGGGCCTCGGAGGGATCGATCATCGGTTCTGGATGGCTGTTCGGGGCCCTGACCGCCACCGTCCTGGCCGGCCCCGCGGTGGTCTTCTCCTGGATCATCGCCTCGGCCATCGTCATCCTCCTCGCTCTCATCCACGCCGAGCTGGGGGGGATCTTCAACGTCAGTGGCGGGACCAGCCGCTTCCCCCACTACGCGTTCGGCAGCCTGGCCGGAGCATCCTTCGGCTGGTTCTCCTATCTCCAGGCTGCGACCGTCGCGCCGGTCGAGGTCCTCGCCACCGTCCAGTACTTCTCGGGGGTCTCGTGGGCCTCCAACTGGTACGACGGCAAGACCAACACCCTGAGCGGCCTCGGGATCGTGGTGGCCCTGGTGCTGCTCGTGATCTTCGCCGCCATCAACCTGATGGGCATCAAGTGGCTGTCGAGGAGCAACACCTGGATCACCAGCCTGAAGGTCTTCGTCCCGATCCTCGCCATCGTCGTGCTTTTCACCACCCACTTTCACGTCAGCAACTTCTCAGCCCTGGGTGGATTCTTCCTCAAGGGGGCCGACGTCCCCATGACCATCATGAAGGCCATCCCGGCAGGCGGCATCGTCTTCTCCCTGCTCGGTTTCGAGCAGGCGGTGCAGCTCGGAGGTGAGAGCAGCAACCCCAAGCGGGACATCCCGCGCGCGGTCATCGGCGCCACCCTCATCGGGGCCCTGATCTACATCCTCGTGCAGTTCGCCTTCATCGGCGCGCTGGCTCCGGCGACGCTCGCCCACTCCTCCACCTGGGCCACCCTCGGCACCAACAACCCGGCGCTCGCGCAAGCCCCGTACGCCACCCTGGCGACCATCGCGGGACTGGGCTGGCTCGCCGTGATCCTCCGGATCGACGCGGTGATCTCCCCCGGTGGCACCGGGCTCATCTACAACACGACGACCTCGCGCCTCTCGTTCGGCCTCAGCAAGAACGGGTTCGTCCCAAGGGTCTTCGAGGCCACCAGCAAGGGGGCCAGGGTGCCGGTCTTCGGCATCGTCATCGCGGCCATCGTCGGCGCACTCTTCCTGCTCCCTTTCCCGGCCTGGAGTGAGCTGATCGGCCTGGTCACCGGCGCCTCAGTGCTGATGTACGCGGGAGCGCCGCTCGCGCTCGGTGCACTGCGCCACTCCAAGCCTGATCTCCGCCGTCCCTACATGCTGCCCCTCGCGGCCTTCCTCTGCCCGCTGGCCTTCATCTGCGCCAATGAGGTTGTCTACTGGGCAGGCTGGCAGACGTACAGCACCCTGATGGTGGCCGTCGCCATCGGATACGTCCTCATGCTCATCTCCGCAGCTTTCAAGCTCAACCCCAACGCGCCGAAGATCGACTGGATCGCGGGGGTCTGGATCTTCCCCTACCTGATCGGGATGGGTGTCATCTCCTTCTTCGGGCAGTTCGGCACCGGGGGGATCATCGGAGGAGTCGGTCCCTTCAAGAACTTCATGGTTGGCGGCACCGGCTTCATCCCCGGCGACGTCGGCATTCCGTTCTGGTGGGACCTGGCTGTCGTCGCCGTCTTCAGCCTCGTCATCTACTACACGGCCATGCACTTCCGTATCTCCGAGGCGCAGGTGGACGCGTACGCCTCCGACCTCTACGCGCCCGAGGGCGAGGTCGAGAACCAGGTGGCCGGCGCGCTCCACTGACCGACCGACCGCCGCCCGGCCCGCGCGTGCGGTGCCGGATCAGGTGGGGAGGGCCATCGACGGCCCTCTCCACCGCGGCGGGGCGCATCGTCGCCGCCGCGCTCGGGTGGACCCTCGGGGCAGTGCTCCCATGGATTGGGTAGCCGGGGTGTAACCTGCTGCGGTCGTCAGCTTTCAGGCCACGATCACGACAGCGGAGCACGCGCCGAAACGGTCGTCACTCACGGAAGGGGCCACCATGATCAGACGAATGGGAGCCGGTGGGATCGCCGGTCTGGTGCTGGTCCTGGCATCCTGCGGTTCAGCCACCCCGGCGAGCACCCCCAGCCCGACGGCAGTGGCGACCAGCACTCCACTTCACACGACCACGCCGTCACCGAGTGCGACCCCCACCCCGCTCACGGCCTGCGCCACCGCCCCGGCCGGTGGGACGCCGGCGGCCTGGGGCTTCGCCGTCACCCAGGGCTCGGAGATCGACGTGCTCAGCACCAACGGCTCCGTGCTCAACCAGACACCCAATGGCGGCTACGGCTCCACGGCACCCGTGGAGGTCGGGGTGGGCCAGGCCGGGGTGTATCTCTATGACGAGAGCACAGGAGAGCTGAGCGTCCTCGGCAAGACCGGCGCCTCCCAGGACCTCGGAACCCTGACGCCCACGGGCGGGTGGAGCAACACCGACACCGTCAGCCTGGCCGAGTCGCCCAGCGGCACCTGCTGGATCTTCTCAGCCGTCTCCTATGACGCCAGCGCCAACTCGACGACCGAGCTGTGGATCGGGGGTCCCGGGATCAGCCCGCCGTCCCTCGTCACCACTCTCCACAGGTCCAACACCACCTCGACCGGAGAAGCTGCCGGCGGTTACCAGGCGCTTCGCTGGGACCCCTCGGGCGTGCTGCTCGGTTCGTATCCCACGGAGGTCGGCGGTGCCGGGCCGTTCATCGACGAGGACTACTCGTTCTCGGTCGTGGTGAGCATGGATGCGGCGACCGGCGCGGTGTCCGCGCCGCTCTGCAGCAGCGGGCAGTTCGCGGACGAAGCACCGGATGGCACCCTCGCATGCCTCATCGGACTGAACACGGATGCCAAGATCGTCGTGACCAAGCCCAGCGGAGCGACGACGACCGTCGACACCGGTTTGGCCTCGGCGGGACAGGTGGCCTTCGTGGGCGGCACGTCAGCCGAACTCACGTACTGCACCTCCGCCACCACCAGCAGCGGTGGCTGGAGCGAGAACCTCCTGTCGGTGCAGCTCGGGGGGCAGAACCCGTCGCCCACGACGCTCGCCTCCGACGCCCCCTATGGGCAGCTCGAGGGCCCCTACGCCTGGACCAAGCTGGTGAGCACGACCTCCATCGCCGAGCTTCTCGGTGGCACTGGACCCACGTCGCTGGGGGAGGTCAACCTCAGCACCGGTCAGACCACCACCGTCGCTCCCGCCGACAGCATTCTCGGGGTGCTTTAGGCGGCCGCCTCCGGCGCGCCCGGACCGGCTCCGTCCTCGAAGCGGCTCCCGTACACGGCGAAGTAGCGCGCCTCCGGATGGTGGAGAACGATCGCGGCGGTGGACTGCTCCGGCACCATCTGGAATCCCTCGGTGAGGGTGACCCCGATCCGCTCCGCCGGGACGATCCGGAAGAAGACCTGGTGGTCCTGGAGATCGGGACAGGCCGGGTAGCCCCAGGAGTAGCGGCGGCCCTGGTCCGGGCCGAGCCCGAGCTCGCGGCGGATGTGGGCGTGGATGTACTCCGCGGTGGCCTCGGCCATCTGGGTGGCGAATCCGTGAATGCGGAGCATGTCGTCGTAGTCGCCCTTGACCTGGAGCTGGTTGGAAACCTCGCTGGCGCGCGGCCCGGTGGTCACCACCTGGAGCGCGATGACGTCACGCTCGGTGCCGACGGCCAGCTCGCGTGGCCGCACGTAGTCGGCGAGGCAGAGGCGGTGCTGCTCGCCCTGGCGCGGGAAGGTGAATCGCGCGATCTCGCGCTCGTGGTCCTCGGGATCAAAGACGACGACGGCGTCGCCGTCGGCCAGCGCCGGCCAATAGCCGTAGACGGCCTGCAGGTCGAGCCAGCCCTCCCGCTGGGCCTCATGTATCGATCTGTCCAGGCGGGGCTCCAGCTCGGTGCGCACCAGCTCGTCCCACCGCTGCGGGTCGTGGACCCCGCGGAACTGCCAGCTCATCTTGAAGAGCGAGTTGCGATCGATGTGCGGGTACACCGCCTGGGCGTTGATGCCGGTCACCACCTGCGGGCCCCAGAAGGGTGGCGTGGGGATGGGCGCGTCCGTCCGCGTGGCGCTGCGCGCACTGACCACGATGTTGGGAAGCTCGGCCTTGGCGGCCGCCTTGATCCGCTCTTGCTCACGGAAGGCGAGCGCCTCGGCGCGGACACGCTCCAGGAGCGGCACGCGACGCTCCGGATCGACGAGCTGGTCGCAGGTCTCCAGCCCCTCAAACGCGTCCTTGCAGTAGAAGACGCCGGGCTCGTAGGCACGGTCCGGGTCGAGGTAGAGGATGCGCCGGCCGAATCCTCGATTGATGGCGGCACCACCGATGATCACGGGGTAGCCGAGACCGCGGCGTTCGAGCTCCTCGACCATCATCGGCATCTGCTTGCTGGTGCTGACCAGCAGCGCGCTCAATCCGATCACGTCCGCGTCGACCTCGATGGCCTTCTCGACGATGGTCGTCAGAGGCACCTGCTTGCCGAGATCGTGGACGGTGTACCCGTTATTGCTGAGGATGGTCTTGACCAGGTTCTTGCCGATGTCGTGCACATCGCCGAAGACGGTGGCCAGCACCACCTGGCCCTTGGTGTAGCCCTCGGTCCGGTCTAGGTACTGCTCCAGGTGGGCCACGGCGCGCTTCATCACCTCGGCGCTCTGCAGGACAAAGGGCAAGATCAGCTCCCCCGCTCCGAAGCGGTCACCGACGTCCTTCATGGCCGGGAGGAGGATCTCGTTGAGCACGCTGATCGCGCTCCGGTCACGGAGCGCCTCGTCGATCAGTGCCTCGATCCCCTCCTTGCGGCGGTGGAGGATCTGGGCGTGGAGGCGCTCGGGTGCGGCGAGTCCGGCGAAGGGGTCGACCTTCTCCGCCCCGACCCGCTCGGTCACCCCCGAGAAGTGGTCGATGTAGCGGGAGAGCGCATCCGGCCGGCGGTTGAAGATGAGGTCCTCGGCGAGCTGTCGCCGCTCCTCGCTGATCTCGGCGTAGGGGACCGTCTGGGCGGGATTGATGATGGCCGCGTCGAGGCCCGCCTGGACACAGTGGTAGAGGAAGACGCTGTTGAGCACGGCCCGGGCCGGTGGCGTCAGACCGAACGAGACGTTGCTCACCCCGAGCGAGGTGAGCACGCCGGGCAGCTCCCGCTTGATCAGGCGAATGCCTTCGATCGTCTCCACCGCCGAGTCGATCCACTCGGCGTCCCCCGTCGCCAGGGTGAAGGTGAGGTCGTCGAAGAGCAGCTGGTCGGGTGACAGCCCGTACTCGCCGCAGGCGATGTCGCGGATGCGACGCGCCACCTCGAGCTTGCGCTCGCGGGTCCTCGCCATCCCCTGCTCGTCGATGGTCAGGGCTATGACGCACTGCCCATGGTCGCGGACCAGGGGCAGCAGTGCCTCGCAGCGGGCGCGCCCATTCTCGAGGTTGACCGAGTTGACGATGCCGCGGCCCGGGTAGGCCTCCAGAGCGCGCCGGATGACCAGCGCATCGGTGGAGTCGAAGACGAGCGGCGCCTCGATCGCCTGCTGGAGAGCCTTGACGGCGGTCGCCATCTGATCGCCCTCGTCGCTCCGTTCGGTGAGGGCGACGCAGACGTCGAGAGCGTGGGCTCCGCCCTCCACCTGACCCAGGGCCACCCGGACGACGCCGTCGTAGTCGTCGGCGAGCAGCAGCTCCTTGATCTTCCGCGACCCCTGAGCGTTGACCCGCTCACCGATGAGCAGTGGCTTCGGCTCCTGGTCCAGGTCGGTGGCGCGGATGCTGGAGGCGAGCCGCGGGCGCTCCTGGACGTCACGCGAAACCGGGTTCGTCCCGCCCACGCGGCGGACCAGAGCTGCGATGTGCGCCGGGGTGGTGCCGCAGCAGCCGCCCACCACGTTGACCCCCAGGTCTCGGACAAACTCCTCGAGCTGGTCGGCCATCGGCTCCGGCTGCATCGGGTAGTGGGCGCGGCCGCCGACGTTGATGGGCAGGCCGGCGTTGGGGATGCAGGAGATGGGCAGCCGGGTGTTCTCGGCGAGGTAGCGGATCGGCTCTCGCATGTACTCGGGACCGGTCGAGCAGTTGAGCCCGACCACGTCCACGTGCAGCGACTCCAAGATGGCGAGGACGGCGGCGATGTCGGTGCCGAGGAGCATCCGGCCGGAGACGTCGAGCGTCGCCTGGGCCTGGATGGGGACGTGGCGGCCCGTGCTCTCGAAGGCCTCGCGGGCCGCGAAGATCTCTGCCTTGACCTCCAGGATGTCCTGGCTCGTCTCGATGATGAGCAGATCGGAGCCACCGTCGAGCAGCCCCTCGGCCTGCTCGCGGAAGGCCGCGACCAGCTCCCCGAAAGTGATCCGTCCCAGGCTCGGGTCGCTGCTTGCGGGCAGGAAGCCGGACGGTCCCATGCTGCCGGCGACGAAACGTGGCTGTTCGGCGGTGGAGTGCTCGTCGGCGAGCCGCCGGGCCAGCCGCGCCGCCTTCTCGTTGAGCTCTCGCGCCCGCTCCCCGGCACCCCATTCGGCCAGGCGGAGGGGGGTGGACTGGAACGTGCAGGTTTCGATGACGTCGGCGCCGACCTCGAGGAAGGATCGGTGGAGCCGTTCGACCAGGTCGGGGCTGTGCAGCACCAGGCCGTCCACCCAGCCCTCCAGGGCCGCCCCGCCGAACTGCGCGGGCGTGGGGTCCATGGCTTGGAGATTGGTTCCGACCGCGCCGTCGAAGACCAGGACGCGGTGGCTCAGGGCCTCGAGGTAGGGACTACCACTCATGGGTTTGCACTTTAGATGCGAACCTCATTGGCGGGGTGAGGCGAGCGCGGCTGAGCCGCGCCGCCGAGGGGCGGCGAGCCCCTCTGAGAATAATGGGGGTCCCCACGCGGCCTGCCGCGTGGGGCACGGCGAGCCCCTGTAAGAATGGCAGGCGTCCCCACGCGTCCCCACGCGGCCTGCCGCGTGGGGTGTGCCGTGCTACGCTCGACAATCGGTCCGGTCCTGCCGATCGGTTCCGCTCACCCTACGAGGAGACACTTTGGCGCGACGTCCATCTCGACCAGGCGCCACCCGCCGGCGCAGCCCGGTGCGGCGGCGTGATCCCACTGACACCACCAACTCCCCCGAGGTCAAGGAGGAGACGATTGAGATGGATGCCACGGTGGTCGAGCCCCTGCCGAACGCCATGTTCAAGGTGCGTCTCAAGACCGGGCAGGACGTCCTCGCCTACACCTCCGGCAAGATGCGCAAGTTCTACATCCGCATCCTGATCGGCGACCAGGTGAGGGTGGAGCTGAGCCCCTACGACCTGAGCCGGGGACGTATCACCTTCCGCTACAAGTAGTCGGGCCCGCGGTCGCGGAAGTGGGTGACCGTCGCCTCGAGGCCGGCGTCCAGCGAGCAGCGTGGGCGCCAGCCCAGGTGGGATGCGGCCAGCGACGCGTCCAGGCAGGAGCGCTGCTGCTCCCCGGGCTTGCCCGGTCCGTGGTCCGCGGGGGTTGACACCCCGATGATGCGAGCCAGCCGCCCGTGGAGCTCGTTCACATCGCATTCGGTGCCCGTGCCCACGTTGTAGGCGCCGGGCGGTCCCGCGATCGCCGCCAGGTTGGCCGCCACAACATCGGCGACGTAGACGTAGTCCCGGGTCTGGGTGCCGTCCCCGTTGATGGTCGGAACCTCGCCCCGCAGCATCCGCTCGGTGAAGATGGCGATCACGCCCGCCTCGCCGTGGGGGTCCTGGCGCGGTCCATAGACGTTGGCGTAGCGGAGCGCGACGAACTCGACGCCGTAGACGTGGCTGCAGACGCCGCCATACAGCTCCGCAGCGGCCTTGGCGGCGCCGTAGTTCGAGGCCGGCCGCTGCCGATGGCTCTCCGGCGTCGGGATCTCCTCGGTGTCGCCGTAGATCGCGCCTCCGCTGCTGGCGAAGACGACGCGGCGCACCCCTGCGGCAGCGCAGGCCTGAAGGAGGTTGACCGTGCCCAGCACATTGATCCTGGTGTCGAGCAACGGGTCCGCCAACGAGCGCCGGACATCGATCTGGGCCGCTTCGTGAAACACGATCTCGGGTCGGACCTCGCCGAGGATGCCGCCGAGATCCTCGGTGACGTCGGCCTTGACAAAGCGTGCGGCCGGCGGCACCTGGGAGCGCCGTCCCCGTGAGAGGTCGTCCAGGACGGTGACCTCATGACCGGCCGCAAGCAGGGCTTCGGAGAGGTGGGAGCCGATGAAGCCCGCACCCCCGGTGACCAGCGCTCTCATCCCACGGAGTGGGTCACGGGGTGGGCGTCGTCCCGCAGCGCCCGGCCGCCCGGCTGCGCGGGTCTCGTCGCAGCGGCGTCCCGAGAGATCCAGAGGTGAACCAGGGCGAAGACGATGAACCCGACGATGAGCAGGCTGCCCCAGCTGATGCTGCCGTCCAGCAGGGCGATCGAGATCGCCAGGGTCTTGCTGAGGCCGGCCACGATGACGAGGGCGGTCGCCACGCCGGCCTGGACCAGGCCGACCCCGCCGGGGGTGAAGGGGACCGTGGTCAGCAGCGCCGCCACCAGGGCGACGAGGACGAACTGCGACGGTCCCACCTGGCTGCTCAATCCGAGGGCGGCGATGACCAGCCCGAGGCGACCCGACTCGCAGGCCCAGACGGCCAGCGTCAGCCCGATCAGGGTCGGCCAGCGGCGCAGCGAGGTCACCGCCCCGCTGCGGAACGATTCGTAGCGGCGGACCAACCCATTGGGGAGGTGCCGGAGGACGCGGTTCCCCCGGCCCGCGCGCATCACCACGATCACCCCGATGCCGAACGCGCAGAGGAGCCCCCCGGTGATGACATAGGGGACCAGGGCCCCCGAGTCCTTCTTGTGGAAGACGTAGGCCCCCGATACGAGGAGCAGTGCCACCACCACGCAGAGGTCGAGAAGGCGCTCGCTGACCACGGTCCCGAACGCCTTGCTGCCGGGGATGTGCTCCCGGACCCGGCCGAGGTAGGCGCGATAGACGTCCCCCATCTTGGCCGGGACGATGCAGTTGACGAAGAACGACGCAAGGACGAGCGGGGTCAGGCGGCGGGTCTTGCGCACCTCCCCGGAGTTGGCGAGGAGCACCTGCCAGCGGAGGCCGCGAGCGATGAAGGAGAGGTAGTAGACGACGATGGCGAGGAGGTAGAGGGAGAGGTTGGCGGATCGTATCTTGTCCCAGGCCTCCCCCCAGGGGATGTCCGCGCGCCACACAACCACCCCCACGATGAGGATCGCTGCAGCGATCGAGATCAGGGTTCGCTTGGTCAAGAAGCGGCCGGCAAGGGCCGGGGCCGCCTCGGCCCCTGGCTCGTCGACCACAGGGGTGGCTCCGCTCACGGTGGGACGCACCCTAGCACGCCATCCCTGACGGGCTGGTTACGCAGCTGCGGCAGGTCCGCCCCGGAAGCTGGTCACGGGCGGACGCGGCTGATCAGCGGGCCCTCCGGGACGGGGGGCGATGCAGTCCCGCCGGCATCTCGCTCGGCCAGGATGCGCGCCACCTGGTTGACGTGGGCGTCCGCTCCAGAGCGGGCCCCGACGGGCCGGCTGTCCCACTGCCGCAGCTTGAACACCCCCTTGAGGGAGGAGTACGGGATGCCCAGGGTCCGCATCTCCGGGGATCCTGGCTCCACCGACCTCCACAGGCCCCCGAAGCGCCCAAGAACGGAATCGGGGGCGACCGAGGCGCGCAGCACCTGTCCGTCCACAAAGTGGAAGGCGGCTCGGTCCCAGCCCGTGAGGTCCTCGGGTGCCGGCACGGGCTGGCCCACCACCAGCTGCCGTATGGCGGTGAGGGGGAAGAGTGCCCGCTCGTTGTTGGGGTCGGCGCCGCGGACCTCGGCCTCGAGCAGCGGGCGGTCAAAGCTCAGGTCGTCGACGTCGGCGTGGACGATCTCACCGTCCAGGAAGCTGAGCAGGACGAGCGGCACGGACCGAGGGTACCAGGAGCGGCGGGACATGAGAAAGGCCCCCGGGAGCTGTGCTCCCGGGGGCCTCAAATGCTGGGATCAGATCCCTCAGGGTGCCGGCGGTGCCGCGGGGGCGACCACCGGGGCGACGCGCTTCACCGCACGCTTCACGGTGCGCTTGGTGACGGTGCGCTTGGCTGCCGGTGCCCGCTTGGCAACGGTGCGCTTGGCTGCCGGTGCCCGCTTGGCGACGGTGCGCTTGGCTGTCGGTGCCCGCTTGGCGACGGTGCGCTTGGCTGCCGGTGCCCGCTTGGCGACGGTGCGCTTGGCTGCCGGTGCCCGCTTGGCAACGGTGCGCTTGGCGGCCGGTGCCCGCTTGGCAACACGGCGCTTCACGCCGCGCTTGGCCGGCGCACGCTTCGCGGTGCCACCGCGCACTGCCGAGGCGACTTGCCCAATCGCCTTGCGCAGCTCGCTGTCGATCTTCTCGACCGACTTCTCGAGCCCTGCGAGTCGCTTCTCCAGCTCATTGACGGGCAGTGCCTTGACGAGACCCTGGACCGCCTTGAGGAGATCTCCGCCGGCTCCGCTGCGCGGTGCCGCGGCGCGTGCCCGGCGAACCGTGGCTTTGACGGCTCGCTTTGCGGTGCCGCTCTTGCTTCGTCTGGTCCTGGCCATATGCTGAAAGCCTCCGTTGGTGGTGACAGTCAGCGGGTCTGCCGGCTGCCGGTCCTGCGTTTTGGACAGGGAGCGGATAATCGCTCCCGTCAGGATTGTCACATAGCATGCGGCCTACATACATGGATGTCAACGTGTGAGGGCGATCGTTACCACCGCAAAGGTGCTCTCGGCTGCCTTCCAACGGGTGCAGTCCACCGTGTGGCGCGACCTCCACGACGCAATGACGGACGTGCTCGACGCGACTCGCATGCACGCGGCGCAGGTCGGTGCGCCGTCCCTGTCACCGCATACACGAGCCGTGCGGATCGGCGATTGCCGTGTGTGGATGATCTCAGCGCCCGGCTCCCATGCGGCGATCCAGGTCAGACATCCGCTTCCGTCAATCGAGCCGTCGGTACCAGAGTGAGGTGGGACGCAGGCCGGAGCGGTCAGGCCGCATTGCGTAATCGGGAATGACTCCCACCTTGATCCAACCCATGTGGGCGTAGAGATGCTCCGCGTCGCTCCCGGTCTCCGTATCGAGGATCAGCAGGGTGCGCCCCAGGGCTCGGGCCTCGATCTCCAGCTGCTTCATGAGGCGGGCGCCGACTCCCAACCGCCGCGCGGAGCGGTGGACCAGCATCTTCTGCACCTCGGCGCGGTGGGTGGCGTTGGACTGCCATGAGAGCATCAGCTGCACGCAGCCAACCAGCCGATCGTCGAGGAAGGCGGCGAGCACGACCCGGCGACCCAGGTCCATCTCGTTGAGCACGCCCGCGAACCAGTCCCGGGCCTCGTAGTGGGCGAGCGGTGCGACGAAGCTCACCGATGCGCCTCCCTCCACGGAGTCGACCAGCAGGTCGGCCAGGTTATCGAGGTGACGGCGGGCGGAGAGGGCGTCGAGGCGGCGAATGACCACCTCGGGTCGGCGCCGGGCGGCGGGCTCGGTCACTGCACTCACGGCAGAAGGTTACATGCCGGATGCGCGGGTGCATCATCGACGGTGATGCCGGCGGTTCGGGCCTCCACCTATCGGGCGATGGTTCTCCGCGAGCGAGGCTCCCCCCTCGCCGCGGAGCAACGCCCTGTGCCCGAGCCCCTGGAACACCAGGTGGTGCTGCGGGTCGCGGCCTGCGCCGTCTGTCGCACCGATCTCCACGTCGTGGATGGGGAGCTGGACCGCGGTGTCCTGCCCATCGTGCTCGGGCACCAGGTGGTGGGCAGGGTCGTGTCAGCGGGGCCGGACTCCGTCGTGCAGGTCGGAGAGCGGGTGGGCGTGCCGTGGCTGGCCTCCACGTGCGGCCGCTGCGAGATGTGTGCCGCGGGGCGCGAGAACCTCTGCACCTCCGCTCGATTCACCGGCTGCGACGTCGACGGCGGTTTCGCCGAGCTCGTCCTGGCCGACTCCCGCTTCTGCCTCCGCCTGCCCGAGGTCTACGGGGATGTCGAGGCGGCGCCGCTCCTCTGCGGCGGCCTCATCGGCTTCCGAGCGCTTCGCATGGCGGGCCAGGTGTCGCGGCTGGGCCTTTACGGCTTCGGCAGCGCCGCACACCTGATCGCGCAGGTGGCCGGCCACCGTGGGGCCGCGGTCTACGCCTTCACGCGGGCCGGAGATCTCGCCGGCCAGGACTTTGCCCGCAGCCTGGGGGCGGCGTGGGCGGGGGACAGCACCGGCCCTGCTCCCGTGTCCCTCGACGCCGCCATCATCTTTGCCCCGGTCGGCGAGCTGGTGCCGCTCGCACTCGCGGCGGTGCGGCCCGGGGGCACCGTGGTCTGCGCCGGCATTCACATGAGCGACATCCCCCGGTTCCCCTATTCGCTGCTCTGGGACGAGCGCTCGATCCGTTCCGTGGCCAATCTCACCCGGGAGGACGGCGCCGAGTTCATGGCCCTGGCGGCGGAGGCGCGGCTCGACGTCCTGACCGAGGTGCTGCCCCTGGCCAAGGCGGATCGGGCCCTGGAACTGGTCCGGGCCGGCCTGGCGCGGGGGACGGTCGTCCTGGTTCCGGACTGAGAGAGCCGCTCCGAGCCCGGTGACGGCGTGACGCGGGCCATCCACCGGCCGGGCTGCGCAGCTGGGAGGTGTGAGATCTTTGTCAGCGGGTACAAATACCCCCATGACCGAGCACAGCGCCGAGCTTCTTCCGATCCTTCCTCTTGACGACGTCGTCGTTCTGCCTCACATGACCGTGACCGTCGCGGTCCAGGGAGAGGCCCAGCGTGCCGCCGTCGAGGCGGCCAACCAGGGTAATCGCCTCGTCCTCCTGGTCCCCCGCATCGAGGGCAAGTTCGGCAGCATCGGCACCGTCGCACGGGTGCAGGAGTCGGGCAAGCTGCCCACCGGTGCCGAGGTCTCGATCCTCACCGGGCAGTACCGCGCCCGTCTCGGCGCGGGGCAGGCGGATGTGGGCGGTGCGCTCTGGGTGCAGGTCGACCCTGCCCCGGACGACGAGAACCCCTCCGAGGCCGTGGTCGAATTGGCGCGCGAATATCGCGCGCTGGTCGAGAGCCTGCTGGAGATCCGGGGCGCCAGCGGAGCCATCCAGTTTCTCCGCGAAGCCCGCGCCCCCGGACACCTGGCCGACCTCTCCGGGTACTCCCCCGACTTCAGCCTGGCCCAGAAGCTGGAGATCCTGGAGGCGCTCGACGTCGAGAAGCGGCTGACCCTCGTCATCGCTTGGACCAAGGAGGCGCTCGGCGAGGCCGATCTCAAGGACCGCATCCGCACCGAGGTGGCCGAGGGGATGCAGAAGAACCAGCGCGAGTTCATTCTGCGCCAGCAGCTCGAGACCATCAAGAAGGAGCTGGGCGAGGGCGGCGACGACGTCGTCTCCACCTATCGCAAGCGGCTCGCTGACGCCGGCATGCCGGAGAAGGTGGCGGCCGAGGTGGAGCACGAGCTCGACCGGCTGGAGCGCACCAGTGAGCAGAGCCCGGAGCACGGCTGGATCCGGACCTACCTGGACTGGATGCTCGACCTTCCCTGGGACGTGCGCTCCGATGACAACTTCGACCTCACCGCGGCGCGCAAGGTGCTGGATACGGACCACACCGGGCTCGAGGACGTCAAGGACCGGATCATCGAGTTCCTCGCGGTCCGGAAGCTGCGCAAGGAGCGCGGATTGGAGGTGATCGGCGGGCGGGGCTCGGGGGCGATCATCACCCTGGTCGGCCCACCCGGCGTCGGCAAGACCTCGCTCGGCGAGTCGGTCGCGCGAGCCCTGGGGCGCAAGTTCGCCCGCGTCTCGCTGGGAGGCATCCGCGACGAGGCCGACATCCGCGGTTTTCGCCGCACCTACGTCGGCGCCCAGCCCGGGCGCATCGTCCGCGCCCTCAAGGAGGCGGGCACCAAGAACCCCGTGATCATGCTGGACGAGATCGACAAGGTCGGCGCCGACTGGCGCGGTGACCCCTCCTCGGCACTCCTCGAGGTGCTCGATCCCGCCCAGAACAACACCTTCCGCGATCACTACCTGGAGGTCGACCTGGATCTCTCCGAGGTGCTCTTCATCCCCACCGCCAACGTCTCGGAGACCATCCCGGCCCCCCTCCTCGACCGCATGGAGCTGATCCGGCTCGACGGCTACACCGAGCAGGAGAAGCTGGCCATCGCCCGCGATCATCTGCTCCCTCGTCAGGTCGCCCAGGCGGGGCTGCGGCCGGAGGAGATCGAGGTCGGCGACGACGCCATCCTCAAGGTGGTCACCGATCACACCCGTGAGGCCGGGGTCCGCAACCTGGAGCGCGAGCTGGGCCGGATCACCCGCAAGCTGGCCACCCGGATCGCCACCGATGCCGTGGAGACACCGGTTAAGGTCGGATCTGACCAGATCAGGGACTATCTCGGCAAGCCCAAGTTCGACAACGAGGTGGAGGAACGGACGGCGGTTCCCGGCGTGGCCACCGGGCTGGCCGTCACCGGTGCGGGCGGCGACGTCCTCTTCGTCGAGGCGGCCACCGGCGGCTCCGACGGCAACCTCCTCCTGACCGGTCAGCTCGGTGACGTGATGAAGGAGTCCGCGCAGATCGCGCTCTCCTACGTCCGTTCCCACACCGAGCGGTTGGGGATCAGTGCCGAGGCGGCCGCCAAGGGCTTCCACATCCACGTCCCCGAGGGCGCGGTGCCCAAGGACGGGCCCTCGGCCGGGGTCACCATGACCACGGCGATCGTCAGCCTGCTCACCGGGCGCCCGGTGCGGAGCACGGTGGGGATGACCGGCGAGGTCACGCTGCAGGGGCTGGTGCTGCCCATCGGCGGGGTCAAGCAGAAGGTGCTCGCAGCCCACCGCATGGGCCTCACCGAGGTGATCCTGCCCCGGCGCAACGAGCAGGACCTGGACGACGTGCCCGAGAGCGTCCGCACGGCGATGAAGTTCCACCTGGCGAGCCGCGTCGACGACGTGCTCGCCATCGCCCTCGAGCCGCCCGGCGCGGAGACCGGCGCGGCCGCCTGAGTCGCGCACTCGCCGCCGGAGCCAGAGGCCGGCCGAAAGCCTCTTACCGCCCCCCTATACTCGATTTGCCGTGAGCGACCTGGCCCCGCTGAATGATGAGATCGACACCCTCATGGGCAGCCTCCGCGCCGAGTCGCGGGACATCCGGGTCTTCTTCCAGGTCTTCGCCGGCAAGCTGGCCTTCGCTCTCCCGGATGCCGTCGAGATCGAGCGTGACGGCTCGCTCTTCACGCGACGGCGGCCGATCCGGAGGATCACGGTGCGGGTGGGCGAGGACATCCTGGAGGCCGAGATGACCCGGGAGGGGCTGGTCTGTCGCGAGGTCCAGGTCCTCAACGGGTTGACCGAGGAGATCAGCTTCGAAGCCTGGATGCGGGTGCTCGCGGCGTCGCTCCGGCTCAAGGCGCGGAGCACCGCGGAGGCCAGTGCCGTCCTCCGCAGCCTGCTCACCTGACCCGCGGGCCCCGCCCCTGCGCCTCCACGGGCCGGCATGGGATCCGTCGTCGCCCCCGACGGTAATTCCATGGTGCACCAGATGTTGTGCTCGGCCTGGTGGCGGGCCACCAGATGGGGGACGGGCCTCGAGAGGCCTCTGGTACCATTCGGCGATGGGAGAGCACCTCGTGCGGCCGGCCAGAAGGGGGGTCGGAGGGAGGCGAGATGGAGGTTGAGCTAGGGCGCTCCAAGCGCGCCCGCCGGACCTATGGATTCGATGAGGTGGCCCTCGTCCCCGGACGGGTGACCATCGATCCCGACGAGGTCGAGGTCGGCCTGAGCCTCGACGGGATGACGCTTGCCATCCCCTTCCTGGCGGCTGCCATGGACGGGGTGGTGGACGTCAGATTCGCCGTCGAGATGGGCCGGCTGGGCGGGCTGGCCGTACTCAACCTGGACGGCGTCCAGTGCCGGTACGAGGACCCGTCGGAGGTGCTCGCGGCGATCGCCGCCGCCCCTCCGTCCGAGGTCAACGTCCTGCTCCAGAAGATCTACCAGGCCCCGATCCAGGATGGTCTGATCGGCCGGCGGATCGAGGACATCAAGAAGGGGGGCGGCTCCTGCGCCGTCTCCACCGTCCCCGTCCAGGCGGCCCGCCGGGCCGGGATCGTCCAGGAGGCCGGGGCCGACTGCCTGGTGGTCCAGGGCACGGTGCTCACCGCGCGCCATATCAGCCGTGGCCACGAGCAGCTCTCCTTCCGCGAGCTGACCTCCCAGCTGCGCATCCCCGTCGTGGTCGGCAACTGCGTCGACTATGCGACCGCCCTGGAGCTGATGGAGACCGGCATCAAGGGCCTGCTGGTCGGCGTCGGTCCGGGCGCCGCCTGCACCACTCGCGCCGTGCTCGGCGTGGGGGTCCCCCAGGTCACCGCCACCAGCGACTGCGCGGCGGCCCGCGACGACCATCTCCGGCGCAGCGGCGAGCGTGTTGCCGTCATCACCGACGGGGGGATGCGCCTGGGCGGAGACGTCACCAAGGCCTTCGCATCGGGCGCCGACGCCGTGATGATCGGCTCGGTGTTCGCCTCGGCTGAGGAGGCCGCGGGTCGGGGCAATCACTGGGGGATGGCCACGCCCGACCCCAACCTCCCCCGGGGGACGCGCATCCGAACCGGGATCAAGGGCTCGCTGAAGGAGATCCTCTTCGGCCCGGCTCACGTCGACGACGGATCGATGAACCTGGTGGGCGCTCTGAAGAGCGCCATGGGGGTCTGCGGCGCGCGCACCATCTCCGACTTCCAGGAGACCGAGATGGTGATCGCGCCCGCCATCAAGACCGAGGGCAAGGTGCAGCAGCGCGAGCAGCGCGTCGGCATGGGGGTTTGAGGTGGGCGCCGGCGTGGCCCAGAGCCCGGCGCCGAACCGGGAGCTGAGGCCGGCGGCCGGCGCATCGCCTCCGGAACCGGCCGCGCAGGACGGCGTCCTCGTGCTCGACTTCGGCAGCCAGTACGCCCAGCTCATCGCCCGGCGCGTGCGTGAGGCCCGCGTCTACTCCGAACTGGTGCCCGGGAACATCAGCGCCGAGGAGATCCGGCGCCGGGCCCCCCGCGGGCTGATCTTCAGCGGAGGGCCCGCTTCCGTGTACGACCCGGGTGCTCCCCATCCCGACCCGGCGATCTACGACCTGGGGCTGCCCATCCTCGGGATCTGCTACGGGATGCAGCTGCTGGCCCACGACCTCGGGGGCGTGGTGGAACCCACCAGCCGGCGCGAGTACGGGGCGGCCCAGCTCGACATCGACGAGCCTGCGGGGATCTTCGAGGGCATCCCCTCCGAGACTGCGGTGTGGATGTCCCACGGCGACATCATCACCGGGCTCCCCGAGGGTTTCCGGCCCATAGCCCACTCGCTCAACTCACCGTACGCAGCCTTTGCCGGACCGCTCGGACGCTTCGGCATCCAATTCCACCCCGAGGTCGTGCACACCCCCGCAGGCAAGCAGCTGCTCGCCAACTTCCTGACCCGCGTCTGCGGGTGCGCGCTCACCTGGGAGCCTGCCGCCTTTGTCCAGAGAGCGGTCGCCGACATCCACTCACGGGTGGGTGGCGGCCGCATCCTCTGCGCCCTCTCCGGTGGGGTCGACTCGGCGGTGGCGGCCACCCTGGTGCACCGGGCCGTCGGTGACCAGCTCATCTGCGTCTTCGTGGACAACGGCCTGCTCCGGCGTGACGAGGGCCGCCGCGTGGTCGAGGTCATGTCCCACCAGCGCCACATCAACCTGGTCCACGTCGACGCCACCGACCGTTTCCTCACCGCACTCGCCGGCGTCTCCGACCCGGAGGAGAAGCGCCGCCGGATCGGGCGCACCTTCATCGAGGTCTTCGAGACCGAGGCGCGGCGGCTGGGGGACATCGACTTCCTCGCCCAAGGCACCCTCTATCCGGACGTGATCGAGTCGACGTCCGGCGAGACGCCCAACGCTCGCACCATCAAGACCCACCACAACGTGGGCGGCCTCCCGGCCGACCTCCGCTTCCAGCTCGTCGAACCGCTCCGGTACCTCTTCAAGGACGAGGTTCGCCGGGTGGGCACCGAGCTGGGGCTTCCCGAGGACATGGTCTGGCGCCAGCCCTTCCCCGGACCGGGGCTGGCGATCCGGGTGATCGGCGAGGTGACGCGGGAGCGGCTGGAGGTGCTGCGGGCGGCTGATTGGATCGTGATTGACGAGATCAAGCGCAGCGGGCTCTACCGGAAGGTGTGGCAGTCGTTCGCCATCCTGACCCCCATCTCCTCGGTGGGGGTGATGGGAGACGGGCGCACCTACGCCAACGTCGTCGCCATCCGGATCGTCGAGTCCGACGATGCGATGACCGCCGACTGGGCACGGGTTCCCTATGACGTGCTTGGCCTCATGAGCAGGCGCATCGTCAACGAGGTGGCCGGGGTCAACCGGGTCGTCTACGACATCAGCAGCAAGCCGCCCTCCACCATCGAGTGGGAGTAGCCGGAGGAGTCGGGCCGGCTACCAGTTGGACCTGACGGTGGCCCGCGACGTTGCGGTGCGGGAGGACGGCGCTGCCGCATAGCCCCAGGTGTCGGTGACCTTCCGCCACGGAGACCCCATCATCGCCGGCGACCGCCGCTGACGGTTCTGGATGCGCAGCCGGACGATGGTGGCGGCCAGGATGAGAATCCCGAGTGCCACCAGGGCGACGCCCAGCTCGAATCTCTCCGACGGGGCGAGGCCGCTCGAGGAGGTCGGCACGGTGCCGGCAGCCGCAGCCTGAACCGACAACGGTCCAACCATCGCCAGGGTCATCAGGACCGTCGGGACGGTTGCCAACGCGGTGAGCCAGCGGGTCTGCCGAGACCTCACGGTCGGTCCTCCTCGAGCCCGATTGAATCAACGCGGCCCAGCGTAGGCGGCACCGGGAGGCCCCGCCAGAGTCAACTGCATCCAAATCTCATGGGGCAGATGCACTCTCGCCGGCACTCGCGCAGCCCCACCGTCCCCCGATTCGCGACAATCCCCTCGATGCGGGTTCTGGTGATTGGATCCGGGGGTCGGGAGCACGCTCTCGCCTGGGCCTGCGCCCGGCACGAGTCTCGCCCCGAGATCATCTGCGCGCCCGGGAATGGCGGCACCGCCCAGCTCGGGACCAACGTCGCCATCTCGGGCACGGACGCGCCCGCGGTCGCCCGGCTGGCTCGGGAGCGGGAGGTGGACCTGGTCATCGTCGGGCCCGATGCGGCACTGGAGGCGGGCGTCTCCGACACCTGCCGTGAGTCCGGCCTCACCGTCTTCGGCCCCTCGTCGGCGGCCGCCAAGATCGAGTGGAGCAAGACCCACGCCAAGCAGGTCATGGACCGCGCGGGCGTCCCCACCGCCCGCTGGCGCTCCGGGACCGGTGAGAGCCGCAGCGATCTCTTCGACTTCGTCCTCGAGCTCGACGGGCACTGCGTCGTCAAGGCGGACGGGCTCGCCGCCGGGAAGGGTGTGGCGGTCTGCGACACCCGCGAGGACGCCTTCGCCGCGCTCGCCTCCTGCCTCAACGAGCGGCGCTTCGGGGACGCCGGCAACGTCGTCGTCGTCGAGGAGCGGCTGCATGGGACCGAGGTCTCCGTCTTCGCGGTTTGCGACGGGCGCCGCTACCAGCTGCTCTGGCCGGCGCGCGACTACAAGCGTGCCCACGATTCCGACCGCGGTCCCAACACCGGTGGGATGGGGGCGTACGCTCCCGCAACGGCCGGCTGCCCCCCTCTCGAAGAGGTGGCGCAGCGGGTCATCGAGCCCACTCTGGCCGCCCTCGCGGAAGCCGGGACCCCCTTCGTCGGCTGCCTCTACGTGGGATTGATGGTGAGCCGGGACGGGTTCCGCGTTCTCGAGTTCAACGCTCGCTTCGGCGACCCCGAGACCCAGGTGGTCGTTCCCCTGGCGGGACCGGGCTTTCTCGACCTCCTCCTCGCCGCCGCGCGCGGGGAGCTCGCCGGCACGGCGCCGGCGCCCGTCGTTGCCGGGGCGGCGGTGGTGGTCGTGGCCGCAGCCCAGGGATACCCCGGGGCGCCGCGCACGGACGACCCCATCACCGGCCTGGACGACCTCGACGACGATGTCCTCTGCTTCCACGCGGGCACCGCGCGGGACGGGCGGGGACGCCTGGTGACGGCGGGGGGGCGGGTGCTCGGCATCGTCGGCCGGGGCGACGACGTGGCGACGGCCAGGCGCCGGGCCTACGAGAACCTCGAGCGTGTCCACTTCGCGGGGATGTGGTCACGCTCGGACATCGCGACCCTCCCCGCCGGAGGCAGGCGATGAGCAGTCCGCGGGTCGGCATCGTGATGGGCAGCGAGTCCGATCTCCCCGCCATGCGGCTCTGCGGAGAGGTTCTCGACGAGTACGGCATCGGCTGGGAGATCGCGGTGATGTCAGCTCATCGCGCCCCGGAGGTGGTCCGCTCCTATGCCTCGCAGGCCGAGGCCCGGGGGCTGCGCGTGCTCGTGGCCGGGGCGGGCGCGGCGGCGCACCTGCCGGGCGTGCTGGCGTCCTTGACCCCGCTGCCGGTGATCGGCGTCCCTCTCGCCGGCACCCCGCTGTCCGGATTCGACGCGCTCCTCAGCATCGTGCAGATGCCCCCGGGGGTCCCGGTCGCGACCGTCGCGGTGGGCGAGATGGGCGCGCGCAACGCCGCGCACCTCGCCGCCCGGATCCTCGCTCTCGGCGACCCCGACGTGGCCGCCAGGGTGCGCGCCAGGCGTCAGGAGATGAGCGGGCGGGTGAGCCTCCCCGAGGGCTTCGACGTTTCTGGGACCGGGCCGCACCAGGCCTGAGCAGCCGGTCCGCGGGCTCCGGCCCCGGGCATCGAGACCGGAAAGTCATCGAACGCCGGGAACCGTCGTTTCGCACCAATCTCCATCCGCCACCGTCCCCCATACAATCGGTCGATCATGCCGCGCCTGGAGCTCGTCGAGACCTCGCTGCGCTACGGGCAGCAGGCGCTCATGCTGAGCCGCCTGCGCCAGCGCCACGCCGTCCGGGCGGCGGAGCTCCTCGACGCCTGCGGCTTCGCCGCCCTCGAGGTCTTCGGGGGCGCCACCTTCGAGGCCCAGCTGCGGTTCCTCGGTGAGGATCCCTTTGAGCGACTTCGCGCCCTGGCCGCCGCCGCCCCCCGGACCCCGCTGATGGCCACCCTGAGCGGGCAGATGCTGGTCGCCCACCGCCACCTCCCCGACGACGTCGTCGAGGCCTTTGTCCGGCTCGCCGCCCAGGCCGGCATCGGCGTCTTCCGGCTCCTCGATCCACTCAACGACGTGGCCAACCTGGCCACTGCGGTGCGCGCGGCGAAGGACGCCGGTGCCGCCGTCGAGGGGGTGGTGGTCTGCTCCGACGCCCCCATCCCCGCCCTGGCAGCGGTGGCCCGTGGCCTGGCCGGGCTGGGCTGCGACGCCATCTGCCTTCAGGATCCCCTGGGCGCCACCGGCTCGGCCCGGGCCGCGGCGCTCGTCTCCGCCGCCGCCGAGGCTGCCGGCCTGCCGGTGACGGTGAGGTTCTGCGCCCAGACGGGGCAGGCTGTGCTGGCCTATCAGGCTGCCCGCCGGGCGGGGGCGACGCGGGCGGACGTCGCGGTCTCCCCGCTGGGGGGCGGAGCGTCCTTCCCTTACGCCGAGGCGGTGATCGCCGGGTTCGCCGATACCGAGGACGCCACGGGGATCGAGCTGGAACCGGTCATCCGGGTCGCCCATTTCCTCGACGAGATCGCGCCCCTCTACGCGGACTCGGTCGACCCGGCGCTATTCCGGTACGACGGATCGGCACTCCGGGGACTGCTCCCCGCGTCGGCGATGGGCCACGGGTTGACCGAGTTGCGCGAGCGAGGCGCTCTCGACCGCCTGCCCGACGTGGAGGCGGAGATCTCGCGGGTGCGCCGGGAGCTCGGCAACCCGCCGCTGGTCACCCCCTTCCCGGAGGTCATCACCACCCAGGCCGTGTACAACGTTTTCGAGGGCGACCGCTACGCCACCATCAGCCAGGAGATCAAGGACTACTGCCTTGGTTTCTTTGGCACCCCGCCCGAGCCGATCGACCCCGACGTCCGCGAGCTGGTGAACGGGCGCGAGGAACCCATCACCTGCCGCCCAGCCGACCTGCTCGAGCCGGGACTTCCCGCGGCGGCTCGCGATCTGGCCCGGGAGGGCGTTCGGGATGATCCCGAGGCGCTCGTCAGCTACGCGCTCTTCGGCGCCGACTTCCTCGCCTCCGTCCGGGGCGAGGCCATGGTGGAGCGTCTCGCCGACGAGGCGGGCGAGACCTCCTCCGGCGGCGCGGACAGCGAGGGGGCCGGGCCGCCGGAGGAGGTCACCGGCACGGCGGAGGCGGTGAACGGCGACTCCGGCTTCGAGGTCCGTGAGCTGCGGGTCGAGGTCGACGGGCAGACCTACGACGTCCGCGTCTTCGGTGCCGGTCCGGGGGCGTCCCGCGACGAGCCCGCTATGGCGCCCTCCGGCGCGCCGCGGACCGGCGCCGGCACGGTCACCGCTCCCATGCAGGGCCTGATCCTCAAGGTGCGTGTCAAGCCGGGGGATCGAGTCCAGATCGGGGACGTCGTCGCCGTCCTCGAGGCCATGAAGATGCAGAACGACATCGTCGCCCACCGGACGGGAACCGTGGCCGCGGTCCATGTTCGGGAGGGAGACGTGGTCGGCGCCAAGGCCCCGATCGCGGACATCGAGTGACGAGGCATCGCGGAGAGAGCCCGGCTCCGTCGGTTGCCACCGCACCGTCACAGTTCTCCCAGCGGACGAGTGGCGTAACGTCGAAGGCGCCCCGCACGTTCCTTCCCCAGAGCTGATGACCCCCAAGCGTGCCCTACGACTTGCCGCCGTCGTCCTCATCGCCTGCCTGATCGCGGGCGTGGCCAGCCTGGCCGGGGTCGGATCGGAGCGCAGGAACAGCTTCGACGCCCAGGCGGCCAGCCTGCAGCGCACCTGGACCCACGACCTCGCCGTCGGAGTGCCCGCCGCGACCATCACCCCTCTGCGCAGCCGCCTGCGTGAGCAGCGGCCCGAGGATGAGTGGTGGGCCCCGGTGTGGTGGACGACCGACGGACACGTGCTGCTGGCGGCACTGACCCGCGCCACCGACACCGCCTACGCGACGGCCATGACCACCCAGCGGGACAGGGCTCAGCTCGTGCTCAGCGATTGGCAGGCTGAGGTGACCCAGGACCGGGGCTTCATGACCGCGGCGGAGATCTCGGCCGGCCAGGGCTGGCCGGCTCAGCTCAAGGCGGCGACCACCCCCGATCGGCTCGCCTCCCTGGCCGCCAGCTGGCAGCCGCAGCTCGACGCGGCCCGCACCGAGGTGGTGGCCGCCCAGCAGCAGGCCGAGATCCAGACCGACGTCGCCCAAGCCGGTGGCGCCGCCGCGCTTGTCGCCCAGGCCGGCACCGCCCTCACCACCGCGAGCGACGACAACCTCGACCCCGGTGACATCTCCGACCTGGCCACCCAGCTCCAGAGCCAGGCGTCGAGTGGAGCCGACACGAGCAAGAGCGCCGGCCTCCTCTACACCGCCCTCCAGCAGTTCAACCAGCTCGTGGCCGTCAATGACCAGCTGAACGGCGAGATGCGGCCGCTGATGCTGCTCGCCGACCAGGCCTCGGCGGAGAGCACTCCCAACGCGGCCCACCTGCAGGCCCTGTACCAGGAGGTGGCCCAGGAGTTCCCCTCCGACACCACCTATGACCAGATGAGCGCGCTGCAGGTGCAGGTGACCGGCATCCAGAACGCCCTCAACGCGGATCTGGCCGCCGACCAGTGCGGCCACCAAGCGGGCGGGGGGTCGGGCAAGGTGATCACCCTCAGCATCAGCCTCCAGGAGGCGATCTTCTACGACAACGGCTGCGTCGTCGGCGCCAGCCCGATCACCACCGGCCGGCCCGGCCTCAACACGCCGACGGGGAACTACGCAGTCTTCTACAAGACCTCGCCCTTCACGATGGTCTCCCCTTGGCCGCAGGGGTCACCCGACTGGTATCCGACCACCGTGGTGCAGTGGGTCCTGGAGTTCGCTGACGGCTACTTCCTCCACGACGCCTACTGGGAGAACCAGAACGCCTTCGGGCCCGGCAGCGAGAACGACGTGGCCCAGGACTACGCGAGCCACGGCTGCGTCCACTTCCCGACCGTGACCATGTCCTGGCTCTACAAGTGGACGCCGCTCGGGACCCCGGTGATCATCACCAGCTGAGCCGTCGGGCCTGCCAGGCCAGCCCTCCGAGCCGGTCCACGAGCGCCCTGGCCTCGTCCGCGTCCCGGCAGGGGGCGGCCGCCACCCACCGCCGTCCCGCCGTGTCCACGCGGAGGTTGGCGAGGTGGAGGGCCCGCAGCAGAGGTCCGCTGCTCAACCGGATGCTCTGGACCTTCTCCAGGGGCACGATCACCGTGGCCGGGCGCACCCGGCCGGTCTGGGTCACGAGCCAGCGGGCGTCGTGCCAGGTGGAGAGGTAGTGGTACGAGAAGGGAGCCCGGAACCAGGCCCGTCGTGGCGGGGCCCCGGCGCGGGCGAGGGTGGCGGGTGCGCCCGGGGCGACCTGGCCGACCAGCCACCGCGCCTGGTCCAGGGTCGCGACCGGGGCGAGGAGGTGTGCCAGCTGGCGCGCCTCGCCCTGGCGGCGGGCCTCGGGCTGGCGGGCCACGTCGAGCTCGACCCGGGCCCAGCCGAAGGGCCGCCAGAGCAGCGGCTGGATCAGCCGAACCGCCTGGATCCGGCCGTAGGGGATGGTCTCGTGGCGCTTCTGGAGGAGGCCCCGATGGAGGCGCAGGCCGTCGGGCGCCTGGCCGATCGTGAAGTCGAAGTCCCCGTTCACGGAGCGGGCCGCATCGAGGCCGAGGGCAAAGAGGCCGGTTAGGACCCCGGTGATGAGTGAGGTTGCGGCATCGGCCCCGCCCTGGCGAACCGCCCCGCCGGCTCCGGTGGGATCGACGACGGCCAGGATCGCCCCCACGGCGACGAGCACGAGCACCAGCAGCCAGGCTCCGCGGAGCAGGCTCGCCGCGATGAGCCGTCCGTTGTCGACCCGGAAGAGGGGGAGTGCGGGCGGCTCCGGGGTCTCGGCCGCAAGCCCGTGGGCCAGGGCGAGCAGCTGCGCTCTCACCGCCGCCGCGTCCTGATTGCTCAGGTAGGCGAGCCGCCCGTGCTGGCGATGACCGGTCCCGGCGGAGATCACCCGCACCTCGGCGAGACCAAGGAGGCGAGCCGTGAGCGGCGCGACGACGTCCACCGCCTGAATCCGGCGAAGCGGGAACCGGAGCGACTGGCGGTACACCAGGCCGGTGTCGATCTGGAGCTCGTCGCCGACCACCCGCCAGCGCGTCACCAGCCAGGAGACGACCGAGGCCACCATCCCGAGCACCGCCACCGCCGCAACCACCAGCGTCTCCGCCGTCCGCCCGGACGAGGTCTGCGCTCCTGAGACCAAGGAGACGCCCGCGAGCAGCAGCGCCCCGAGGGTGATTCCGATCCGGGCGACCGGGGAGAGGGGATGGAGGCGGCACCAGGTGCCGGACAGCGCGGGAGCCTGCGACGCGGCCAGGGGCATCAGAGCCCCGATGCCCGGGCCTCGCCGAGCGTGGCCAGCCGGTCGCGGAGCTGCGCGGCGTCGGCGCTGCGCAGGCCGGGGATGCGGGCATCCGTGGCTGCGGCGGCGGTGTGAAGCTGGACGGTGGCCAGGTCAAAGAGGCGGTCGACCGGGCCCGCCGTAACGTCCACGAACTGCATCCGCCCGAAGGGGACGACGGTGAGCCGATGAAAGACCAGACCGCGGTGGACCACCAGGTCCTCGTCCCGCTCGAGGTATCCCCAGGAGCGATACCGGCCCCGCTCGATGAACCACGAGATGACGGCCAGGGCCAGGCCGGCTGCGACCCCCGCGAGGCCACCCGGCGCGCCCCAGAGCAGCCCGCCCCACACGCCGAGAATCACCAGCAGGACGAGGCTCGTCAGTCCGAGCACCGTCTGGCGGGCCAGCCACAGCCGTGGCGAGGGTCGCCGGTACTGCATCGAGGCCGATGCTACGCGCCAGGCTCATCGATCGAGCCCGCCGGTGGCGAAGCCTGCCTACCGGTCCCGGCGCTTGGGCGCGTGCTTGCGCGCCTGCTTGACCTCGCCGCTCAGACTGGCGACCGACACCTCAACGGCATCGGCGATGGCTCGCGACATCCGGAGCGCATGGTCGCGCACCTCCTGGTCGCGGAGCGCCTCGGCCGTCGCCTCCACGGCGATCCTCGCCTGACGGCTGATCGCCTCCAGGGCCGTCTCGATGGGGGGCCTGCTGGTCTCCGCGCCTTGCTGTGACCGGTAGTGCTCCCGAAGCCGGGAGCCGAGCTCGGCCGCGTTCCGGCCCACCTCGTGCCACGCCTCGTCTCTGTCTCGCGGCATCGTGCGGCCTCCTGCTCGATCTCCGATTCGCCCCCATGATCGCACCCGGGTCGGCCGGCGCCCGGTTCTCCCGGCCGCTCCACCGCTCCCGCCGTGCGGCAGCCCGGCCTCATCGCTCCGGATGGCACCATGGAGCCGTGTTCTCCAAGGTGCTCGTCGCCAACCGTGGCGAGATCGCCCTCCGGGTGATCCGTGCCTGTCGCGACCTCGGCATCGCCTCAGTGGCGGTGCACAGCCAGGCCGACCGCGGCGCTCCCTTCACCATCCTCGCCGACGAGGCGGTGGAGATCGGTCCTGCGGCGCCGTCGCAGTCGTATCTCGACATCGAGCGGATCGTTGCGGCAGCAAGGTCCACGGGAGCTGAGGCGATCCATCCCGGCTACGGCTTCCTCAGCGAGAACCAGGCATTTGCCCGGGCCTGTGCCGCCGCCGGGATCGTCTTCATCGGACCTCCTCCCGAGGCGATGGCCGCCATGGGTGAGAAGGTGCCGGCGCGGGAACGGATGCTGGCCTCAGGAGTGCCGGTCGTTCCGGGCAGCGGAGCGCTCAGCGACCCGGAGGAGGCCGAGAAGGTGGCTGCTCGGATCGGGTACCCGGTGCTCATCAAGGCCTCCGCTGGAGGTGGCGGCATCGGGATGCGGGTGGCTCGCGATCCCGCGGAGCTCCGGAGCGGCCTGGAAGCTGCCCGCTCAACCGCGGAACGTGCCTTCGGCAACGCCACCGTCTTCCTCGAGCGCTACGTCGACGAGCCCCGCCACATCGAGGTCCAGGTGCTCGCCGACTCCCACGGCAATGTCATCCACCTCGGGGAGCGCGAGTGCACGATCCAGCGCCGTCACCAGAAGATCCTCGAGGAGTCGCCCTCGGTGGTCATCGATGCGGAGACCCGGGCGCGCATGGGCGAGGTCGCCGTCACCGCCGCGCGCGCCGTCGGCTACGTGAACGCCGGCACCGTGGAGCTCATCTACTCGAAGGGCGAGTTCTTCTTTCTGGAGATGAACACGCGATTGCAGGTCGAGCATCCCGTCACGGAGGCCGTGTACTCCGTGGACCTCGTCGTCGAGCAGCTTCGGATCGCGGCCGGTGAGCGCCTCCAGCTCCGCCAGGAGGACCTGGTGCCACGGGGGCACGCCATCGAATGCCGGATCAATGCCGAGGACTACGCCAACGGCTTCATGCCTTCGCCGGGCCGGGTCACCGGCTACCACGAGCCCTCGGGTCCCGGTGTCCGGGTCGATGCCGCGCTCGCCGGGCCGGGGATGGTCTCGCCCAGCTACGACCCGATGATCGCCAAGCTGATCGTCTGGGGCCCGACTCGTGAGCTGGCCATCGGCAGGATGCGCCGTGCGCTGATCGAGTACGCGATCACCGGCATCCGGACCAACATCGCCTTCCACCTCGCCATCCTCGACTCCCCCGACTTCTGCGCGGGCGAGTACACCACGCACTTCATCGAGGACCACCCCGAGCTGGTGCCCGCGGCCCAGGCGTGGGAGGAACGGAGGAAGCGGTACGACCGCCTGCTCCGCGACCCCGCCCACGTGGCGGCCATCGCCGCCGCGCTGGCGGTGAGCTAACCGCCGACCGGGTAGGTGGCGCTGGCCGCCGGCTGACCGCCGTCGATGTCGGCGAGCGAGGTGCCGACGACCACCTCGATGCCGGCTGGGAGTGAGCCGGCCACGATCAGGGTCGCCTCACGGGTGTCGGCGTCGTAGCTCGGCGGACTGATCGTGGCGAGCGTCTGTCCGCTGCCCGTCTCCAGCCAGAGGGAGCCGGCACCGACGCTCGAGGCCTCCAGGTCGGCGTCGAAGATGACGGTCACGACACTCTCCGGGTTGGCCGACCCTGCGACCGGGGGCGTCACGCTGACGTTGAGGACCTGGGGCCCGCCGCCCTGGAGGTGGAGAGGAGGCACCGTGAGCCCCGTCACCAGCCACCCGCCCCCGGCGCTCTCTCCGAGCACGATGGTCTCGTCGGTGATCTGACCGGGAGCGGTGGGGGTTGGATCCACGATGAGCCGGGCCGAGGCGGTGAGGGTGGGCCCGGCGGTCGCGCTCGCCGCCGCGCAGCTGGAGCTGATGACGTATCCCCGGTCGATCGATGCCGGCGTCAGGGTGCCGGCGGATGGGGCCTCGGGGGAGGTCAGGGTGGCCATGGCGGCCTGTTCGTGGGCGACCTGATCGCCCACGAATCGGGTCAGCACCTGACCGGCGTCCACACAGAGGGAGGTGGCCCCGGGCGGCGTCGAGGCGGTCTGGACCTGGGCGAGGTCGAGGCTCCCGGCCGCCACGAATGCGAGTCGCGTTCCGTCGGGGGAGAGGGCCAGAGAGCTGGCCTCGTCGGGGCTGGTGCCCAGCACCGTCCCGCTCGCCGTCTCGGCCTCGATCCCGCCGGGGTCGAGAGCGTAGGCGAGGGTGGCCCCGTGGGCGTCCAGCGCCAGCTCCTCGATCCCCTCGGTGGGGGCGCCGGAGACCGGTGTGATGGTGGCCGGGTCGCTGACGGGTGCCTCCAGGACCGTGGAGGTGCTCCCGCTCACGTCCACCCACGCCACCTCATCCCCGGCGCCGCTGAACGTCACCGCCCCGCTGGCGCTCCCGGCCAGCTGGGTGGGGGTCGGCATATTGGTGCCATCGGTGGTGAGCGTGACCAGCCATCCGTCCGCCGCGGTCGGCGGATAGGCGGCGGTCGTCGCCGACGGAGAGGGCGCGGTCGGGGACGCGGTCGCGGAGGGGGAGGTGGCCGAGGCGGAAGGGGACACGGTCGCTCCTGGCCCCTCCTGGCCGGCAACGTCAATGGCGGGGAGGAAGACGGCCTGTCCATCGGCCGCGAGCACCACACCGGACGCCGAGCCTCCCGCGGGGAAGGCGTAGAGCTGAGATGAGTGGTCGTCGAGGTCCACGGCGTTGACCCCCTCGGGGGTGACGAAGACGATCCGGTTGCTGCCATCCCAGGCAAGGGCCGTCACCGGAGCGCCGCCGGTGGACCCCGTCGGCCAGACGCGGCTCGCCGAGGTCCCGTCGGGATTCTCCACCACGATCGTGCTGGTGCCGTCCGGCTGGGAGACGGCGAGGGCGACATACAGGCCGTCGGGCGCTACCGCCACCGCCGTGGCCGGCAGGTCGCTGAGTGGCACCGGGGCCTGGTCGGCGGGGAAGTACGTCGCACCCTCGGCCGCGGCGGGAGTGGGAGCGGTCGCCGCGGCATTCGAGGGTGAGGGGGAGGCGGTGAGCGGCGTTGCCGAGGGAGAGGCGAGGCGGGGAGTGGCCGTGGCTGCGGGGGAGGCGGTGGCCGCGCCCCCCGGAGAGGCGCTCGGGGTCAGGATCGACGCCGGCTGCCCGGCGGTGGACTCGGTCACCCCGGGAGCCTCACCAGGGCCCCAGAAGGCCATCCCGTCGCCGGCGGCCGGCCCCACTGCAGCGGGCTCGAGCGCGGGCACCGGCGCTGCCGTCGGGCCGGGTGTGGCCACCGCCTGGGTGCCGAACTCGATCGTCACGTTGGCGAAGAGTGTCTGGCCATCCGTGTTCTGGATCGCCGCCTTGGGGATCGTGACCTGATAGTCGGTGTCGGCGGCAAGCGGGTGGGTGGGCGTGACCACCAGGGTCTCGGCGCTCTCCCACGCCACCGTCACCTGGGTGGCCGGGTGGATCTTGAGCGCGTTCACCACCGCGGCCTCGCTCTGCGCGCTGAGCGGCTCGTTGAAGCTGAGGGTGATGGCCTGGTGGGGGTCGACCGCGTGCCGGTGGCTCACGTTGGAGGCGACGACGGCCAGCCTGCCCGGGGGAGGGGTGCCGCTCGTGAGCGCCACCACCAACGCAGCCGCCGCGGCCAGGGCGGCTGCGGTTCCGAAGCTGCCCCAGATCGCCAGCCGGCGGGGGGCTCTCCTGGTCCGGAAGGTGCGCCGGGGGGCCAGCACCGTGCGCGCCTCAGCCATCAGCCGGGCGCGGAGGATGGGCGGGAACCTCGGATCGAGGTCCGGCTCGGGTCGGCTCTTGCGGACCACCTGAGCGAGCTGGAGCAGCTCGGGGTCCTCGCCGAACAGCTCGGAGAGCTCGGCGTCGAAGCGGTCGCGGCGCTCGTTCACAACGCCTCTCCGGCGACCGCGGAGATGCCCAGCCGCTGCCGGACGCCGATCATGCCGCGGTGCACCAGCAGCTTGACGGCACCCTCGCTCTTGCCCATGATCTCGCCGATCTGAGCCAGCTTGAGGTCCTCTCCCAACTTCAGGGTCATGGCGGTCCGCTGCTGCTCCGGAAGAGCGTCGATCGCCGCCCAGACACGAGCGGCCTCAGCCGACTCGACCACCCTCTCCGCCACCGGACGGGTCGGATCGGCGATCTCGACGGCCGCGTCGAGACTCGCCTGCGGCCGCCGCTGGCGGAAGTGATCGGCGATGGCGTTGGCGCTGATCTGGTACAGCCACGAGCTGAACGGGTGCCCAGACGTCCGGTAGCGGGGCATGGCCCGGAGTGCCTTCATGAAGACCTCCTGGGTGACCTCCTCAGCGGCGTCCTGGTCCCGTGTCCGGCTGTAGGCGAACCGGTAGATCTGACCGACGTAGTGGTCGTACAACTCCCCGAAAGCGTCGGCGTCCGTCCTGGCACGCTCAACCAGCTGATCCTCGTAGGCCCGGGGAAGGGTCATCGCACGTCTCTCATCCCCAGGCGTGTGTGCCTGGTGAACGGACCGGCGGGTGGGGAGGTTACGGGGCAGCTCATCTCAACGGCGGCGGTCTGCGGACACGCGCGCTCGGCCACCCCCTCGAGCGTGCTGGCTGATCAGGACGGATGCGCGCCTTCCACTATAGGTGACCCGTCGAGGTGTCTCACGGGAGCCGTGACGCCTGCCCAATGTCAACTCTCTCGCCAAATCCGGTTCGGAGTCCGCCACCGAATAGAATTGGCTCACGTGATCCCCCGTTACACGCCGGCCGCGATCGCCGCCGTCTTCAGCGACGAATCCCGGCTCCGGCGGTGGCTGGAGGTGGAGCTCCTGGCCGCCGAGGGCTGGGCCGCCGTCGGGCGGATCCCCTCGGAGGCGGCCGAGCGGCTCAGGAAGGCCGCTCATGTGGATCCAGCTCGCGTCGCCGAGCTGGAGGCCGAGCAGGGCCATGACGTCGCCGCCTTCGTCCAGGCGGTCCAGGAGACCGTCGGCGACGAGGGGCGCTTCTTCCACCTGGGGCTCACCTCCTCCGACGTGGTCGACACCGCCCTGGCCACCCAGCTCCGGGACGCCGCCCGCCAGATTGACGACGACGCGGTTGCCCTCGAGGCGGCGCTCGCCGCCCAGGCGGTGCGGCACCGGCTCACCATGATGCCGGGCCGGACCCACGGGGTTCACGCCGAGCCGCTCAGCCTCGGGGTCAAGCTCGCCAATCACTACGACGAGGTGAGGCGCGGCCGGGCCCGGCTGGCCGCCGCGGCCTCCGAGGTTTCGGTGGGCCAGGTCAGCGGACCGGTGGGGACCTACACGTCGGTCCCGCCAGAGGTCGAGGAGCACGTCTGCCGGGGCCTCGGGCTGGCCGTAGCCGACGCCGCCACCCAGGTGCTGGCGCGGGATCGTCACGCCGCCTTCGTCGCCTCGGTCGCCATCCTGGGGGCCAGCCTCGAGCGGCTCGCCACCACCGTCCGACTGCTCCAGCAGACCGAGGTCTCGGAGCTGGAGGAGCCCTTCGCACAGCGGCAGAAGGGGTCGTCGGCGATGCCCCACAAGCACAACCCCGTCCTCTCCGAGCGGATCTGCGGTATGGCCAGGGTGCTGCGGGGCTACGCCGTCACCGCCATGGAAGACGTCGCGCTCTGGCACGAGCGCGACATCTCCCATTCATCCGCGGAGCGGATCGTGCTGCCCGACTCCTGCGCGCTGCTCGACTACATGATCAGGCTGTGCACGCGCATGGTCGCGCAAGTTCGTGTCAATGCTGACAAGATGTTGGCCGACGTCGAGACCCTGGGCCGGATCACCTGTTCCCCCCGCGTTCTCGATGCCCTGATCGTTGCCGGATGGGCACGGGAACCGGCCTATCGCGAGGTGCAGGTCCTGGCTGAGAGGGCCCGCCGGGGCGAGGCCGGCTTCGAGGCGCTGGTGCGCGGCCAGTTCGGCGAGGTCCTCTCACCGGATCGGCTGGATGCCTGCTTCGACCTCGCCCCCTACCTCGCCGGCATCGACGGTACCTACCGGCGGCTCGGGCTCGAGATCCGCGACGCGGAGACGGGGACGGCGACCGACGAACGTCCGCAGCTCGCCGTCGAGGCGGGGATTGGAGGAGGGCTGGCATGACCCCGGTGCTGATGGCGGCTCAGGACGTCGGGCTCGAGGTGTTCCGGCGTGGCAAGGTGCGGGACACCTTCGTTCTCGACGACGGCAGCCTGCTGATGGTGGCGACCGACCGGCTCTCCGCCTTCGACGTCGTGCTGCCCGACCCGATCCCGGATAAGGGGAGGGTGCTGACACAGATCTCCCGCTGGTGGTTCGAGAGGACCGCGCACGTCGTGGCCAACCACCTGCTCCCGGACCGGCCGGACGCGGTGCCGCCGGAGATCTGGGCGGAGTGGCGGGAGCGCTCGATGCACTGTGCGCGGGCGGAGCGCATCGACATCGAGTGCGTGGTCAGGGGCCACCTCTCGGGCTCCGGCTGGAAGGAGTACCGCGACCGGGGAACGCTGGCCGGCGAGCCGCTGCCCTCGGGGTTGCGCGATTCCTCGCCGCTCCCCGAGCTGCGCTTCACTCCGTCCACCAAGAGCGACAGCGGGCACGACGAGAACATCAGCCGCGCCGAGCTGGCAAGCACCATCGGTGCCGAGCTGGCCGTGCTGCTCGAGCGGACCTCGCTCGAGCTCTTCCGCTTCGCCGCTCTGCACTGCATCGGCCGGGGCATCATCCTTGCCGACACCAAGTTCGAGTTCGGGATGATCGACGGCCGCCTCTGCCTGATCGACGAGATCTTCACTCCCGATTCCTCGCGCTTCTGGGACGCGTCGGAGTGGCGCGACGGGGAGACCGCCGTCTCCTTCGACAAGCAGCCGGTCCGCGACTACCTGGAGACGCTGGACTGGGACAAGCGGCCGCCAGGCCCCTCGCTTCCCCCGGACGTGGTGGCGGCGACCACCGCGCGCTACCTCGAGGCGGCCCGGCGGATCTGTGGGCTGGAGCTGTGAGGTACATCGTCGAGGTGGTGATCTCGCTCAAGCCCGTGGTCAACGACCCGCAGGGGCTCACGGTGCGGGCCGGACTTCACCAGCTCGGCTTCTCCGAGGTCTCGGAGGTGCGGGTGGGGAAGCACATCAGCCTGGAGGTGGACGGCGACTCCGAGTCGAGCGTCCGGCAAAGCGTGGCGGGCATGTGCGAGAAACTGCTGCGCAACCCTGTCATCGAGGACTACCGCATCGAGCTCCGGCCTTCCGGCGATCTGTCGCCCACGCCGACCAGCTCTCCCGCATGAGGTTCGGTATCGCGATCTTTCCCGGGACCTGGAGCGATGGCGACTGCGCGCGGGCCGTCGAGGTGCTCGGACACCAATCCGTCCGCCTCTGGCATCGGGAGCGTGATCTCCAGGGCTCCGACTGCGTCATCCTCCCGGGCGGGTTCGCCTACGGCGACCACCTTCGCACCGGCGCCGTCGCCCGGTTCGCCCCGCTCATGGAGGCGGTGCAGGAGTTCGCCGCCGCGGGCGGGCTGGTGCTCGGGATCTGCAACGGCTTCCAGATCCTCTGCGAGGCCCACCTGCTCCCGGGCGCCCTCACCCGCAACGTCTCGCTCGAGTTCCGCTGCGAGACCACCTGGCTGCGGGTGGAGACGGTCGACACGCCATTCACCCGGGATTGCGAGAGGGGCGGGGTGCTGGCCGTCCCGGTCAGCCACGGTGAGGGCCGTTTCGTCGCCGACCCGTCCACGCTGGACCGTTTGGAGGCCGAGCAGCGGGTCGCCTTCCGCTACGTCGCCCGCGACGGATCGCCGGTCGGCGAGGCCTCTCCCAACGGATCCATGCGCGACATCGCCGGCATCGTGAGCGAGGGCCGCAACGTGCTGGGGATGATGCCCCACCCGGAGCGCGCGGCCGAGCCGCTGCTCGGCAGCGGCGACGGGATGGGGATATTCCGCAGCGTCGTCGAGGCGGTGGCCGAGCGCTCCACGTTCGCGGCCGTCCCATGACCACGGCTCTCCCGGTCTCCGACGCCACCCTCGCCGAGGTGGCGCTGACCCGCGGCGAGTACGAGCTGGCGTCCCGACGCCTGGGGCGGGTTCCGACCGAGGTGGAGCTGGGCGTCATCGGTGCGATGTGGAGCGAGCATTGCGGGTACAAGACGAGCAAGCCCCTGCTCGCCCGTCTGCCGGTCACCGGTGCGCGGGTGCTGCAGGGGCCGGGGGAGAACGCCGGCGCGGTCGACATCGGAGGCGGGCTCGCCTGCGTCTTCAAGATCGAGTCCCACAATCACCCGTCCGCGATCGAGCCGTATCAGGGAGCGGCCACCGGGGTCGGCGGCATCCTCCGCGACGTCTTTACCATGGGCGCGCGGCCCGTGGCCCTGCTCGATTCACTGCGCTTCGGGCCATTCGACGAGCCGGCGCAGCGGCGCCTCCTCGATGGTGTCGTGGCCGGCATCGGCGGCTACGGCAACTGCATCGGCGTCCCCACCGTCGGTGGCGAGATCTACTTCGACGAGTCCTACCGGCACAACTGTCTGGTCAACGCCATGTGCGTCGGCGTCATCGAGCAATCCAAGCTGACCCGGGCGGCCGCCGCCGGTCCCGGCAACCTCGTCCTGCTGGTCGGTGCCGACACCGGCCGTGACGGCATCCACGGGGCCACCTTCGCCTCGGTCGAGCTCAACGAAGCCTCCAGTGAGCGGCGTCCCGCGGTCCAGGTCGGCAACCCCTTTCTCGAGAAGTGCCTGATGGAGGTCTGCGTCGCCCTGGCCGGAGATCCGCGCATCGTCGCCATGCAGGACCTGGGGGCGGCCGGGCTCACCAGCTCGTCCGCCGAGCTGGCCCATCGAGGTGGGTGTGGCATCGAGATGGACGTCTCCCGCATCTCGCGGCGAGAGCGGGGGATGACGCCCTACGAGGTGATGCTGAGCGAGTCGCAGGAACGGATGCTGCTGGTGGTGAGGCCGCAGGACGCGGCCTCGGTGCAGGCGGAGTTCGACCGCTGGGACCTCCACTCGGACGTGATCGGGACGGTCACCGACACCGGGCGTCTGGCGGTGACCGATGGCGGGGCGGTGGTCTGCGACCTCCCGCTCGACCTCCTGATCGACGAGGTGCCGCTTCGCCACCCGGAGGCGGTGCGCCCCGCCGGGCTGGACGCGCCGCTCTCGGCCGATCCGTTCGCCATGACGCCGCCCTGGTCGATGGGCGAGAGCCTGCTCCGCCTCATCGGCAGTCCGAACATCGGCAGCCGCCGGTCCATCTTCCGCCGCTACGACCACCAGGTCGGCGACGACACCGTGGTCCTCCCCGGCGGCGACGCCGCCCTGCTGAGGGTGAGAGGCACCGCCGGGGCGATCGCTCTGACCACCGACGGCAACGCTCGCTACGCCGCCCTCGACCCGCGGCGGGGCGCCGCCATCGCCGTCTGCGAAGCCGCCCGCAACGTGGTCGCCGTCGGCGCCACGCCCGTCGGGGTGACCAACTGCCTCAACTTCGGCAATCCCGAGAAGCCCGAGGTGTTCTGGCAGCTCTCCGAGGCCGTCGAGGGGATGCGCGAGGCCTGCCTGGCCCTCGGTGTCCCGGTGGTGAGCGGCAACGTCTCCCTCTACAACGACACCGAGGGAGTGAGCATCGACCCGACCACCGTGATCGGCATGGTGGGGCACCTGGAGGACCTCGAGCGACGCTGCGCTGCAGGCTTCGGGCAGGACGGCGACTCGGTGCTCCTGGTCGGGCCCATGGGGATGGATCTGGGTGGCAGCGAGTACCAGCGGCTGGCTCATGGGGTCAACGCCGGCCCTCGACCCACCCTCGACCTCGACCTCGAGCGGAGGGTCCAGGCCGCGGTGCTGGAGATGATCGCGGCCGGGCTGCTCAGTTCCTGCCACGACCTCGCCGAGGGAGGTCTCGCGGTGGCGCTCGCCGAGAGCTGCATCCTCGGTGGTCGCGGTGCGCAACTCAGCGAGCGCCTCTTCGCACTCGGTGCGCCCGTGGTGCAGGCGGGACTTCTCTTCGGCGAGTCGCAGTCACGCTTCCTCGCCAGCGCAGCGGCCGCGAGAGTCGGCGCGGTTCGCGTCATCGCCCGGCGCCACGACGTCGACGTGCGCGAGCTGGGCACCACCGGCGGGGACCGGGTGGCGGTGATCGACGTCTTTGACCTGGCCCTGAGCGACTTGGCTCGAGCCCACGCCGACGCGCTGATGCCGGCACGTTGACGTAGGGTGCCCGCCCCTATACTGATCTGGAACCCGTCCCCCTCTCGGTGTCATGGGAGACCGGACGTGCGGAGAGCCTTCTGGGCGCTGGCCACCACGCAGCTCTGTGTGACTGCGCATCCCTCGCTCACGGCGTCGTGGTGACGGTGACGGGCCGGCCGCGTGCCTGAGCACAGGCACCCGCCCGCCGCGCTGGGCCGCGATCGGCTCATGGACGCCGAGCGGATGCACGAGGAGTGCGGGCTCTTCGGGGTCTTCGCACCCGGCGAGGATGTCGCCAACCTCACTTACTTTGGGCTCTACGCGCTGCAGCATCGCGGGCAGGAGTCCGCCGGCATTGCGGTGAGCAATGGTCTCGACATCCTCATGCACAAGGAGATGGGCCTGGTCGCTCAGGTCTTCGACACCGAGGTAATGGCCCCGCTGGTCGGCGACATCGCGATCGGGCACACTCGCTACAGCACCACCGGGAGCCCGCGCCTTCCCAACGCCCAGCCGATGCGCTTCGAGCACAGCCAGTTCGGCCCGGTTGTGCTGGCCCACAACGGCAACCTCATCAACGCCGGCGAGATCCGCTCCGAGCTTGCCGGGGAAGGTGTCGAGTTCCTCTCCACCAGCGATACCGAAGTGCTGGGGCGCCTCCTGGCGCGCACTGCCGGGCGCACCCTCGACGACGCCTTGCGGCGGGCTCTTCCCCGGGTGCAGGGCGCCTACTGTCTGCTCTTCTTGACCCGTGACTCCCTGGTTGCCGCGCGTGATCCGCTGGGGATCCGGCCTCTCTGCCTGGGGCGCTACGGTGATCCGGAGGCGCCGGGTGGCTCGGGCTACATCGTCGCCAGCGAGACCTGCGCACTCGACGTGGTCGGTGCCAACTTCATCTGCGAGATCGACCCCGGCGAGATCGTGACCATCGACGCCTCCGGGATGCGCAGCAGCAGGATCCCCGCCGACGCGCCCAAACGGGCCATGTGCTCCTTCGAGTTCATCTACTTCGCCCGTCCCGACTCGGTGATGCAGGGGAGGTCGCTGTACGAGGCGCGCCGCCAGATGGGTCGCGAGCTCGCGCGTGAGGCACCGGTGGACGCCGACGTGGTCATCACCCTCCCCGACTCCGGGACCCCCGCCGCCATCGGGTTCGCCGAGGAGATCGGTGTCCCCTTCGAGGAGGGGATGATCAAGTCCCGGTACATCACCCGGACCTTCATCCAGCCCTCGCAGCGGCTTCGGGAGTCGGGCATCCGGCTCAAGTTCAATCCGATGCGCCACGTCCTCGAGGGGCAGCGCGTGGCCCTCGTCGACGACTCCATCGTCCGGGGCACGACCAGCAGGCGGATCGTGGACGAGCTGCGCCGGGCCGGCGCGGCCGAGGTGCACATGCGGATCGCCTCCCCTCCCATCATGTGGCCCTGCTTCATGGGCATCGACATCGCCTCGCGCAACGAGCTGATCGCCGCCGATCACAGCGAGGAGGAGGTGGGCCGGCTGGTCGGGGCGGACAGCCTTCGGTACCTGAGCATCGCGGGGCTGCGCCGGTCCATGGGTGACCCCGAGGGCAAAGGGTTCTGCTTCGCCTGCTTCACGGGCAACTACCCGGTTCGCGTCCCCCAGCAGCTGGAGATGGACAAGTTGGCCATGGAGCGCGGGGACGCTCCCGCCGAGGCGTTCCCGACCCTCGCCCAACTCACCTGAGGGGTTCGCGTCCGAGCGGCGCTAACATCGCGAACGAGAAGGCGGGACCTCCTCCACCCGGGGCGGCAGCGTCCCGGGCCTGACGGTTCCGCCGCAGACCACTTCTGGAGAGAGCGGAGCATGGGCGACGATCGGCCGGCAGGCGATCCCGGGCCGGGTGACACACCCGGGCAGACGAGTGACCAGGGGCTCCCCCCCTCGCCGCCGCCGCCATGGGGCTGGTCCAGCCCGCCTCCCGGTTGGGCCCCGCCACCGCCGCCACCGTGGGGCGGCGGCACGCCGGGCTGGGGACCCGCCGGTGCCCAGGGTGGGCCTCCCGCCTGGGGGCCGCCGCCGCCTCCCGGATGGGGAGCACCGGGGTCCGCACCGTGGCCCGGCCAGCCGGGACCCACGCCGCCGGCACCCGGCTCCGACGTGCCCACCCGGCATCGGGGGATGAGGCTACTGGCGCTGGTGCTCGGCGCCGTCGTGATCGCGGCCGCCGTCGGGATTCCCGTCGCCATCCTCGTGAGCCGGGGTGGTACGTCCAGCGGGGGCACCGCCCCCGCGACGTCGCCCACGCCGAACCCGTCCCAGCGGGCGGCCGCGGCTCAGGCGTCCGCTCTCTACGCGCAGGCGCTGACCGCCGCCGAGAAGTCCGCTGGGTTCAGCTACACGTCGAGCTCGTCGGGAAGCGGGGCGACGCTGACCGTCAGCGGGGTCTCCGGGCAGGATGACGGCAGCCAGGTATTCAACCAGACGACCTCCTTCGGCGACGAGAAGTTCACCCTCCTGCTCGCCCCCGATCAGACGGTGTACTTCCAGGGCAACGCCGCGGCTGCCGAGGACCAGCTGGGCGTCTCCGCGAGTGCGGCATCCGAGGTCGCCGGGCAGTGGGTCTCGGTGCAGATCGGCGATGGTCCATACAAGAACCTCGAGGTCGGGATCACCGTCGGCTCGCAGCTCTCCGAGGCCCCGCTCGACGCCACCTCGACTGAGTCGGTCTCCGCATCCGGGGGCACCCATCTGACCAGGATCCTTGGAACGGTGGCCCAAACGGCCACGGCCCCGGCCGGGACGGCCCACCTGGACATCTCGCCGGCCACGCACCTCCCCGCCTCCTACTCCGTCACCTACGGCGACGGCGGCGGCACGGAGACCGAGACGTTCACCGCGTGGGGAACCGCCCCCTCGGTGAACCCGCCCTCGGCGGCGGTCGCCTGGCCAACCCTCACCACCTCCGAGCCTCCGGATGGATACGGCAGCGGCCAGACGCCAACCCCAGCTCCGACACCCACCCCGGCGGGAGCGTCCACCTGACCCATCGCCGGCGACGTCCCGCAGCACGCGGCGCTCCCTCGGTTACGTAGACTGCCGGGGAGATGGGAGATCTGCGGTACGCGGACGCCGGCGTTGACATCGACGAGGGCGACCGCGCAGTCAGGCTGATCAAGCTGGCGGTCACCGCCACCCATGGCCCCGAAGTGCTCGGTGGGATAGGCGCTTTCAGTGGCCTCTTTGCCTTTGACCCATTGCGCTGGAAGCAGCCTGTCCTGGCGGCGAGCACGGATTCCGTGGGAACCAAGGTGAAGGTGGCGATCGCGGCCGGCCGCTACCGCGGTATCGGCATCGACCTGGTCAACCACTGCGTCAACGACATCCTCTGCAGTGGCGCCGAGCCACTCTTCTTCCTCGACTACTTCGCCACCGGCCGCCTCTCGCCCGAGCGCCTCGCCGAGGTGGTCGAGGGCGCCGCGTCGGCCTGCGGAGAGGCCGGCTGCGCCCTGGTGGGCGGCGAGACCGCCGAGCTGCCCGGCCTCTACGCTCTCGGTGACTTCGACATCGCCGGCTTCATCGTCGGCTGCGTCGAGCGCGACGGGATCATCGACGGGCACCGCATCGAGGTTGGCGACTCCGTGTTTGGGCTCCCGAGCAGCGGCCTCCACACCAATGGCTACTCGCTGGTGCGGCACATCGTGGCCGAGCGTGAGATCGCGTGGGACGCCGTCCTGCCCGGCACCACGGCCCCGATCGCCGATCTTCTGCTCGAGCCCCACCGCTCCTACCTCCCCGCGATCCGCGAGCTGCGCTCGCGCGTGGAGATCCGCGGGCTCGCCCACATCACCGGGGGCGGGCTGCTCGGCAACGTGCCCCGGATCCTTCCCGCCGGGATGGCGGCCCGCATCGAACGGAAGACGTGGGATGTCCCGGCGCTCTTCACCGCGTTGGAAACGGTGGGCGGGGTGCGGGCCGAGGAGATGTGGCGGACCTTCAACATGGGGATCGGCATGGTCGTGGTCGTGCCCGCCTCCGCGGCCGCCGCCGTCGGCGTCTCCGCCGCCGGGCTCCCGCTCATCCCGCTGGGTGAGATCGTCGACGCCAGGGACGGTCACCAAGTCGTCCTCCAATGAGCGCGGGGGTCCGGGTCGGAGTCCTGGTCTCCGGTCGCGGGAGCAACCTCGAGGCGCTCTGCGAGGCGGCGGCGTCCCCGAGCTTTCCCGCCCGCATCGCACTGGTCATCAGCAACCGGCGCGATGCCGGTGCCCTGGAGATCGCCAGCAGGAGAGGCATCCCCACTGAGGTGATGCCGCTCGGCCACTACGACCATGACGAAGGCGCCAGGGATCGTGCCATGCGCGACCGGCTGCGCCTGGCCGGCGTCGAGCTGGTGGTCTGCGCCGGGTACAACCGAATCCTCACCGACGAGTTCCTGGCCGCCTTCCCCGATGCCATCCTGAACGTTCACCCGTCGCTGCTCCCCGCCTTCGGAGGTGGCATGCGCGCGGTCGAGGCCGCGCTGGACCACGGCGTCAAGATCAGCGGCTGCACCGTCCAGCTCTTGGAGCCCGGCATCACGGACGGTGGGCCGATCATTGTTCAGCGGGCGGTGCCCGTCCACGAGGACGACGACGCCGAAAGCCTGCGCGAGCGCATCCACGCGCAGGAGTGGGTCGCCGTCGCGGAGGCCGTGAGGCTCTGGTGCGAGGGACGGATCCACCGGGAGGGCCGCGTGGTGCGCATCACCGCGCTGCCCGGCGCGACGGACGCTCCGCCCTCTCAGGCAGACTCACTGAGGTGAGAGCCCTCATCGGCGTCAGCGACAAGTCGGGCCTGGTCGACTTCGCCCGCGGTCTCCATGCGGCCGGGGTGGAGCTGATAGCCACCGGTGGCACGGCCAAGGCCCTCGCGGATGCCGGCATCCCGGTGCGCCAGGTCAGCGAGGTCACCGGCGCACCCGAGATGCTGGACGGCCGGGTCAAAACCCTTCATCCGGCCATTCACGCCGGCATCCTCGCCCGCCGCGATCTCCCGGAGCACATGCGGGCTCTGGAGGAACACGGCTACGCGCCGATCGACCTGGTGGTGGTCAACCTTTACCCGTTCGGCGCCGCCGTCGCCTCCGGCGCCGACCGGGAGACGGTGATCGAGAACATCGACATCGGCGGGCCCACCATGATCCGGGCGGCCGCGAAGAACAGCGGTGCGGTGGCCGTCGTCGTGTCGCCCTCCCAGTACCCCGAGGTTCTGGCGGAGATCGAGGCGGTGGGGGCGGTGAGCCCGGCCACCCGGACGCGGATTGCCGCCGAGGCGTTTGCCCATGTGGCCGCGTACGACACCGCGGTCGCCGACTGGCTCGCCGGCGAAGCGCCGGATGGGCCGATGCGGCGCAACTTCACGACCGGTGGACCGCTGATCGCCGAGCTCCGCTACGGGGAGAATCCCCATCAGCGGGGAGCTCTGTATGCGGTGCCGGGAGTCCCGGGTGGGGTCGCCCACGCCCGCCAGCTGCAGGGGCCCGCCCTCTCCTTCACCAACTGGCTGGACGCCGACGCGGCCGCCAACCTGGTCGCCGAGTTCGCGGAACCGGCTGCCGCCGTCATCAAGCACACCAACCCGTGCGGGTTCGCGACCGGCGACTCCCCGCTCGACGCGTACCGCCGCGCCCACGCCTGCGACCCGCGCTCGGCCTACGGCGGCATCGTGGCGCTGAATCGCAGACTCGACCTGGCCACCGCCCAGGAACTGGCCAAGACGTTCCTCGAGATCGTCATCTGCCCTGCCGTGGACGAGGATGCCGCCTCCCGCCTGGCGCGCCGCGAGCGCCTCCGCGTCCTGGTCCTGGACCGTCCCGACTGCGCCGCCGCCTACGACGTCCGCAGCCTGAGCGGAGGACTGCTGGTGCAGACCCGCGACCGGGTGTCCGCGGACCGCTCGTCGATGACCGTCGTCTCCAAGCGGCAACCGACCGAGGCGGAGTGGAGCGACCTGCTGGTGGCCTGGAGGGTCTGCCGTCACGTCAAGTCCAACGCCATCGTCATCGCCGGCGACCGGATGGCGCTGGGTGTCGGCGCGGGCCAGATGTCCAGGGTCGAGGCGGCCGAGCTGGCCGTCGCCCGTGCCGGCGACCGGGTGGCGGGGACCGTGGCCGCGAGCGATGCCTTCTTCCCGCTCCCCGACGGCCTCGAGACGCTGGGCAGGGCGGGCGTCGGCGCGGTCATCCACCCCGGTGGGTCCAAGAACGACGCCGACGTCACTGCCGCGGCCGACGCCCTCGGCATGGCGATCGTGCTCACCGGCGAGCGCCACTTCCGCCACTGACGCGGCGCCCCCGGTCGCCCATGGCGGCGTCGGCTCAGTGTCCGCCGGTCGCCGGGCCGTGGGCCCGCCGCCGGTCACGCACCTCAGTGCGCTCCCGCGCCTTGCTCCTCGCCTCCTTGCCCTGAACGACCGGGAACGCCGCTCCCGCTGTCCCTTTGCCCTCGGCCTTCGCGGGTTTCTTGATCTGGGCACCCTGGGCGCCGCCTGCTTCCGACCTGGTTTGGGGCTGTGACGGACGATCTGACGCCCGGGTCGCGATCCTGCAACGCGGGGAGATGCCGTGATGACAGACCTATGATCGAGCTCCCCTTGTGTCGGGGAAATCAGGCGTCACAACAGGGCGGATGATGCGGAGAGCCTGGTCGTTTGATCACCTTTCGATGCCCGTGGGCAGCGTTGCGCACCGCGCCGGTGACGCGTGACGCAGGAAGCCACTAGGCCGCACAGCCCCGGCTGGGATGTGACCGTCCCGCCGCTTCGCGATCTGCGTGGCCGGATCGACCACGTCGTCCAGACAGCGCGCGACGCGACCCAGATCCAGGCCGAGGCGGGCCCTGCCGGCGCCGTGGCCGACCAGGACGAGGTCGCCTCGCTGCGCCTGCGGCTGGACCGGCTGATGGCGCTCGACAAGCTGAAGTCGGATTTCATGAACCTCACCACCCACGAGCTCCGCTCCCCGCTCGCCATCGTCTACGGATATCTGTCGATGATGGAGTCCGGCATGCTCGGTGAGCTGTCCGAGGGGCTGCACGAGGCGGTCGGGTCCTCGATCCAGAGCGTGGAGCTGATGATGCAGCTGGTCACCGAGCTGGTCGAGATGGCCCGGCTCGACGAGACCCGACTGGATCCGACCCGCGAGCCGGTCGACCTTGCCGGCGTCGTTGCTGAAGCCGCCGTCAGCGTGGACGGCTCCGAGCGCCACCACCTCAACCTGGATCTCGGATCGGGTCCCGCGCCGGTACTCGGCGATCGGGGTCAACTGCTGCGCGTCTTCTCCAACATCGTGGACAACGCGGTCAAGTACTCGCCCGACGGGGGCGAGATCGGGATCCGGCTGCGGCGGACGGCCCGGCAGGTCTCCGTGGACATCCGTGACCAGGGTCTGGGGATCGCGGCCTCCGACATGGACCGTCTCTTCACCCGATTCGGCCGGATCGTGACCACGGCCACCCAGGGGATCGGCGGCACGGGCCTGGGCCTCTACCTCTGCCGGGAGCTGGTCCGCAGGCTGGGCGGTGACGTCACCGCCACCTCGGTGGAGGGCCAGGGATCCACCTTCACGGTGCGGTTGCCAGGGACGACCCGCATGGTCGCGCGCTCCGCGACCTGAGCTCAGCCTGAGGGCGCACGGGAAGCGCCGGGCTCTCCCCGCGCGGTCCCGCGTATCTCCCTCGCCAGCCACGCGGTCTCGACGGCTGCGAGGGCTGCGTCGGCGCCCTTGTTGCCGTGCTTGCCGCCCGCCCGCTCCAACGCCTGCTCCAGCGTCTCGGTGGTGAGCACGCCGAACCCGCAGGGCACTCGATGCTCCAGCGACACCCGGGCCACGCCTCGGGCGGCACCGTCCGCGACCAGGTCGTAGTGGGTGGTCTCGCCCCGGATCACCGCGCCGAGGCAGACGATGGCGTCGGCACCTCCCGAGACGGCCACCTCCTGGGCCACGAAGGGGAGCTCGAAGCTGCCTGGCACCCAGTGCACGGCGATGTCCTTCTCGGCCGCTCCATGGCGGATCAGAGCGTCCATGGCGCCGCTCAGCAGCCGCTGGGACACCACCTCGTTGAAACGCGACACCACGATCGCGACCCGCATCCCGGTGGCGTCCACCCGGGCGCTGTCCACGCCGCCGTCCCCGACCTTCATGGCGTGATCCTGTCACATCGCCGGCACTCCCCACCCGCGCTGCGGGCTGCCGTGAGCCGGCGGAGCTCACCGCCGGGCGCGGCCGCGGGCCGGCGGTCAGGCCTCGGTGGCCGGGGGGCTGGAGCCGGGAGCGGCCGGCGGGGTCGCGACGGCATCCGCGGGCTTCACGGCCAGGGTCGCGTCGAAGTGGTGGCCGAGCTTGTCCCGCTTGGTGCGGAGGTAGCGGATGTTGTCGGGGGTGGGGGGGGTCACGAGAGGCAGGTGCTCCACCACCTCGAGGCCGTACGCGGAGAGGGCGAAGTACTTGCGCGGGTTGTTGCTCAGCACCCGCAGCCGCCGGGCGCCGAGGTCGGCGAGGATCTGGGTCCCGACGCCGTAGTCCCGGGTGTCGACGGGGAGACCGAGATCGAGGTTGGCCTGCACCGTATCCGCTCCCGCGTCCTGGAGGGCGTACGCCCTCAGCTTGTCGAGCAACCCGATGCCGCGGCCTTCCTGGCGGAGGTACACCAGGACCCCGCGACCCTCCTCCGCGATCAGCTGCATGGCGAGAAGGAGCTGCGCCTGGCAGTCGCAGCGCTGGGAGCCGAAGACGTCACCGGTCAGGCACTCGCTGTGCACCCGGCAGAGCACGGGCTCCGGGTCCCCCTCGGAGATGTCGCCGAGAACCAGGGCCACGTGGGGGTCGTGGTCGATGAGGTCCTCGTAGCCGACGCACCGCCAGACGCCCCATCGCGTGGGCAGCCGGGTCTCGGCGCGCCGCACCACCAGCGTCTCGGTCAGGCGTCGGTGGCGGATGAGGTCCTCGATGGTCACCATGCGCAGGCCGTGCAGCCGGGCGAACTCGTCGAGGTCGGCGCGCCGGGCGACGACGCCGTCCTCCCGGAGGATCTCGCAGAGCACCCCGCTGGGTTCCCGGCCGGCCAGCCTGCAGAGGTCCACGATCGCCTCGGTGTGCCCGGCCCGCTTGAGCACCCCGCCGGGGCGGGCGCGCAGGGGCTGGACGTGTCCGGGGCGGGTGAAGTCCCCCGCTCCCCGTTCGGGGTCGGCGAGATGACGGATGGTCACCGTCCGATCGTGGGCGCTGACCCCGGTGGTCACCCCCTCCCCGGCGGCGTCCACGGTCACCGTCATGGCCGTCTCGTGGAGCGACGTGTTGTGGTCGACCATGTCAGGAAGTTGGAGGGCGTCCAGCCGTCCGCTCTCGCAGGCAACGCAGAGGAGGCCGCGGGCGTGGGAGAGCAGGAAGTTGACCTGTTCGGAGGTCACCAGGTCGGCGGCGCCGCAGAGGTCACCCTCGTTCTCCCGATCCTCGTCGTCGACGACGATGACCAGGCGTCCCTGGCGGATGTCGTCGATCGCGTCCTCGATGCGGTCCAGGCTCATGGCGCCGCCTCCCACCCCAGCCCGGCCTGCACGTACTTGGCGGCGAGATCCGCCTCGAGGTTGACCGGGGAGCCGGCCCGCCAGTGCCCCGCCGTGGTGGTCGCCAGGGTGTGGGGGATGAGCGAGACGGTGAAGCGATCGTGACCGGCGTCCACCACCGTGAGGCTGATGCCGTCGACCGCGATGCACCCCTTCTCGACCGTGTAGCGCGCGACGGCGCCGGGGAGAACGATGCTGACCCAGCGGGCCTCGCCCTCGGGATGGGTCTCGATCACCGTGCCCACCGCGTCGACATGGCCGCTGACCAGATGGCCGCCGACCCGCTCCCCGAAGGCGAGCGAAGCTTCGAGGTTGACCGCGTCGCCTCGCCGCAGCGTCCCCAGGGTGCTCCGTCGCGCCGTCTCCGGCATCACGTCGGCGCTGAAGCCGCCGCCCGTCATCTCGACGACGGTCAGGCAGATCCCGCTCACCGCCACGCTCTCGCCGATCCGGAGGTCGGCCGGAAGCCCATGTGCGGCGACGCGGAGACGGCCGCCCTGCGACCCGACCCCGGCCAGCACCTCCCCCAGCTCGGTGACGATCCCGGAGAACACTCGCTCACACTCCACTTCGAAGCGGCGGCGCGCCGCCCTGACGGCGCACACAGTACCCGCTCACCACGATGTCGCCGCCCGCGCGCTCCACGGTGACCCCGGCCAGCGGGGCGGCCGCGGCCAGCGTGGCCACGCCTCGACCGGCCACGGCGGAGGGTGCCAGCTCGCCCCCCACGACGCGGGGAGCGATGAAGGCGACCACCCGGTCGGCGAGCTCGTCGTCGAAGACGGAGCCGTGGACCCGGGCGCCGCCCTCCACCAAGACGCTGATGCACTCCTCCTCAGCCAGAAGCTTCAGCACCTCGCCGAGCGGCACCCGTCCGTTGGCATCCGGTGTGAAGGCGATCACTCGTGCCCTGGCCGCCTCCAGAACCCGGCGGGCGGGGGTGGGGGCCTGCGAGGTGGTGGCGATCACGCACCTGCCGTCACCCCCGATCACGCGCGCGGCCGGCGGGATCGAGAGCCGGCTGTCGACCACCACCCGGAGCGGCTGGCGGGCCACGCTCCCCGGGAGCCGGGTCGACAGCTCCGGGTCGTCCGCCAGTACCGTCCCCACCCCGACCAGGACGGCGTCGTGGCGGTGCCGGAGCAGATGGCCGAGTTGGCGCGCCGCGTCACCGGTGACCCAGCGGGACTCGCCGGCAGCGGTGGCGATGCGGCCGTCCAGGGAGGAGGCGAACTTGGCGGTGACGAAGGGCAGCCCCGCGGTCACCCAGCGGATGTACTGCTCGTTGAGCAGCCGCGCCGCCTCGGCCTCCACTCCCACGGTGACCTCGATGCCGGCCCGGCGGAGGCTCTCCAGGCCACCGCCGCTCACCCGTGGGTTGGGATCGGGCATGGCGGTGACACAGCGTGAGATGCCGGCAGCCACTACCGTCTCCGTGCAGGGTGGGGTCCGGCCGTGATGGCAGCAGGGTTCGAGGGAGACGACCAGGGTGGCTCCGCGCGCGGCCTCGCCCGCCTCCCGGAGAGCGGTCACCTCCGCATGGGGCCCGCCGGCGGGAGCGGTCCGGCCCCGGCCGAGGATCTCCCCATCGCGAACGACCACGGCACCGACCATGGGGTTGGGGCTGGTCGCGTAATCGCAGCTCCGGGCCAGCTCCAGCGCCACTCCCATCGCCCAGCGGTCGGCGCCCTCCGACCGGCTATCGACCACCGTGCTCATCGGTCGTCCTGGGATAGGGTCGCGCCCGGGCGTCCGCCGAGCCCGGATGGCATCGCCGGCAGCGCCCGGATGCAGGGCGCTCCCTCAGTGGGCGCCGTGCTGCCGCGCGTCCTTCTCCGCCCGAGCCTGATCATTGACGCAGTAGCGGGCCGCGGGCATCGCCTCCAGCCGGGCCTCGGCGATCTCCCCGCCACAGACCTCGCAGAGCCCGTACCGGCCCGCATCCAGCCGGCCCAGGGCCGCCTCGACAGCGGCGAGCTCGGATCTCACCCGCACCTCCACCGACGTGTCCAGCTCCCGGTTGAGGGTGTCGGCTGCCTGCTCGGCCGGGAGCTGGTCGGGCCGGACGCCCTCGTCGCCGCCCAGGTCCCGTCCAGCCGCGTCGAGCACGCCCTCGAGGCGGGACTTCTCCCCTTCAAGTCGCTTACGAACCGCCAGCATGTCCATGGCGCATCAACCCGCAGCTGAACCAACGTCGCGGAAGGCCGGCGAATCCCCGACCTCTTCTCTCCGGCTAACCCTAACCCCTGCAATGGGGGAAGCGTCAGAGTGCGGCCTTCCGTCACCTCCTGACCCACCTACAGGCTCTCGCGAGCCGGCCGGATCAGGCCGGCTCGACCTCGGGTGCGAGCCACACCACTCCGAGCGGCGGGACCGTGACCGATGCCGAGTAGGGCAGGCCATGCCACCCGATCCGCTCCGCCACGACGCTCCCGAGATTGCCCTGGTTGCTGCCGCCGTACACCTCGGAGTCGGTGTTCATCACCTCTCGCCAGCGTCCGGGAAGCGGAACGCCGACGCGGAACCCGTAGCGGGTGACGGGCGAGAAATTGGCCAGGCAGACGAGCCCGGGCCGGCCCTCGCCATCCCGCCGGAGGAAGATGAAGACGTTCTGATCGACATTGGCGGCGTCGATCCACTGGAAGCCGTCGGGCTCGTGGTCGCGCTCCCAGAGCGCCGGGATCTCACGGTAATGGGCGCCGAGATCCTGGACCAGGCGCTGCAATCCCCGGTGCTCCGGGAACTCGACCAGATGCCAGTCGATCGAGCGGTCATGAGCCCATTCCGCGTCCTGGCCGAATTCTCCCCCCATGAAGAGCAGCTTCTTGCCGGGGTACGCCCACATCCAGCCGAAGAGGGCACGCAGGTTGGCGAACTGCTGCCAGCGATCGCCCGCCATCCTGCTCAGCAGCGACCCCTTGCCGTGCACCACCTCGTCGTGGGAGAGGGGCAGCACGAAGTTCTCGGTCCAGGCGTAGAGGAAACCGAAGGTCATGTCGTTGTGGTGGTAGCGCCGGTAGACGGGGTCCTTGCTCATGTACTCGAGGGTGTCGTGCATCCACCCCATGTTCCATTTGAAGGTGAATCCCAGCCCCCCGCCAGACGTGGGGCGGGATACCCCGGGCCACGCCGTCGACTCCTCGGCGATGCTGATCACCCCCGGATAGTCGCCGTGGACCGCCTCGTTGAACTGGCGGAGAAAGGCGATGGCGTCCAGGTTCTCGTTGCCGCCGTACTGGTTGGCGAGCCATTCGCCCGGCTTTCTCGAGTAGTCGAGATAGAGCATGGAGGCGACGGCATCGACCCGCAGCCCGTCCGCATGGAACTCCTCGATCCAGAAGCGGGCGTTGGCGATGAGGAAGTTGCGGACCTCGACGCGACCGAAGTTGAAGATCAGCGTGCCCCAGTCCGGTTGCTCACCCCGGCGGGGATCGGCGTGCTCGTAGAGAGCGGTGCCGTCGAAGCGGGCGAGCGCCCAGTCGTCCTTGGGGAAGTGCCCCGGCACCCAGTCGATGATCACTCCCACGCCGCGCTGGTGGAGGTGGTCGACGAAGTGGCGGAAGTCGTCGGGGTTGCCGAAGCGGGCGGTCGGCGCGTAGTAGCTGGTGACCTGGTATCCCCAGGAGCCGTCGAAGGGGTGCTCGCTCACGGGCAGCAGCTCGACGTGGGTGAAACCGCTCTGCACGCAGTAGTCGGCCAGCTCGTCGGCCAGCTGGCGGTAGCTGAGGACCCGGCCGTCGGGGCTCCGGCGCCAGGAGCCGAGATGGACCTCGTAGATCGAGATGGGGCGGTTGAGCAGCGGCTGGGCAGCCCGCTCGGCGAGCCACGCCTGGTCCCCCCACTCGTGGGCGCTCCTCTCCACGATGCTGGCCGTCTGAGGCGGCGTCTCCGTCGCCCTGGCCAGCGGGTCCGCCTTGAGGATCCGCCGCCCATCGGCGCGGATGACCCGGAACTTGTATCTGGTCCCGGCTCCGATGTCGGGGACGAAGAGCTCCCAGACTCCGCTGCTCCCGAGCGAGCGCATCGGTTGGATCCGGGCATCCCACCCATTGGCGTCGCTCACCAGGCTGACCCCCCGGGCGTTGGGGGCCCAGACCGCGAAGGCGACCCCGCTGACCCCCTGGTGGTCCATGACCCTCGCCCCGAGCCGGCGCCAGAGCTCGCGATGGGTCCCCTCCCCGATGAGGTGGAGGTCGAGCTCGCCCAGTGAGGGCCAGAAGCGATAGGGGTCGTCCATCTCCCAGCTGGCGCTGGTGGTACGGCAGCGCAGCCGGTAGCCGGCCAGCTCCTTCACGGGAACGACGGCCTCGAAGAGGCCACGCTGGTCGACCCGCCGCATCGGCACGACCCCCCCGGCGTGAGCCACCGATGCCTCCACCACCTCGGGGTGGAAGAAGCGCACCACCACCTCGTCGCCGCTCACGTGGGGGCCGAGCACCTGATGGGGATCGTGGTGGGTGCCCGCCGCCAGCCGGGTGCAGTCGGCGGCGAGGGAGGGGCTCCGGGGCGTGGTCACGGCGTCGCTGCCAGCAGGAAACGGAGGGGTATTCCCACCCAGCCGGGTCGGTGGCCGAGCTCGTAGCCGACCTCGTAGACGGCCTTGCTGACCTCGAAGGCGCGCCGGACCACCAGGGCATCGCCGCCCGCGGGGAGGAGCGAGGTTCCGTCGACGCGCTCCAGGTAGGCGGCCCAGAGGGCATCCCGATTGGCGACAGCCCAGGCCTCGCCGGCAGCCGAGAGCTGGCTCCAGAGGGGATCGTGGGGCCGCATCCGCTCCGCCAGCGCCGCTGCGGCGGCGTAATCGAAGGAGCGGAGCATCCCCGCCACGTCGCGCAGCGGCGAGGACCGCCGCCGCCGCGCCTCGACCTCGCCGGCCGGCTCCCCCTCGAAGTCGATGATCTTCCACCCCTCGTCGGTGCGGATCACCTGGCCGAGGTGGTAGTCCCCGTGGACTCGGATCGCCAGACCGCCATGGCCGAGGCGGCGGAGCGCGTCGAATCGGGCGACCAGCGTCTCCCGCCTCTCTCCCAGAGCCGCCAGGGCCGGGTCTCCCGAGGTCAGCAGGCGGTCGAGCTGGCCGGTCATCGCGTCCGCCCAGGAGGAGAGCTCCGCTGGGCCGACCGCCTCCGGGGCGAGGACGCCGCCGCGCTCGGGATCGGCCAGGGCCAGGTGCAGCTCGGCGGTGACGGTGCCCAGCCGGGCGGCCTCGCCCTGGAAGGACCCACCCTGGTCGTCGACCAGCTCCCATCGTTCCAGGGCGGACTCCGTCCCGTCCTCCTCCGCGGACGCGTAGAGATCGCGGAGCGACGTGAGGGCCAGGGTCCACCCCTGCGTGCCGTTGTGGAGATAGGCGTGCAGCAGTGCCTGGAGGGCGGGTGCGCTGGCTCCGCGCCGGTAGCTCAGGTGCCCGTGAAGGGCCGGCACGTGAGCGAAGTGCCGCTCTCCGAGGGTCTGGGCCATCTCCAGCTCCACGCTGGGACCGGGCTCGATGCGCCGGCTCCACTTGAGGAAGTCGATGTGGCCGCGGACCACCGCGGAGTTGCTCTGCTCCACGTCCAGGAGCCGGGGACGATCGGCGATGCCGGTGTCGATGCCGACCAGGCGCCGGCTGATCAGCCGGCCGGCTCCGGTCTCGACCTCTCGCTCCTCGGCCAGCATCCGCCACAGCTCGACCGCGGCCTCGGGGTCGGCGAGGGCGTCGTACACGAGCAGCGTGTCACCCGCCGACCCCACCGTCCCGATCAGGTGATCGGAGCCCAGCTCGGCGATCGGGTGGGGGCCCACCCTGATCCCGAGCGGGAGGCTGTAGGTCTCGGTGGGCGCGTCCGCGTAGTCGACCCGCCAGAGGGTGAAGAGGAGGGTCGGGTCGGCTGCCCGGAGCACCGCGACGTCGTCCAGCTCGACCCGCTCCACCCGGTGCTGCCTGCCGCCGAACCAGCGTGCCCTCAGCAGCCACGACCGGATGTCGCCGGTCGCGCCGGCGATGCCGAACGGCTCCAGCCGCGTCGCGCTGGGATCGGTGTTCAGAGCCACCGTGCGGGAGGCCTCACGGAACTCTCTCGAGGCTGAACCAGTAGAAGCCGTGCGGGGCCAAGGTCAGCAGGTAGGGCAGCTCCCGAATCTTCGGGAAGTGCACCTTCCCGAGCATCTCCACCGGGGTCATCCCGGCGAAGCGGCGAAGGTCCAGCTCCACCGGCTGGGCGAAACGCGACAGGTTGTTCACGCAAAGGACAGCATGATCCTCGTGGACGCGTAGGTACGCAAACACCGAAGGGTTGGTCGCGTTGAGCGATTCGAAGCTGCCCAGCCCGAACACGGGCCATCGCCGCCGGACCGCGACGAATCGCCTCAGCCACTGCAGCATCGAGGTCTCGCTGCGCCGCTGGGCCTCGACGTTCACCGACTGGTACCCGTACACCGGGTCCATGAGCGGGGGGAGGTAGAGCTGGGCGAAGTCGGCGCGGCTGAAGCCGCCATTGCGGTCGGCGCTCCACTGCATCGGGGTGCGGACCCCATCCCGGTCGCCGAGGTAGATGTTGTCGCCCATGCCGATCTCGTCGCCGTAGTAGAGGATCGGGCTGCCCGGAAGGGAGAGGAGCATCCCATAGAAAAGCTCCATCTGCCGCCGCCCATTGTTGACCAGCGGGGCGAGACGCCTCCGGATGCCCAGGTTGAGCTTCATCCGGGGATCCCGCGCGTACTCCTGCCACATGTAGTCGCGCTCTTCATCGGTGACCATCTCTAGGGTCAGCTCGTCGTGGTTGCGCAGGAAGATCCCCCACTGCGCGCTCACGGTGGGAAGCGCCGGGGTGCGCTCCAGGATCTCGGTGATCGGGTAGCGCTGCTCCCGGCGCAGCCCCATGAAGATCCGGGGCATGAGCGGGAAGTGAAAGCACACGTGGCACTCGGGGCTCTCCTCGGTCCCGAAATAGTCGACCACGTCCTCGGGCCACTGGTTGGCCTCGGCCAGAAGCACGCGGCCGCCGCCGTACTCGCGGTCGAGGGTCGCCCGCAGCTCGGCGATGAAGGCGTGAGTCTCCGGCAGGTTCTCGCAGTTGGTACCGTCGCGGGCGTAGAGGTAGGGAACCGCGTCGAGACGGAAGCCGTCGATGCCCACGTCGAGCCAGAAGCGGCAGATGTCCACCATCTCCTCGCGGACCTTGGGATTGTCGTAGTTGAGGTCGGGCTGATGGCTGAAGAAACGATGCCAGTAGTAGGCTCCGGCGCCGGCGTCCCAGGTCCAGTTCGAGGTCTCGGTGTCGACGAAGATGATCCGGGCGTCCGTGTAGCGGTTCTTGGTGTCGGACCAGACGTAGTAGTCGCGGTGCGGTGAGGCCGGCGACGAGCGGGCGGATTGGAACCAGGGATGCTGGTCGGAGGTGTGATTGAGGACGAGGTCCATGACCACGCGCATCCCCAGGCCGTGAGCCCGGGAGACCAGCTCGCGGACGTCGTCGACCGTGCCGTAGGCGGGCAGGACGGAGTAGTAGTCCCTGATGTCGTAGCCGCCGTCACGGAGTGGGGAGTCGTTGAACGGCAGCAGCCAGAGGCAGTCGACGCCCAGCCAGCGCAGGTAGTCGAGGCGCTGGATCAGCCCCGGAAAATCGCCGACGCCGTCGTCGTTGCTGTCCGCGAACCCGCGGACCAGCACCTCGTAGAAGACGGCGCTCTTGAACCAGAGCGGGTCCCGGTCGCCGATCACCGGGTGCTCGGCGCCAGCGGTTCCCGGGGCCGTGGTCATGGGCGTCACACCGGCGGGCTGGGGCTCGGGCGCGCGAGCCGCCGTGCCGGAGGGGGGTGCGGAAACCGTGTCGCTCATCGCCGCCGGAGGTGGAGAACGTGGGCTGACTGCTGGGCCGGGTCGAGGCGGACGTAGCTCTCCGGCCCCTGCCAGATGTAGGTGGTGCCGGTCAGCTCGTCGTGCGCCTCGAAGGGGATGTCCGCGGGGAGGCCGAGCCCCTCCAGGTCGAGCCAGATGGTGCCCTCCTGGGGATGGTGGGGGTCGAGGTTGACCACCACCAGGAGCACGTCGTCGCGCGCCTGATTCACCCGGCTGACGCAGAGCATGCTGCCGTTCCTGATCTCCTGGATGCGCAGCGCCGGCAGCAGCGCGATCGCCTCGCGATGGCGATGGCGGATCTCGTTGAGCCGGGTTATGTACGGCGCGAGGCTGTCCGCGCGGTTCCAATCGCGCGGCCGGAGCTGGTATTTCTCGGAATCGGCGTACTCCTCGCTGCCCGGCTCGACAGCTACTCGCTCACAGAGCTCGTAGCCGCTGTACATCCCCCAAGACGGGGCCGTCGTCGCCGCCAGGGTTGCGCGCACCCGGAAGGCCGCCGGTCCTCCCTGCTGAAGATAGGCATGAAGGATGTCGGGTGTGTTGACCCAGAAGTTGGGCCGGAACCAGTCCACCTTCTCGGTTTGGGAGAGCTCGGTGAGGTACTCGCTCAGCTCCGCCTTGGTGGTGCGCCAGGTGAAGTACGTGTAGGACTGACTGAAGCCGAGCTTGGCCAGCCGCTGCATCACCGCCGGTCGGGTGAACGCCTCGGCCAGGAAGACGACATCCGGAT
>JBEKGP010000004.1:0-86510 GCA_050012735.1 Candidatus Dormibacteria bacterium
CATCACCTTCATCTCGGTGGGCAAGTACCTGGAGGTGGTCGCCCGGGGGAAGGCGGGGGAGGCGATCGAGCAGCTCGCCGGGCTGCAACCCCGCATCGCCCACCGGCTCGCGACCTGGGATGCGGCCGTGGTCACCGACGTGGAGACCGCAAGGCTGGCCGTGGGTGATCTCCTCCTGGTCCGGCCCGGGGAGCCGATCCCGACCGACGGCACCGTCCTCCATGGAGACGGCGGCGTCGACGAGTCGATGCTCACCGGGGAGAGCCTGCCCGTGCGCAAGGGGGAGGGGTCCCAGCTGATCGGCGGCACCGTCAATGGCGGCGCGCCGCTCCGGATGCGCGTCGACCGGACCGGGGCCGAGACCGTGCTCGCCCAGATCGTGCGCCTGGTGGAGCACGCCCAGGCCGAGAAGCCTCCGGTGCAGCGCCTCGCCGACCGGGTGTCGGCGGTCTTCGTCCCCGCCATCCTCGTCCTCGCCGCCCTCACCTTCGCCGCCTGGGCGCTCACCGGCCACGGGCTGGTGGCGGCGATGATCCCGGCGGTCGCGACCGTGGTGGTGGCCTGTCCCTGCGCCCTCGGCCTGGCCACCCCGGTGGCGGTGATGGTGTCGAGCGGCCGGGGCGCCGAGCTGGGCCTGCTCATCCGTGGTGGTGAGACCCTGGAGACGGTCCACCGCCTCCAGGTGATCGTCCTGGACAAGACCGGCACCCTCACCCGGGGAAGTCCCGCGCTGCTCGACGTCGTCGCTCTCGGCGGCTCGGATGCGGATGGAGCACTGTCGCTGGCGGCGTCGGTCGAATTGGGCTCGGAGCACCCCCTCGCGCGAGCTGTCGTGGACGGCGCGGAGGCGCGCCTCGGGCACCTGTCACCGGCCGCTGCGGACGGCGTCGTGAGCTCTCCCGGCGGGGGAATCGCCGGCACCGCCGGGGGTCAGCGGGTCCAGGTGGGTGCGCTGCGCTGGCTCGCCGAGACGGCCGTGTCCGTCGAAGGCGGCGCCGCTCCGGAGGCGGAGCTCGCCGGCCGCGGGCGGAGCGTCGTCGGCGTGGCGGTCGACGGCCGGCTCCGGCTGCTGCTCGGGATCGCCGACCCGCTGCGGCCGGAGAGCGCTTCGGGGGTGCGCCGGCTCCAGGGAATGGGGCTGCGGGTGATCCTTGCCACCGGCGACAGTGCGGAGACCGCGGCGGCGATCGCCCGGGCGACCGGGATCAGCGAATGGCGGGCCGGGCTCCGCCCCGAGGAGAAGGCGGCGCTGGTCGAGGAGCTGCGTCAGGGCGGCGTCCTGGTGGCGATGGTGGGCGACGGCGTCAACGACGCGCCCGCGCTGGCCACCGCCGACGTGGGCATCGCTCTCGGCACCGGCACCGGCGCGGCGATGGCCGCATCGGCGATCACGCTGGTGCACGGCGACATCGGTCGCGTCGGCGACGCCATCTCCCTCAGCCGGGCCACTCTCCGCGTCATCCGCCAGAACCTGGCCTGGGCGTTCGGCTACAACCTGGTGCTGGTGCCCCTCGCCATGCTCGACGTCATCCCTCCCGCGCTGGCGGCGTTGGCCATGGCCTGCAGCTCGGTGACGGTGGTCGGCAACGCTCTGAGACTGCGGCGCTGGCGTCCCGGAAGGGAGTCCAGGACGACAAGTGGGCGACTCGCGGAACCCCCGATCGTGGTCGCCTGAGGCCCCTGGCACAGTACTGACGACAGCCCCTAGCGAGAGGGCACTCGGTCGCGTCACACTTCCGCGCAAGCAGGGAGGACAGGAGGTTGGAGGCCCCTCTCCGCGCGCACCATCACGACCCGGAGTACGCGTCAAACATCTCATTGGGGAGGCTCAGCCAGTGGCCATCAAACGCGCCGCACCCGTCGCAACGGTGAACCGAGCATGACCGCGACAGCAGCCGAGCCGCTGGAGGCCTCGGAAGGGTACGAGGCGTTCCAGCTGGAGCAGCGCGGCATCGACCTGATCCCGGAGTCCGACCGGAAGATGCGCCCGATGGGACTCTTCTGGCTCTGGTCGGGAGCCGTGTGGAACGTCGAGTTCCTCTTCTACGGCGTGCTGATCTGCACCTTCGGGCTCTCCTTCCCGCAGGCGATCCTGGCCATCCTGATCGGGAACCTCGCCTACATGTTCCTCGGCTTCGCCAGCCTGCCGGGCCCGCTGACGGGGACCACCGCCTTCATGGTCAGCCGGGCCCCCTTCGGGCGCAACGGCAACCGGCTCCCCTCCGTCTTCAACTGGATCACGCAGGTCGGCTTCGAGATTCTCGGCCTGGTCCTGGTGGTCTTCGTCGTCGACGCGATCCTCAACAAGGCCGGTGTCGCGAGCGTGAGCAACGCCGTTCAGGTGCTCATCATCATCCTCGCCGTGGTGGTGCAGTTCGTGATGCCCTTCCTGGGTCACGCCACCATCAAGACGGTGCTGCGCTATCTCTCCTACGTCTTCATCGTCCTCTTCGCGGTGATGGCCATCCTCGTACTCCCCCACGTGCACTGGGCCAGCCTCCAGACCGGCGTGTCGTGGTGGCTCTGGACGACCGCCGTGGTGCTCATCGTCTCCACCGGCGGGCTCGGCTGGAGCGAGAACGCGGCCGACTACTCGAGGTACCTGCCCAAAGACACCAGCAAGGCCAAGGTCTTCTGGTCGGCAAGCCTGGGAGCCGCCATCCCCTCGATCCTCCTCGAGCTGCTCGGGGTGTGCGCCTACATGGTGACCACCCACGTCGCCTCCGGAGGCGAGGTGGTCGGCATCCCGGCGGCGTTCACGGCGTACGCGAGCTGGTTCTTCTGGCCCTTCATGATCGTCGCCATCCTGCAGCTCTTCTCGATCAACACCATCGACATGTATTCGTCGGGCGTGACCCTTCAGGCCATCGGCATCCCGATGACGCGCTGGGGCTGCATCCTCATCGATACGGTGGTGAGCGGGGTGGTCACGGGTCTGGTCGTCTTCAAGGGGAACCTCTACACCGACCTCTCGGGCTTCCTCGATTACATCCTGGTCTGGCTGGGCGCGTGGTTCGCCATCCTCATGGTGGATTACTTCCTGCGCAAGGGACGGTACGATCGCGCGGGTCTCGTGCAGAAGATCGGGGGGGTGTACTGGCGCAGCGGTGGCATCAACTGGAAGGCGCTCATCGCCCTGGTCGTGGGCATGTTCGCGGCACTGATGTGGACCGACGCCCTCTACTACTTCCCGTCGTACCAGGGCCCGATCGCCAACGCCACCGGGGGCGGTGACCTCAGCTGGCTCTTCGGCATGGTGGTGGCCGGGGTCATCTACTGGGTCCTCTCCTTCCGCAGCATCCCCAAGGAGGTCGCGGAGGCGGAGGCCGTCGCCGCAACAGCGGGAGCGGCAAGAGTCACGAGCTGACCAGAAAGCACTGAGCCCGGCCCGCAGAGCGCGGGCCGACCCAGAAGGGCCGGAGATTCCCTACGGCGGAGGATCTCCGGCCACTTGCTTTCTCCGGGAGGCCGGGTCGGCGCCCGCATCCCCCCGAGCACCAAGAGGCTCCCGCCCGGGGAGCCCGCCGTGAGGATCCGTGCCAGCCGGAACCGGATCTGGACGTCGCCAACCCGCAGTGATTTGGGCGGCGAGCCCAATCGTCCTGAAAGTAGTTAGGCAATGACCCGCACAACACTGGAGGCCCTCACCACCACTTGAAAGTGGGTCTATGCCGACCCTGTTAAAAGACCCACCATTTGCCAGTCCGGCCCCTTGCCAAGTCCGCATGGTTGTGCGATACTGGTGGCCGCATCCCCCTCCGCGCTTCGGCGCGGGGGAGGGGTGCCAGTTCTCCGGACGATGGTCCGTGCCGAGGATAGGGCCCACAGACGAGGGAACGCACGCTTGCATCCGGTTGCCGGCGCCGCCAGTCCGTGCGCGGGACCCGCTCGCCGGCGCCGCTTCATCGGGCACTAACCCACCCGCGGCCCCTCACACTCGATCTCGACGGGCCGCTCGAGAAACCGGCTCATCCGGTCGCCGGCGCGGTCCACAGCGGCCCGCTCACCGGGGCGCAGCGGGTCGAGCAGGCGCACCTGCACGCGCACCGAACTGGGGCGCACCACCCGGCGCCAGGCGCCCCGGACCCTGGCTGAGGATGCTGCCGAAGGCGAAGAGGTCGGGATCGAACAGCCCGTCGGGATGGTCGGCGGCGGAGCGATCGCGGTACGCCACGGTCAGTTCGTCGAAGTTCGGGAGGCAGATGGGCAAGCGGAGCCCGCGGTGTCTTCGGGGGTAGCAGGCCGGGGCCGGGAGTGGGGGCAGCAGCGCCGGCGGGGACAGGGACGGCGTCAGCGACGGGGTCGCCAAACCAGTACCGCTTGCCGTCGATCACCTCGGATGCCAGCTTGTCACCCGCCGCGGCGACACCCCCCCGGGCGCCGTCCAGGGTGGTGCCGGCCCCCCAGGCGAAGTCCAGTAGCTGGGCCGGCCCCCGGCTGCGGAAGTACCTCTCGGCGAGCCGTCCGAGCGCCTCCTCGGGGCGGAGCGGAGCCGTCACGGGCACGCGGTCGTCCATCAGCATGTAGGTGAAGTCGTGGCCGTGGCGCGGGCCGCTGACGACCAGAGCGTCCAGCTCTGCCGCCATGATCAGGTGGGACAACCGCTGGCCGTCGGGGGCGATGCCCGCCGCCCGCAGCACGGCACCGAGCTCGGTGCGGGTGAGCCGACGGCCGCCGGCGAGCGCGCCGGCGAAAGCGCCCTCGGCACGGCTCATGACACCGGGATCGATCCCCAGCGCGCGCCACCGGCCTGCGTTGGCCGTCCGGAGCCGCGGCGCCGTCAAGGCGAGCAGCCATCGAACGTCGGCGGGGAGCACCAGGTGCCAGGTGGGGCGCAGCAGATGGGTGCGCACGATCGCCCCGACGTCGAACAGCCGGCGCACGTCGGCGGCGGTGGCATCGCGCGTGCGCTGCCCGAGGGCCCAGACGGCCGCCGGGTAGTCCTGTGCCTGCACCGCACCCAGCCACCCCACCACCTCGTCCGCGGTGTCGAGCGGATTGCCGGCGAGACGCTGCCCTCGAAGGCGCCGGGTGGCGATGTCCATCACGGGAACACTATGCAGACGGCACTGGGGGACGGCGAGACTGCATGCTTCGCAGATGGCCGAGCAGCCTGACCCGCCACCCCCGAGCCCCGAGGCCGAGGCCGAGCGCCGCCTCCGGCGCAACGTGCGGCTGGTCGGCACCCTGCTGGGAGAGACCCTCGCGGAGCAGGAGGGTGAGCCGCTTCTCGTCCTCGAGGAGGAGGTGCGGGCAAAGACCAAGCAGCTCCGCGATCGCCACGACGAGATGGTCAGCCGGGCGCTCGACCGCCAGCTGGGCGAGATCGATGTCGGCACCGCCACCCGGCTAATCCGGGCCTTCTCCCTCTACTTCCAACTCGTCAACGTGGCGGAGCTGGAGCATCGGGTCCAGGTGATCCGGAGCATTCAGGCCGTCCCGGCGGGAGGGCCGGCGTCCCCGGGAACCTTCCACGCCCTCTTCACCCGAGCTGCCCACGTCGAAGGCGGCCGGGAGCGGCTGCTCGCCGCGCTCGCCGAGCTGGACGTCGTGCCGGTGGTCACCGCCCACCCCACCGAGGCGGTGCGCCGCTCGGTGCTCGACCACGTCAACGGGGTGGCCATGGCCCTGGACGCCCTCGACGGTCCCCCTCCCGGCTCGCCGCGCCATGCCACCCTGGTCGCCTCGATGCGCCGCGACATGGAGCTGCTCTGGCAGACCGAGGAACTGCGCACCGTGCGCCCGACGGTCCTCGACGAGGCCCGCGACATCCGCTTCCACCTCGATCTCCTGATGGACGTCGTCCCCGCCGTCCACGCCGAGCTGGACCGCCGCTGGGTCGAGGTCTTCGGAGGGGCTCCCCCACCCTTCCACCCCTTCCTCCATCTCGGCTCCTGGGTCGGCGGCGATCAGGACGGCAATCCCCACGCCCGGGCACGGACGCTCCGCGACGCCCTGCGGGCTCAGAAGCAGATGGTGCTGACCCGCTACCGCGACTCGGTGCATGCGATCTCCGTCCAGTACAGCCAGTCCACCCGCTGGACGGGCGCCGACACGATCCTGGCCGCGTCCATTGCCGACGACGAGGCCCGGATGCCCGAGGCGGTCCACGACCTCGGCGACCGCAACCAGACCGAGCCGTACCGGCGCAAGCTGACCCTGATCCGCCACCGGCTGGAGACATCGCTCGCTCAGCTCCAGGGCGTCAGAGCCGCCGAGCGCCCCTACGCCAACGCCCGGGAGCTGCTCGACGACCTCGATCTCGTCGATGCCGCCCTCCGCCGGCAGCGCGGAGCGCTCTTCGCCAACGGCCAGCTGCTGGAGCTCCGGCGCCAGGTCGCCGCCTTCGACTTCTACGGTTACGCGATCGACGTCCGGTTGCACGCTGCGCGGCTGCGCGAGGTCGCCTCCACGATCCTGCGCCAGTGCGGTCAGCTGGACGGCAGCCTGGACGACCTCGACGAGGAGTCGGCGGTCGAGCTGCTGGCGCGCGCCATGCAGCAGCGTGGGCCGCACATCGGCACCCTGACCCTCAGCGCGGACGACCGCGACCTCCTGGACACCCTGGTGGAGATGGGCCGCGCCCAGCGCTCGATCTCCCCCCACTCGACCGAGAACGTGGTGATCTCGATGACCCATTCCTCCGTCGAAGTGATGGCGGGGCTGTGGCTCGCCTCCCTGGTCGGGCTCGTCTCCTGGTCCTTCGGCGGTGTGCACACCAGCCGATTCGACCTGGTGCCCCTGATGGAGACGATCTCCGGCCTCCGCTCCGCACCCCGACTGCTGCGCCGCCTGCTCGCTCAGCCCGAGTACGCCCAACAGGTCCGGGCCCGCGGCAACATCCAGGAGGTGATGCTCGGCTACAGCGACAGCAGCAAGGATGGCGGCTATCTGGCCGCCCAGTGGTCGCTGTATGTCGCCCACCGCCAGCTCGCCCGCGTCTGCGACGAGGCGGGCGTGCGCCTGCGCCTCTTCCACGGCCGGGGCGGCACGGTGTCGCGCGGCGGCGGCCCCACCCACGAGGCCCTGCTTTCCCAACCGCCGGGGGCGGTGCGCGGCCGGGTCCGGCTGACCGAGCAGGGGGAGATCCTCCACTACCGCTACTCGCGCGAGGAGGTGGCGCAGAACCACCTGGAGCTGGTCGCCGCCGCGGTGTGGGAGGCGAGCTCGCTGCAGGCCCCGCTCCCCCCCGACCAGGAGGCGGTCTGGGAGACGGCGATGGCCGGCATCGCGGCCGACAGCTACCGGCGCTACCGGACCTTCGTTTACACGGAAGAATTCGAGCGCTTCTTCACCGAGGTCACCCCGATCGGCGAGCTGGGGCAGCTCAACATCGGCTCCCGCCCGGTGAGCCGAGGGGAGTCCACGCGGATCGCCGATCTGCGCGCGATCCCGTGGGTCTTCGCGTGGAACCAGACCCGGCTGATGCTGCCCACGTGGTACGGGGTGGGCGGGTCGCTGGTGGCGTTTGCCGAGGGCCTTCCCGTTGACGCGGCCGAGGACCGCGACGCACCGCCTCCCAGCGAGGTGGACGCCCCGCTGCCCGAGGCGGGGACGGCGCGCTGGAAGCTGCTCCACCAGATGTACCAGCGGTGGCCCTTCTTTCGCGCGCTGATCGGCAACCTCGAGATGACCCTGGCTAAGACCGACATGGGGGTGGCGAGCCGCTACCTCGAGCTGGTCCGGGACCCCGGGCTGCGCGAGCGGATGTGGGTGGACGTGACCGCGGAGCACGCGCGGACGCTCCAGGCGGTGCTCCACATCACCGGCAAGCGGACCCTGCTGGCCGACCAGCCCCTCCTCCAGGAGACGCTCCGGCTACGCGACCCCTACATCGACCCGCTATCGGTCCTGCAGGCGCAGATGCTGGCCCGCTACAGAGCCCTCAACGAGGCCGACCCGCAGCGGGCGGCGCTCCTGGAGGCGATCCTGCGCAGCGTCAACGGAATCGCGGCCGGGTTGCAGAACACCGGCTGACGAGTACGCTTTCCTGGCAATGGCGAGAAGGGAAGAGAGCATCTGGGGCCACGACGGGCACCGGTTCTCAGGCTCGCTCTCCCTTCCCGAGAGCGGGACCGGTCCGGGGCTGGTCGTGGTCCAGGAGATATTCGGCCTCACCCCGTATGTGAAGGGCGTGTGCGACCGCCTGGCAGGTCTCGGCTACGTCGCGCTGGCGCCCGACCTCTACTCGCGGCTGGAGCAGGGCCTGGTGCTCGACGAGCACCTTCCCAACAGCCTGCCGCGCGCCTTCCAGGCGATGCAGCGGCTGGACGTGCCCCAGGCGGTGGATGACACGACGGTGACATTGGAGCACCTGCGGGCCGTTCCCGAGGTGCAGGGGCGTCGGGTCGGCATCATCGGATTCTGCCTGGGGGGCGGCATCGCCTACATGGTGGCGGCAGCCTCGGACCCGGCGGTCGCGGTCTGCTACTACGGGTCGTCCATCCCCGGTGCCCTCGACCTCGCCCCGCTGGTGACCTGCCCCATCCTCTTTCACTTCGGCGAGGACGACACCTACATCAGCACCGCGCAGCGCCGGGCGGTGGCTCACGAGTTCGCCGGCCGCCGGCACGTGGAGCTGCACCTCCACCCCCACGCGGGCCACGCCTTCGACAACCACGACTCGGCGATGTTCTCCCGGCCCCAGGCGGCGGCCCAGGCCTGGGAGCAGACCAAGGCCTTCCTGGAGTACCACCTGCCGCCCAGGGGGTGAGCGAGGGCGCTTTGTCTGCCCGATGTCCGCCGATCGCCCGGACCATCACCGGGACGATCTCCAGGGCACGGAGCACATCCGGTGGCACCAGCGGCGGGACAGGGCGGCTCGGGCCGCACCGCCACCCTCTACGTCGGCAGCATCACCTCCTTCAACGACCTCTCGGACGCGTTCCAGCGGGCGAGCGGCCCGGTCGTGAGCGCCGTCGCCGACCTCGATGCGCACGGCTCGAACACCGGCGATCCCTTTGCACATGCCTCGTCGGACACCCACTACGCGCAGGTGCTCCGAGAGACGCTGGCCGCGCTCGACAACCTCCAGGACGGCCTGATCACCCTGGCACACCGGGTCGAAGACTCGGGCAACGTGCTCGTGGCTGCGGAGGGTGACGTCGCGCGGTCGATGACGCCCTGAGAGGGAGGGGATCCACTCATGGGGCTTCCTGGCTGCATGCCCGGCCGGCCGGGCGGCGACCCGCAACGGCTCTTGCAGATAGCCGACGTCTGGGACACGCTCGAACTCGCCCTGCTGGCTGCCGAACGGCAGCTCAGCGGCGAGATCGGGCCCAATGCATGCCCCACGTCCGATCAGGTCGCCGATTATTTGGATGGCCTCCACTCGGGTTATGACGGAGTGGGTCACGTAGTCGTTTGCGTTGTCAATGACGGCGCCGGCCATGTCACGGTCGCTATCACCGGCTACGCCCTCTCCATGGTCCCGCCCGAATTCGGGCCCTTCAACTGGCGCGGTTGGGGCCTCCCGATCTCCGAGACGGCGTCCGTCAACGTGGGGACGTACTCGCCGTGAGAACCGGGCGCGGACGGCGCAGCGGCCAGCGCGCACAGGCTGCCATCGAGATGGCTCTGGTGCTCCCCATCATGATCGTGATCGTCTCTGGCTTTGTGGGGATGATGCTCGAGCTGAGGGCCGAGAATGAGTTTCAGACCGCGGTGGATCTCGCCGCCCAGTCCGCGCTCGTGCCCCCACTGGGAGACCCGGCGGCGAGCCGGGCCGATTCCGCCTACGCCTTCTCGCATACCCTGAACCCGTACGGCAGCGAGAGCGGCTACCTCTCCGTGACGACCCCGGTCAACTGTGCAGGCCCATACCTGGAGGGCGAGATCGACCTCAACGCCCAGGGCGTCCCTGCACCCGTGACCTGCACGGCCCAGGCGGACCTGGACTTCTCCAAAACGCCGATCAGCATCTTCTGGTTCTGGTCGATCAAGCTCAGCACCACCGCTGAGGCGTACCCATCCCAATACCGCCAGTGCCAGACCACCTCGGGCTCTGCGAGCGCCTTCCAATGCTGACGCGGCACACCAGGAGAGCTGGGGAACGAGGCCAGATCCTGGTGATGTTCGCCTTCTCCATGCTGTTCCTGATCATCGGAATGATCGCCGTGGCCGTCGACCTCTCGCAGCTGTACGAGGCCAGAGTCCGCCTCCAAAACGCCGCGGAGCAGGCCGCAACGGCAGGTGCGAGCCAGGTCAACTACGTTGCCGCTGAGAGCGGGCAGGCGTCCCTCCTCCCCTCCTTCGCGTCTGCCTGCAGCAGCGCGGGTGACGCCTTCAGTGGACTGGCGGAGTCGACGACGTGCACCCATCCCGAAGGCACCGACGAGGTGCTCGCCACGGTCACCACCCAAGCCCCGGTGGCGATGCCGCTTCCGATCCTGGGGGGGACTTTCACGATCACCACGACCTTCACCGCCGCCCCCGTCGTGGGCGGGCTCACCCCCGTGGGATAGACAGAGGGGGTCGGAGGCCGGGGCGCACCCACAGCTGGTTCGAGATCACGCGGCACTGAGCTCAGCGTGCGGCTGGCGGCTGATCTGCGAGGAGCTCGCCCTGCACCTGGGGGAGCGCATCGACGACGTCGGGAGCCGAGCTCGTGCCGATCCGGTCCGCCCCCATCCTGATGAATGCGTACGTATTGGCCACCCGCGGTGCCGCCACCCCGGACACCTTGAGGCCGGTCCTGCTCCTGGCCTGGTGAAGCGTGTCAAGGATCAGCTGGACCTGGTCACGGGTGGGAAAGCCGGAGGGGCCGGTACCCGTTGCCGTCTTGACGAAGTCCGCCTCCGCCTCCATCACCATCTTGGTGGCCGTGACCACCTCCTCGTCGGTCAAGTAGCCCACCTCAATGATCACCTTGCCATTGATCCCGGCGGCGTGGCATTGCTTGATGTGCTCCGTGCATTCGTGCTGGTAGAGCGCGTACCGGCGATCCTTCAGCCAGCCGATGTTGGCCACCATGTCGAGGGCGGTGGCGCCCTCGGCGATGAGCTGTTCGGCTTCCGCCAGCTTCACTTTGGTCGACGTGGAGCCGTAAGGGAAGGAGATCGGGGCACCGAGCTCGATCGCATGCTCGCGAGCGAAGTCGCCGAGCTCCCCTACCACGAGCGGAAGCCGGCTGGGCAGCACGTGATAGGCGACGAATCTGTACTTCCTGACGATCTCGCAGCCCTTCAGGTACTCGGACTCGGGCCAGGTGTGCTTGAGGATCGCGAAGTCCATCATGCGAGCGACGTCGGCCTTGCTCATCCCACGGACATCGACGGGCATCGTGCATCTCCCACCTGACCGGGCATCGCCGCTGACACTATCCGTGCACACGGTGTGCTCAAAGAGCGAGAGGTCCTCTCGGGGTGGGGTCGAACGGCCCGCCGCGCAACCGTCTTCCAGCTGCCCACTCACTGTTCGCGGGCACGCACGCGCGGACGCGCGCCAGTCGGGCCGGCGCGATCCAGAGTGGATGACCGGTGCGGGCCGTCGCACCCTATGGCGAGCGCCACACCATGTCGGCACATCCCGCGCCGCGGGACGGGGCGGCTCGCTCGGGGTCACTGGTACCATCGGCCCCCTCGATCGAGGGCATCGTCGCCGCTCAAGGCGTGCGCCGCATGAAAGGAGCCGCACGGAACCGGTCATGACCGACGTCGTACGCTGGGGAGTGCTGTCGACCGCGACCATCAGCAACGAGGGGCTTATCCCGGGCCTGCTGGCTGCCGATGGCTCGGTGCTCGCCGCCATCGCCTCCAGGACACCGCAGCGCGCCGAGGATGCCGCCGCCCGCTGGGGCTGCAGGGCTCACAGCTCGTACGACCAGCTCCTCGACGATCCGGACATCGACGCCGTCTACATCCCGCTCCCAAATCACCTGCACGCGACCTGGACGGTGAGGGCATTGGAGGCGGGCAAGCACGTGCTCTGCGAGAAACCGCTCGCGCTATCCGTGCAGGAAGTCGACGCCATCGCCGCGGCCTCACGTCGAACCGGACGGCTGGTCCTGGAGGCCTTTATGTACCGCCACGCTCGGCGGTGGCGCCGCGCCCTCGAGTTGGTGTCAGCCGGCGCGGTGGGCGAGCCGCGAGTGGTGCGGATCGGCTTCTCCTTCGCCACGCCCACCAGCCTGGGGAGCCCGCTCTTCACCCCCGAGGAGGGGGGGGGGATCATCTGGGACATGGGGTGCTACGCGACCAGCATGGCTCGCGGCATCTTCGACGAGGAGCCTGTCGAGGTATTCGGCTTCGCCGACCGTCGAACGGGTCAGATGACGGAGACGTCGGTCACCGGCGTGCTGCGCTTCTCGGGCGCAAGCACCGCTCCCTTCTGGATCAGCTTCGACCTTCCCAACCCGTTTGCCCAGGTCGAAGTGGTGGGCACGGACGGGTGGCTGCTGGTGCCGGGCACCGGCATGCGGCGGGAGCCGTACACCAAGCTGCTCCTCCACCGTGGGGGCGGGGAGATCTTCCTCGAGGGGAGTGAGCCCGCCCTGGAGCTGTTTCCCTTCGAGGACCCCTACCGGCTCGAGGTCGAACGGCTCGCGGACGCCATCCGGGGGCGAGCTCCGCTCCCGTGGGATCTCGGCGAGTCACGAGCGAACACAGCAGCTCTCGAGGCCATGCACGCCTCCGTGGCAGGGAACCTTCCTTGCCCCGTGCCAGCGTCCGCTCGGGTACCGCGCAGCTCCTGACCTCGAGGCCGGCCGGATCGCCGCCGCCCGTCGGGCGGGCGGCCGTACCCCGCCACATTTTGTTGTACAGACGTTCGCTTGTTTACTTGTTGAACGTGTGTAAGATTGGCCGCCATGTCGAGGAACGGCGGCAGCTGGGACGCGTCCCCCACCGGGGGGAGCCCGAGACCCGCGTGCCCGCCCCTTTCCGCCTCGATCATGTGTGCCGACTTCCGGTGGCTCCCCGTGCAGCTGGGGGCCCTAAGCAGTGCCGGGGTTCGGGTCGCACACCTCGACTTCGGCGACGGCCGCTTCGTGCCGAACCTCCCCCTCGGGCTCGAGGTCTTCTCGCAGCTCCCGCCCCGGACGCTCTGGAAGCGCGAGTGCCATCTGATGATCGAGGAGCCGCTGGATCTGATCCCGCTCTTCGCCCCGCACAGCGACATGGTCACCTTTCACATCGAGGCGGCCAGCGACCCCCGCGCCTGCATCGCTGCGATCCGGCAGCACGGCGCATCGGTCGGGCTCGCCATGAAGCCGTCGACGCCGGTCGAGCGGGTCGGTCCCCTACTCCGCGACGTCGATGGGCTCCTGGTCATGAGCGTGGAGCCGGGTTTCGCCGGCGCTCCCTTCATTCCCGCAACCATCGAGAAGATCCGGAAGCTCGGCAAGCTCCGCGACCGCGTTCACCCGGCACTCACCATCGAGGTCGACGGGGCCATCAACGCGGGCACCATTCCTCCGCTCGTGCGAGCCGGAGCCGACCGATTCGTCGGCGGGAGCTCAGGGCTCTTCTTGCAGACGGACCTGGAGCAGAGCGCGCGCGCCCTGATCTCGTGCATCGAGGACGCTCTCCAGGAGCGGGCCGCGTGAATAGCATGGAGAACCCGCGTCGCTCAGCGGCCATCGGTGTCGATGTGGGAGCCAGCCGGCTCAAGCTCGTCCTGGTGGACCGGACGGGCGCGGTCCTCAGCTCATCCGTCCACCCGACGCCAGGAGGGGACACCGGGCTCGAGATCGGAGAGCGGATCGCGCGCCAGATCGGAGCCTTTCGAGAGAGCTCACGCGCAGCCGGACCGGCGCCGTCGGGCATCGGGATCGTGGTCCCCTATTTTGTCGAGGGCCCCGACTGGGTGCAGCGGTGGACCACGAACATGCCCAAGCTGGAGGGCGTCGCGCTCCGACCCGTCTTTGCCAAACACCTGGGCGGCGAAATTCGCACTGGCAACGACGTCAGCGCCGCGGTGATCGCGGAGCACCTCTTCGGTCGCGGTCAGGGGGTGAGCCGCCTTCTTCTCATGGCCATCGGCACCGGCATCTCCATCGGCGTCATGATCGACGGCGAGCTGGTCCAGTATTCGTGGGGCACGGCCGGCGACACCGGGCACATCATCGTCGACCCCGACGGCCTTCAGCCGTGCACCTGCGGCGGGCGCGGCTGCCTAGAGACGGTTGCGTCGGGGTGGGGTTTGCGGGCCGAGGCGATCCGCGCCGCCGGTCGAGCCCCCGCAAGCAGCCTCGCCGCCAAACTCCAGGCCGGGGAGGAGATCTCCACCACCGATGTGGCCGAGGCAGCACGCCACGGCGATGCCGTGGCCATGACCACATTCAAGCGCGCCGCCCACTTCCTGGCCGTCGCGCTGGCGAGCTACCTTCAGATCTTCTCCCCGGAACTCATCGTCCTCTCCGGAGGTGTGACGGACTCCGCCGATCTGCTACTCGGCAGCGTCCGGGAGTCGCTGTCGAAAGTGGCCAGCCCCGCGCGCCTGAAGATGCTTGAGGGTGTGGAGGTCTCCGCGTTTCCACAAATGGGAGCCGCGATCGGAAGCGCAAGCCTGATCCTGTTTCCCGACCGCTACTTGCGCAGCCCGATCCCCTTGGAGGCACAGCCCACCTGATGACCAACCATCTCATGCTCGATTACATTCGCGAACAGCCGGAAGCCGTGGCCAACACCCTGAGAGTGGCGCAGCCACGTGTGGACGAGCTGCGTGACCTGGTGGCGCGACGTCCCCTCAAGGATGTGATTGTCACCGGCCTCGGCAGCTCGCATACCGCCGCCCAGATGGCCTCGCCGCTGTTGCGCCGCTTTCTCCCCGCCCCGACCACGATCGCCGTCGCCACCGAGCTCGATCTCGACCTCGGGCTTCCACTCGGGCCGGACACCCTCGTCGTGCTGGCATCCCGCTCCGGAGAGCGCGGTGGCATCGTCGACGCGCTCGCCGCTGCGCGGCGTGCCGGAGCCATGTGCGTCGCGGTGACCGCGGTCGAGGACAGCCTGCTCGGTACCGGCTGCGACCTCGTCATCACGACCGGCGAGGGGCCGGAGAGTGCCTATGCCAAGACCAAGAGCGTCGGTGCCTGCACGGCCGTCCTGATGCAGATCGCCCTCACGCTCGCCAGCGACGAGCCCGAGCTGCAGGTCGTGAAAAGCGCTCTGGCTGAGATGCCAGCGTTGCTCGAGCTTGGCGTCAAGAGCGCGGAGACCGAGCTGACGGCGCTTGCCCCCTGGTTGGCCGAGCACCACTCGGCGCTGGTCACCGGTACCGCGGGCAATCAGGGAGTTGCCATGGAGGCAGCCCTCAAGATGCAGGAGGCCGCTCGCGTGGTCACCGAGTGGGATGAGACGGGGAGCGCTCTCCACGGCGCGGTGAGCATCCTGCGCAAGGGCTGGCTGTACGTCAATCTCATGACCGCAGCCGACCAGGTTCTCAGCCGATCGCTGCTCACACTCACGCGTGAGTTCGAGGCCGACCGTCTTTGCATCGCGGAGCCCGACTTGGCCGTGGGCGATTGCGCCGAGGCGGTGGTCCGCGTTCCGCAAGCGCCGCACCCGCTGGTGGCGCCCCTGCTCTACCTGGCACCCGTACACCTGATCACCTATTACCTCGCGGTGAGCCAGGGCCTCAATCCCGATCAGCCCCTCTTCGCGGACATCATGCTGCGCGCGATGCTGCCACCAGGACGCGAAGAGCCGGATTGGCACAGTGTCGAGGTCCCCGCCAAGGCCGGCGCCGAGGCGTGACCATGACCCGCCACGTTCTCCTCGCCCCGCCCGCGTCGAGTCCCGGGGCAGGCGAACGGGCACCACAGGTTGACGGCGCGCCGGTGCATCACCGTGCCCCGGCTGGGAACATCAAATAACATGGGAGTCGTACGGAGATGAGGACACCTACTTGGGGCCGGGCACCGACCCCCTTTGCGGCGGCTCGGCCCCGGAGCCATCGCAAGCTCGTCATGCTGCTCGCGGGCACCGCGACCCTACTCGCCGCGTGCGGCGGGACCACCAGCGCTGGAAGCTCCACGGCCAGCAGCAGCAAGGTGGGCGGGAAACTCGTCATCGACAGCTACATGGGCACGACGTGGCCGTGCACCTTCAACCCCTTCAACCCGGCCTTGAACTTCCTTTCGGTCGGGTTCACCTACGAGCCGCTGGAGTACATCAATGACCTCCAGACGACCTCGTCGGGCTCCAGTCAGGTGGAGCCGTGGCTGGCCACCAGCTCGGCCTGGAGCAACAACTATGAGACCCTGACCTTCACGATCCGGAACGGGGTCAAGTGGACGGACGGCCAGTCTTTCTCCGCGGCCGACGTGGCCTACACGTTCAACGCGATGGCGACCTCTCCCGCGCTTGACCTCAACGCGCTCTGGAAGGCCGACGGCGGGCCGCTCACCGCGGTCACGACGCAGGGGGCCGACCAGGTGGTGTTCACCTTCGCCACCGCCGCCCAGACCTACTTCTACTATGTCGCGGACCAGGTTCCCATCGTTCCGGCGCACATCTGGTCAACTCTCGATCAGACCAAGCTCGCGACGTACGCCGACAGCAATCCCGTTGGCACGGGCCCCTACAAGGTCGGCAGTTGCTCCGAGGCCAACGTCAAGTACGTGCGCAACCCCGATTACTGGCAGAGCACGGCGGCGAACCCGGTCCCTCGCATCGCTGAGGTGGACTACCCGTCCTTCCTGGGCAACGACCAGGCCAACCTCTACCTCACCGAGGGCCAGGCGCAGTGGGGCGCGCAGCCCGTCCCCAACATGAAGACCGCCTACCTCGACAAGGGCCCGGATCGCTACATGTGGTTCCCCCCTGTCCTCAATGTGGGCATCTTCCCGAACCTCAACAACCCGCTGCTGAGCAACGTGGCCGTGCGGCAGGCAATCAGCCTGGCACTCGACCGTTCGGACATCGCCACCCGCGGTGAGAGTGGGTACGAGCCCGCCGCGAGCCAGACCGGGATCATCACCCCGACCTACTCTTCGTGGTACGACAAGTCGATCGACGACACCGCCTATGACCCTGCCAAGGCCGAGCAGGTCCTGGAGGCCGCAGGCTTCACCAAGGGTTCCAACGGCATCTTTCAGAACGCCCAGGGCCAGGCGCTCAGCTTCACCCTTCAGACCGTCAGCGGCTTCAGCGACTGGGACGCCTCGCTGGTGATCGTCACCCAGGAGCTCAAGGCGGCGGGTATCCAGGTCACAGTTGACGATGAGAACTCCGGTCCATACACCACCAACCTCGAGACCGGCAACTTCCAGCTCGCCTACGCCGGGAGCGGTGGTCCCTACACCCAGGGAGGTCCCACCCCCTACTACGAGCTGAGGGGAGACCTGGACAGCAGCAACATCGGCGGCACCAACTACTCCCGCTACGACTCGGCCGCCACCGACGCTCTCTTCAACGAGTACGCCGCCACCACCGACGTGAGCCAGCAGCAGAAGATCATCGACCAGATCGAGCAGGTCATGGTGACCGACTATCCCTTCATCCCCGTGACCGAAGGGGTCGACTGGTACACGTACGACGCTTCCAAGATCGGAGGCTGGCCGACCGCGTCGGATCCTTACGCCCAGCCAGCGGTCTACGCCCCCATGGAAGACAACGGGGTCATCCTCGATCACCTGTACCCGGTCAACTGACCGAGCCAGGCAAGGATTAGGAGTACATAGGCCATGAACGGGACCCAGGCGGCACGGGGATGACATATCTCCGTCGCCGCCTGGGCCTGTTCCTCGTCACCCTCTGGGCGGCCCTCACCATCAACTTCGCCCTGCCGCGGCTCATGCCCGGCAACGAGGCCCAGGCGGTGCTGGCCACGTTGCACGGCGTCAACCCCGCGGCGCTCCACGCGCTGGAGATCGAGTTCGGGGTCAATGTTCACCAGAACATCATCCTCACCTATCTCCAGTACCTGGGGAACTGCTTCACCGGCCAGCTGGGAGTCGACCACTACGGCATCCCCGTCGTGACGGCGCTCCTTCAGGCGCTTCCCTGGACCCTGGGTCTGGTGGGCATCGCCACAGTGCTGGCCTTTCTCATCGGAACGCTGGTGGGAATCCTCACCGCGTGGAGGCGCGGAGGCAGGATGGACGCCTTCCTGCCACCGCTCCTCTTCATCGTCTCGAGCTTCCCGATCTTCTTCATGGGCCTGATCCTCATCCTCATCTTCGGGGTGATGCTCAACTGGCTGCCCATCGGCGGTAACTACAGCCTCGACGCCACGCCCTCGCTGTCCCTTCCGTTCATCGGCGATGTGATCACGCACGCCATCCTTCCGGGTGCCACCCTGGTGGTGGTCACGGCCGGACTCTGGATCTTCTCCATGCGCAACAACATGATCACCACCCTGGCGGAGGACTACGTCAAGATGGGGCGGGCCAAGGGCCTCGCGCCCTGGCGGATCATGCTCGACTACGCGGCCCGGAACGCGATCCTCCCCAACCTGACCGGTTTCGCCATGCAGCTGGGATTCGTGCTGGGCGGAGCCATCCTGGTCGAGTACACCTTCTCGTACCCGGGGCTCGGGTATCTGTTCTACACGAGCACCACGCTTCACGATCTGCCGATGATGCAGGGCCTCTTCCTCTTCTACACGATGGCGGTGCTGGTCTGCGTCCTGGCTGCCGACCTCGTGACGGCGCTGGTCGATCCGCGGACCAGGGACGCGTAGGGTCCAGACATGGCCATTCCAGCGATCGGCTCCAACAGCGCCCTCGGCGGGGCTGGCGTCAGCGCCCCCAACACCAGTGCCCGTGTCCGCTTCCTGCGGACCCTGTTCAGCAGCAAGAAGGCCACCGCCGGGCTCGTGATCATCCTCGTCATCAGCTTCGTGGCGGCATTTCCGGGGCTGCTGACCCACGACGATCCCAATGCGGCCATTTACGGCATCGAGCAGGGACCGTCACTCCAGCATCTGCTGGGGACCACGCTGGTGGGACAGGACGTCTTCTGCCAGCTGATTTACGGCACCCGCCTCACCCTGGTCATCGTCGTCGTGGTGAGCGTCATCGCGACGCTCCTGTCCATGATCATCGGGATCACCGCGGCCTACCTCGGGGGTCTGGCTGATCGCAGCCTCTCTCTGCTGACCGACATATTCCTGATCATTCCCACGCTGCCCCTCTTGATCGTGCTCGCCTTCTACCTCCCCTCGGGAGCGAGCACGATGATCCTGGTGCTGTGCCTGACCAGTTGGGCCTTCCAGGCAAGGCAGCTGCGGTCACAGGGCCTGTCACTGCGCAGCCGTGACTTCCTCGCCTCCGCCAGGGTGCGCGGAGAGCGACCCCTCTACATCGTCCTGGTCGAGATCGTGCCCACCATGACCTCGCTGCTCGCCGCGTCGTTCCTCGGGGTGGCCGTCTACGTGGTGGGATTCGCTGCCGGCCTCCAGTTCCTCGGCCTGGGTAACAGCAGCGAGCTGACCTGGGGCACCCTCCTCTACCAGGCCCAGGCGAACGATGCGCTCATCTCCGGCAACGTGTGGTGGGAGCTGTCTCCCGGGCTCGCGGTGGCCCTGCTGGGCGCCGGGTTCGCCCTCCTCAACTACGCTTTCGACGAGATCGGAAACCCGGCTCTGCGACCGGCGAGGAGGCGGCGTGACAGATCCGCTTCTTGAGGTCAAGGACCTTACCGTCGACTATCAGGCTGAGTACGCGGACGTGCGAGCGCTCGATCACGTGTCTCTCAGTGTGGCGCCGGGGGAGTTCCTCGGTGTGGTCGGTGAGTCAGGTTGCGGCAAGTCGACGATGCTCTTTGCCATTGCCCAGCTTCTCTCTCCCCCTGCCGTCCTGATCGGGGGCAGCGTGAGGTTCACCGGCAAGGACATGGTCCGGCTGACCGAGGCCGAGCTGCGCCACATGAGATGGCGCGACTACGCCGTGGTGATGCAGAGTGCCATGAACGCGCTCAATCCCATGAAGACCGTGGCGGCGCAGTTCGCCGACGCCATCCGCGCTCACGCCAAGATGACGGGTAAGGAGATCCGAAACCGCTCCGCCGAGGTCCTCCGGCTGGTGGGTATCGACCCGGCCCACCTGGACAGCTACCCTCACCAGCTGAGCGGCGGCATGCGTCAGCGGACGATGATCGCCATGGCTCTCCTCTTCACCCCCCAGTTGGTGCTGATGGACGAGCCGACGTCGGCGCTCGACGTCGTCGCACAACGCGCCCTGATGCGTCAGATCAAGGAGCTGCAGGTGCAGCTCGGCTTCGCGGTGATCTTCGTCACCCACGACATGTCCGTGGTGAGCCACTACTCGGATCGCGTCATGGTCATGTACGCCGGCCAGACGGCCGAGGTGGGAGGCACCCGGCGGATGTTCACCTCACCTCTGCACCCGTACACCCGGGGTCTGATGGACGCGTTCCCGTCCATCCGCGGCAACCGGCGCGAACTGACCGGCATCCCCGGCAGCCCCCCGGACCTCGGGCATCTGCCGTCCGGATGCCGTTTCATGCCGCGCTGCCCCGACGCGATGCCGGAGTGTGCCGCCCGTTCGCCGGAGATGTTCGCGGTGGACGAGGCCCAGGTCCGCTGTCTTCTCTACGACGGGCAAGCCCATCAGGGTCGCATCGGGGAGACCGCCTGAGCCATGGTTCAGAGCACGACGCCCGCACCCGGGGGCACCGGTCTCGATTCCGGCGAACCGCTCCTCCGCACCGTCGATCTCACGCGGCACTTTCGGCTCGGCGGATTCCGCTCAAGGAACATGTTGCACGCCGTCGACAGTTTCTCCATGACCATCGGCGAGCGGGAGATCGTCGCCGTTGTGGGCGAGAGCGGCAGTGGCAAGACCACGGTGGCGCGGCTGCTGACCATGATCTACCCGCCCACCCGCGGGACCATCTACTACCGCGGGCGTGCGGTCAACCATCTGCACTCCCGCCGGGACATCCTCTGGTATCGCGGCGAGGTGCCTCTCGTCTTCCAGGACCCGTACAGCGCGATGAATCCCGTCTTCCGCGTTTCCCATGGGGTGATGCGGAGCTTGAAGCTGCACCGTCCTGAGCTGGATCGCGCCGGGCGGCAGCGGGAGGCGCAGCGTGTCTTCGACACGGTGGGGCTCAGCCCTGACATGCTCGCCAAGTTCCCCTACGAGATGAGCGGCGGGCAGCGCCAGCGGGTGGGCTTCGCGCAGGCGCTGGCGGTCCAGCCCCGGCTGATCCTGGCCGATGAGCCCGTATCGATGCTAGACGTCTCGATCCGTGCGGGGGTCCTGAACATGATGGCCCGCCTGCGCGAGGAGGAGGGCGTCTCTCTTCTCTACATCACCCACGATCTGGCGAGCGCCCGCTACGTGGCTGATCGCATCATCGTGATGTATGCGGGCCACCAGGTCGAGACTGGCCCCGCCGACGCCGTCCTCTCGCAGCCCCGCCACCCCTACACGCAGCTCCTCCTGTCGGCGGCGCCTGACCCGCGAGAGGAGCCCGTGGACATCCCGGCGGACAGCGGTGAACCGCCCCGGGTCATCAACCCGTCGGAGGGTTGCCGCTTTGCCCCCCGGTGTCCCCTTGCCATCGGAGTTTGCGCCAGCGTGACGCCGGAGCTGAGCAAGATGGGGCCGGCGCACGAGGCGGCCTGCCACGTCGCCGCGGAAGACGTCGAGCGTGGCCGACCCGTTCACCGCGCCTTCTCCTCTTCGCCGGTTGCCGGGGCATCCCAGAGTTCGGCGCTCCCGACCTCGGAGACCTCAGGGCCTCAGGGGAGGGCACCGGTTGGCTGACGCATGCGACGGCGTGTCCGCCGTGAATGGGCGGTTTGGGAAACCCGGTCAACCCGGTGCTAAAATCACGTGGAACGTGGAAAGCACTTCGCACTTGGTGCCTGTCCATGCCCGGCGGACACTTGCCGCGGAGGTGACGGCCACGCTCCGGCAGGCCATCCGGAGCGGGAGCATATCGCCGGAGCGCGAGTTCCCGGCCGAATCCGAGCTGGCCCGACAGTTGGGGGTCAGCCGCGGCACGTTGCGACAGGCGATCAGCGTCCTCGAGCACGAAGGACTTCTCTCCCGACGCCAGGGGCTGGGGACATTCATCGTGCCCCACACCGCTCGCCTGCGCAACGTCCTCAACGCCAACTACGGCCTCACCGAGCTGATAACGAGCATCGGCGAGAGGCCCGGAACCAGCCATCTCGCGGTCTCATCGGTCCCCGCCGACGAAGTCCTCGCTCAGAAGCTGGGGACAGCTGTCGGCGAGCCGCTCGCCCTCGTCGAGCGGGTGCGCACGGCCGACGACGTCCCGGTGGCCTTCACCCTCGACTACCTCCCCCTCGCGCACCTCACGGCTCGCGGGATGACGATCGAGGGGCTGGAGCAAGTCTTCCGCGAACGTGGCTCCCTTTACGCGGTGCTGCGCGACCTGGGAACGATGATCGACGGCGGGCTCGCTGACCTTCGGGCCGTCACCGCAGCTCCCAAGGTGGCAGCAGCCCTCGGGATCAAGGTGGGCGAGCCGCTTCTCCTCCTCGGCCAGAGCGACTACAGCCCCAGCGGTCGGGTTGCCCTCTATTCCGACGAGTACCTCCCCTCGCACCTCATGGTGCAGGTGTGGCGCAAAGGCCCTGGTTGAGAAGATGGCTGCGATGGCGGAGGTGGGCGTGGGGATCGTGGGCTCCGGCTTCGTCTCGTCGTTGCATGCAGAGGCGATGCGGCGCGTGCCCGGCACCTCGCTGCTGGGCGTCGCCTCCCCGACGCCGGGACACGCAGAGAGCTTCGCGCGAGCCCATTCCGTTCCGCGCTGGTACACGGATCACCGCGCCCTGCTCGAGGACAGCAGGATCGACGTGGTGTGCGTCGGTGCGCCGAACCACCTCCATCGGGACGTGGTCGTCGATAGCGCGCGTGCCGGCAAACACGTGATCTGCGAGAAGCCACTCGCCAGAACCCTCGCCGAAGCCGACGAGATGACGGCGGCTTGCCGGGCGGCGGGGGTGCTGCTGCTCTATGCGGAGGAGCTCTGCTTCGCTCCCAAGTACGTCCGTGCCAAGCAGCTCGTCGATGCGGGAGCGTTGGGTCAGCTGTTTCATGTCGCACACAGTGAGCAACACGACGGCCCTCATTCGAACTGGTTTTGGGACATCGCGCGTTCGGGGGGCGGGGTGCTCATGGACATGGGCTGCCACGCTGTCGAGCTCTGCCGGTGGATGTACGACAAGCCTGCCGTGATCTCGGTGACTGCCGAGCTCGGCACGTACATGCATGCCGGACGCACCCTGGGAGATGACCATGCCGTGGGCATCCTCCGGTTCGGTCGCGGCCAGCTCGGCGTGATCGCGGTCAGCTGGGCAAAGCCGGGTGGTTTCGATGACCACGCGGAGCTCATCGGTACCGGAGGAGTCAGCTACGTGGACCTCGTCCGCGGATCGGCGCTGCCCACCTTCAGCTCGTCCGGATATGACTATTCCGCGGAGAAGGCTCCCAGTGAGAGGGGATGGTCCTATCCGGTCTACGACGAGCTGTGGAACTACGGCTACGTCGGCGAGATGCAGCATTTCGTGGACTGCGTGCGAGGGGATGCCGAGCCCCTGGAGACTGGTGAGGACGGCCGCGAGGTGCTCCGCATTCTCTACGCCATGTATCGTGCCGCGGCCATCGGAGGGCTGGCGCTCTTGACGGTTGGCGATGCGGAGCGCGCCCAGGAGCCGATCCGTCCGTGGCTGGAGGCGCAGGTTCGGCCGTAGACTCGCACTGAGCCGGTGCGGGTCAGGATTTCCTCGATCGATGCGATCGGGCGCCCGGCTGAATGTCGGGCTGGGCCGGCACCTGCATGACCTCGCCGATGGTGAGGAGGTGGCAAGGCAGCCGCCGTCCGGGTCAGCCCGCCGCGGCGGCGATCTTCCTGTTGATCAGGGGCTTGGCCTGAACGAGCACCGGGCTGACGTCCTCTCCATGGATTGCCGCCAGCAGGACGTCGATGTCGGAACCCTTGGTGACGAAGGCCGAGATCCCCGCCGCTCTGATGGTGCGGATCACCAGGGCCTCGTCGAACGAGGAGTAGGCGACCAGCCGGATGTCGGGGCAGACCTCGCGCAGGCCGCGTGCCGCAGCCCACCCGCCGCCATCGGGCATGTTGACGTCGATCACAGCCACCTGGGGATGGGTCTGCTGCGCCAGCAGGATCGCGTCCTGAATGCGGCTGGCCGTGCCCACAACGGTCAGCGTGTCATCGGTGTCGAGGATCTCCCTCACCGACTCCAGCATCACGGCGTGGTCGTCGAGGAGGAGGACGGTCAGGTTTCCAGGCGCCTCCCGAGAGCCGGGGCCGGAGGCCGCGAAATCGGGGTGTTCAGTCACGTCAGCGCTCCCTCTGGGGGTGGTGGTGACCTCATGGTGATGGAGTCACGCGGCGGCGGCCAGATTCTGATTCGCCATATTCGGATGGGCCACCTGCACCAGAGAATCCTGAGGCCCCTGCATCTGGTCCCGCCGCCGCGGGCTGCCTAGCCTCGAATAGTGACCACCACTCCCCATCGCAGCCATCGAATCGTGCGCAAGCGCAGTTTCGCGTGGCTGGTTGCGGCCACGGTCGTCTTCACGGCAGTGGGCGCCGTCTGGATCGGCCTCCACCCCGGCCGCAACCGGCCGACGGTGGCTTTCGACGACCTTTCCGAGATGCTGGCGCCGCTCGCCGCGGCCATCGTCTGCTTCCTCGCCGCACGGCGACGGACCACCCCGGCGCGCGCGGCTTGGGCGCTGATCGGCCTCTCGGCCCTGAGCTGGGGATTGGGGCAGACGGACTGGACGGTTCGGGAGGTCTTCCTGAACCAGAACCCCGCAACCCTCTTCCCCTCCTGGCCGGATGTCGGCTACGTCGCCGCCATCCCGCTCGGAATAGCGGGATTGATCGCCCTCCCCGCCTTCCGGGGGGCCGGCACTCGCATCTCACTGCTCCTCGACGGTCTGCTGATGGTGGGGGGGGCTCTCTTCATCAGCTGGGCGACCATCCTGGGCCCCATCTATGCCCATTCCGCGACTGGGTTCGAGCAGCAGTTCCTCAGCCTGGCCTACCCGCTCAGCGACGTCTTCATGGGGACGATCGTGATCCTGGCGCTCTCCCGCATGGCGCCCGCAGGCCGTCGACCGTTCGTTTACCTAGGCATGGGAATTCTCTTCACCGCCGTCGCCGACAGCACCTTCGCGTATCTCACCACGGTGCAGAACTTCGACACCTCGAACCCGGCGGACATGGGCTGGACGCTGGGATACATCCTGATCGGTTTGGGCGCGCTGCGGGCGATGACCCCGGCGGACGGTCCCACCGACCGCACCGTCCAGAACACCCGCTGGCGGATGGTGCTCCCCTATGTCCCGATGCTCGCCGCCGGCCTGGTGGCCGCCGGACGCGGGCCGCAGGGGTTCGGGTTCGACGACTTCCTGCTCTGGGACAGCTTTTGCATCGTGGCGATCGTCCTCCTGCGCCAATTCATCCTCGTGCGCAACACCCAGGCGCTCGGCCTTCAGCTGCAGCAGCAGAATCGGCAGCTCGACCATCTGGTAACAGAGCGCACTCGCGAGCTCGACCACAGTCTGGATGGACTGCGCGAGGCCAATGATCGGAGGAAGGGGCTCCTGCTACGCCTCGTAACGTTGCAGGACGAGGAGCGCCGCCGCCTCGCCGGCATCATCCACGACGACATGCTGCAGTGGATGGCGGTGGGGCACACCCGTCTCCAGATCGCCCGGCGTGGCATCGCCGACCCCAAGCAGGCGTCGTCGTTGGATCGCGCCGCGGACGCGGTCCAGTCGTCCATCACGCGCATGCGCACGCTGATGTCAGAGCTGCATCCGAAGGTCGTGGAGCGCGGTTTCACCACCGCCCTGAGTGAGTATCTCGAGCAGGTCGAGAATGACGGTGATCTCCACTGCGTCCTCGATGGCAGCTTTGCGGATGAACCCACCGGGACGGTTGCCACCACCCTCTACCGGATCACCTGCGAGGCGGTCGTCAACGCGCGCAAGCACGCCGCCGGCGCCACCGTCACCGTGGAGCTGAGCGACCGGAACGCCGGCTACGCGGTGACCGTCAGCGACGACGGGCCCGGGTTCGTCCCAGAGGGGACGGGCTACTCGCCCACCGGCCACGTCGGGCTCAGCTCGATGCGGGAGCGCAGCGAGGCCCTCGGCGGGTCCTGGTCGCTCGAGAGCCGGCCCGGCGCCGGAACCAAGGTGAGGTGCTGGGTGCCCCGCGAAGACGCTGAGGCCCCGGCACTCGCGGTGGTGTCCGATGCCGAGCTCGCGGCGGTCATCGAGAACCTGGGCGGCGAGGAGCCGCCGCCCGAGCCTCCACCGGCAGCCATGGTGCAGTTCCCGAGCTCTGCCGCCCCCGCCTCCCCGGCAGTCGGGCCCGCGCGTCAGACCCGACGGACCGCGCGCTATCCCGTGCCCGGCCGGACCAGGCACCTGTCTTTCCCTCGACCACTCGGCGCCCAGGGATCGACAACAGGCACGGGCTCGGAGGGGTCTGATGGGGTCCTCGCGACCGTCGCGACCACACCTCGGGGGCAAGACGTTTCCGGTGACGACGCCCTCACCCTCGACGCGACCTCCACGACGCAACGCGTGGTGGGCGAGCTCGCACCCATTGGATCGACGTCCGACACCCCGGGCGCTTCAGCCCGCCAGGCTGAATAGCCTCTGGTGGAGCACGTCGACGAAGTCCTGGTGCTCGGGCTTCATGAGCACGCTGCGCAGGATGCGGACGGCGTCACTCCTGGTCTCGATGTCGGGATGGCGACGGTGGAGGCCCTCGGCGGTGACGCGCGCCACGCTGAGGTAGACGGGGTCGTCGGCTGCCATGGCCCGCTCGAAAAGGCGTTGGCTGGCGGCGTCGACGCCAGGCCCCGTCATCCCGTCCTTCCAGGGAAAGTGGGCGACGATGTCCAGCTCGGGCTCCTGGTACAGCCGCAGGCGCTCCGACCCGTCGATGAGTCGGGCAAAGCTGACCGCGGCCCGGCGGCAGGCACCCAGGATCGCGCCCAGTCCGTCCGGGGTGAGAGGGAAGAGCTGGAGGGTCGTCCACAGCGCCGCGGCGGCGGCCCCGGCACGGGAGCACTCCAGCGAGATCTCACCGAGGTGCAGCTCCGAGGAGGTGAAGTAGGTGTAAGGGGAGTCGTGGGCGTAGAAGCGGCCGACCGACGGGTCGCGTAAGAGCACGCAGCCGCAGCCGTAGGGCTGGAGCCCGTGCTTGTGCGGGTCCACGACCACCGAGTCGCACTCGGCGATGGCGCGGAACGGCGCGGCGGGGATGCCGCCCGAACCCTCCCATCCGAGGATCGTGTAGAAGCCGCCGTATGCGGCGTCTACGTGGAGCCGCACCCCGTATCGCTCGCGCAGCGAGAGCGCCTCGTCGATTGGGTCGACCGCCCCCAGCGCGGTGGTCCCGGCGGTCAGCACCAGGGTGCCGATGGTGTCGGTCTGCAGCAGGTGCTCCAGGGCGGCGAGGTCCATCCGCCCCCGCGAATCGGCGGGCACCCGGACCCCGCGAATGCCGAGCAGCCGGCACATCCGCTCATGGGTGTAGTGGGCCTCCTCGCTGAAGGCGACCGCGGCATCCGGCCTCAGCTCCCGGGCTACGAAGAGGGCCTCCAGGTTGGCGATGGTCCCGCTCGAGGTCAGGTGCCCGAGGAAGTCGCGGGGATAGTGGAACATCGCGGCAATGGCTGCCACCGCCTCCCGCTCCAGCGCGGCGGTCGCCGGCCCCCCGTCGAGGGCGTGATTGTTTGGATTGATGAGCATCGCCATCAGATAGGCGGCAGCCGCCGCGGGATGGGGCGGCTTGAGCATCTGGCCGGCGTAGCTCGGGTGGAAGAAGGGGTAGTTGTCCCCCAGCCGCCGGCCCAGCTCCTCCAGGACGAGCTGCGCCCGCTCCGGGGTGACGGCCATCGAGGGGTGGGAGGTGACGGCGGGCCAGCCCGCCTCCCAGCGCCGCACCGTCTCGACGGCCTGCAGGCTGGCGGCGTCGAGGTCCATCGGACGGGAAGTCTACCGGGGCCCGGCAGGGGCACCCCGGAGCGGGGGGACAGGAGACGCCCCGGAATGGCGGTTTTCGGCAACATGCTATAGTGCGTAATGCAATATGTCGCAACGCACCTTGAGACCTCCGCAGGGGACCATCGCCCTGACCGCGCTCGCCCTGTTCACCGAGCGGCCCATTCACCCGTACGAGATGCAGCGGCTGATGCACGACCGGCGTAAGGACTATGCCGAGGGCAAGATGCGCGCCCTCTACCGGGCCATCGACGAGCTCCAGGCCGCTGGCTGGATCGAGCCCGCGGAGACGACTCGAGAGGGACATCGCCCGGAGCGGACCGTGTACCGGGTCACCGCCGACGGGCATGAGGCGCTCGAGGACTGGCTCCAGGACATCCTGGAGAAGCCGGCCCGCGAGCACCTGGTGTTCACCGCCGCAGTGGGCCTCCTCGCCTACCTGCCTCAGGACCGCGCCATGGACGCGTTGCAGCACCGGAGCGTCGAGCTCCGCGCCGAGCTGGCCGCCCGCGGCCAAGCCTCCGCAGCCCTGGACCAGGAGATGCACCTGCCCCGGGTGGTCCTGCTCGAGGACGAGCACGAGCGGGTGCTCCGGGAGGCCGAGCTGCGCTGGGTCGTCTCGCTCCTGGACGACATGCGGGCCGGCCGTCTGGCCTGGGATCGCGAGAGCCTGAACGCCCATTTCGAAGCCATGCACGATCATGAGATGGCCCGGCGGCGACACCACCGCGGGCCGGTCTCCGACCCTGAGCAGTCATAGGCATCCAGAGGGAGAGCCCACCGATGATTCACACGAGAGGCCTGCGCCGCACCTTCAAAGGCAGAAGGGGGGCGGTCGAGGCGGTTGCCGGCGTCGACCTCGACGTCCTGGGAGGTCAGACCTTTGGCTTCCTCGGCCCCAACGGGGCCGGCAAGACGACCACCCTCCGCATGCTCTCCACCCTCCTGCCGGTGACCAGCGGCCAGGCCACGGTGGCCGGCTACGACCTCCGCCACCAGGCCGCCAAGGTGCGGGAGCGGATCGGGTACGTGAGCCAGGAGGGGAGCAGCTACTCCGAGGTGACCGGCCGCCGGGAGCTGACCATGCAGGGTCGCCTCTACGGGATGAACCGGGCGACGGCCGATAAGCGGGCTGCCGATCTGCTCGAGACCCTCGAACTCACCGACTGCGGCGACCGCAAGACCAAGACGTACTCCGGCGGCCAGAAGCGGCGCCTCGACGTGGGCATCGGGCTCATGCATCTGCCCGACCTCCTCTTTCTGGACGAACCGACCACCGGCCTCGATCCCCAAAGCCGGGCCCGGATGTGGGACGAGGTGCGAAGGCTGCGCCAATCAGGCACCACCGTCTTTCTCACCACTCACTACCTGGAGGAGGCCGACGCGCTCTGCGACCGCATCGCCATCATCGACCACGGGAGGATCGTCGCCGAGGGCACTCCCGAGGAGCTCAAGCGCGAGGTCGCCGGGGACGTCGTGTTGGTCGGACCGGAGGGCCCGATCGACAAGGCACGTGACGTCCTCAAGGGGCAGGACTTCATCCGCGAGCTGGCCGAGGAGGACGATGTCCTCCGTCTCTACGTCGATCGCGGGGAGACAGCGATGCCCCAGATCATCCGGCTCCTCGACGGCGCGGGCGTCAGCCTCGCCACCCTCTCGCTGCATCGTCCATCGCTGGACGATGTCTTTTTCCACAAGACCGGGCGCTCGCTGCGCGAGACGGCGCCATGACTGAGGCGATTGCGTTCCAGATGGAGTACAGACCGTGAAGCTGCTGCGCGACACCTGGCTGATGTTTGTCCGCTACTTCCTCATCTTCATCGGCAATCCGGCGTGGGTGATCATCGGCGTCATCCAGCCGGTCCTCTACCTCCTCCTCTTCGCCCCCCTGCTCAAGTCGATCGTGCACATTCCGGGATTCCCGCCGGGCGGTGCCTACAACGTCTTCGTGCCCGGCCTGCTGATCCAGCTCGGCCTCTTCGGCGCGAGCGGCGTCGGCTTCGGCCTGATCGACGAGCTGCGGTCGGGGGTGATCGAGCGCTTCCGCGTCACCCCGGTCAGCCGGCTGGCGCTGCTGCTCGGGCGCGCCTTCCGCGACATCCTGACCCTGCTCATCCAGTCATTGATCCTGATGGGGCTGGCGATCCCCTTTGGGCTCCAGCCAACGTTCGTCGGCGTGGTGGTGATGCTGGGCCTGGTCGCTCTCATCGGGCTGGGGATGTCCTCCCTCGCCTACGCAGCGGCGCTCGCCCTCAAGGACGAGAACTCCTACGCGCCGCTCGTCTTCACGCTCTCGCTCCCCCTGCTGCTCCTGAGCGGCGTCCTGCTGCCGCTGCAGCTGGCACCCCAGTGGCTCCAGGACATCGCCAAGGCCAACCCGCTCTCCTACGCGGTCACCGCCGCGCGTGACGTCTTCAACGGCAACGGCGGCTCCCCCGATGTGTGGAAGGGGCTGGCGATCATGGCGGCCCTGGCGATTGTCGGCATTGCGGTCGGTGCACGGAGGTTCTCCCGGGCCATCGCGTAACGTCTTCCTTCCGCGCGGGTGGTGCCGAACCGCACCAACCAGGGGTCAACCCGTAGGCGATCCTCCGTCGGCCTGCCCGAGACCGATGCCTCAGCGGCGGCGGAGCCGGCTGTCGGTGATCTCGGGCGGAGCCCAGCCGGCGTCGGCCGGGTTGAGGTTGGTCCCCGGCGGCACGATCTCGTCGATGCGGGCGAGGGTGGCCTCGTCGAGGGTCACCTCGGCCGCGCCGAGCTGGCTCTCCAGATGCTCCATGGTGCGAGGCCCGATGATCGCGGCGGTCACCGCGGGGTGGCGGATCACGAACGCGATGGCGAGGTGGATGAGGCTCATGCCCGCCTCGCCAGCCAGCTTGGTCAGCGCATCGACGGCCTCGAGCTTGCGCTGGTTGACGGGGAGCTTCAGATCGTAGCGATCCGGCAGCCGGCTGGCCCGGGCACTGGCCGGTGTCGCCACACCACGATGGTAGGCGCCGGAGAGGAACCCTCCCGCGAGGGGGCTCCACGGTATTACTCCCAGGCCGTACTTCTGGCAGACGGGAAGCACCTCGGTCTCGACGCCGCGCACGAGAAGCGAGTACGGCGGCTGCTCGCAGACGAAGCGCTCCCGGCCCCGGCGCTCGGCGACCCACTGGGCCTCGACGATCTGCGACGGGGGGAAGGTCGAGCTGCCGAAGGCGCGGATCTTGCCGGCACGCTGCAGGTCGCTCAGCGCCCCCAGGGTCTCGTCGATGTCGCAGCTCGGATCCGGCCGGTGGATCTGATAGAGGTCGATCCAGTCGGTCTGCAGCCGGCGGAGGCTCGACTCGCACTCGCGGATGATCCAGCGCCGCGAGTTGCCCTGGGCATTGGGATCGTCGCCCATCTGGCCGTGCGCCTTGGTGGCGAGCACCACCTGATCCCGCCGTCCCCCGGCGAGAGCCTTGCCAACGATCTGCTCGGACTCCCCCTGCGAGTAGACGTCGGCGGTGTCCACGAAGTTGATCCCCGCGTCGAGGGCGCGATGGATGATGCGGATCGACTCCTCGTGGTCCTTGGTGCCCCAGGCGCCGAACATCATGGCGCCGAGGCAGAGTGGGCTGACCTGGATCCCAGTACGGCCGAGCGTGCGGTGCTGCATGGCTCAGACGATACGCGCCCGGTACGCGACCCCGGCTGAGACCGACCACCGTGAAGGCCGCCGCTGGGGCACGTTGTCGAAGTGGGGGCTTGCGACAGCAATGACGATCCGCGGCGGGTACTCGACCCCGGCCGGGAACGACCACCGTGAAGGCCGCCGGTGGGGCACGTCGTCGAAGTGGGGGCTTGCGCAGGCGCGAGATGCAATCGCGCCGAGCACGAGGCGCGGACAGCAGAGCTGTCCGACGCCGGTCCCCCCGAGACGAGGTGCCCCACCGGCAGCCCGCCCGCGCGAATGCGACCCCCCAAGACGATGTGCCCCACCGGCAGCCCGCCCGGGAGATAGCGCCGACTACGCGAACGCGTCCTCGCCGGTGATCGCCTTGCCGAGGATCAGGGTGTGCACCTCCTCGGTCCCCTCGTAGGTGAGCACCGCCTCCAGGTTTGCCATGTGGCGGGCGACCGGGTAGTCGAGGGTGAGCCCATTGGCCCCGAGGATGGTCCGGGCGGCCCGGGCGATCTCGATGGCGGCGCGCGTGTTGGCCCGCTTGGCGAGAGCCACCTGGACGGTGTGCGCCCTGCCGGTGTGCTTCACGGTGCCGAGCCGGTGGGCCACCAGCCGGCCCTGGACCAGCCGGGTCGCCATATCGGCGAGCTTGGCCTGGGTGAGCTGAAAGTGCGCGATCGGATGGCCGAAGGCCTCGCGACTCCGGGCGTACTCGACAGCCGCTTCGAAGCAGGCACGGGCGGCGCCGAGCACGCCCCACGCGATGCCGAAGCGGGCCTCGTCGAGGCAGGCGAGGGGACCGCCCAGCCCACGCGCCCCCGGCAATAGTGACGCCTCCGGCACCCTGACCTCGTCCAGGATCAGCTCGGAGGTCACCGACGCACGCAAGGAAAGCTTGCCCTGGATGTCGCAGACCGAGAAGCCGGGCGTGCCGCGCTCCACCAGGAAGCCGCGAATGCCCTCGTCGGTCTGTGCCCAGACCACGGCTACGTCAGCGAGCGAGCCGTTGGTGATCCACATCTTGGTGCCGGAGACTACCCAGTCGCCTCCCGCGCGCCGGGCGCGGGTGCGCATCGCCGCCGGGTCGCTGCCGGCGTCGGGCTCGGTCAGCCCGAAGCAGCCAATCGCCCTCCCCGCGGCCATCTCGGGGAGCCACCTCTGTCGCTGCTCGTCGCTGCCGAAGCGGTGGATGGGGAACATCGCCAGCGATCCCTGCACCGAGACGAAGGAGCGCAGCCCGCTGTCGCCGGCCTCCAGCTCCTCGCAGGCCACCCCGTACGCCACCGCCGAAGCGCCGGCGCAGCCATACCCTTCGAGGTGCATCCCCAGCAGGCCCAGCTCGGCCAGCTCGGGGATCAGCTCTCGGGGAAAGGTCCCGGCCGCGAAGTGCGTGGCCACCTGGGGCAGAAACCGCTTGCGGACGAAGCCCCGCACCGTCAGCTGGATGAGCCGCTCCTCATCGGAGAGGAGCTCATCGACGGCGTAGAGGTCGGCCGGATCGAGGCGTGGCCGCGCCCCGCCGGGAGCCCTGTCGGTCGCCATGCCCCCCATTGTCACATCAAGCGGCGGAGGGCGAACGGGAGGAGCCGGTCCGGCGACGTCAGTGACCGAGCCCCAGCTCGATGGCCTTGACGAGCAGCAGCAGCACGGCAATCAGGATGTACGCACCCATCGCCGTCATCCCGATCCTGCGGCCGCGCGACGGCACCGGCCGGGTGAGGAGAGCGATGGGCGGCATCCGCCACGTGAAGCGGTCCTCCTTGTCTCGCGCGCTCACGGTGGGCGCCAGGCGGCCGCGCGTGAAGAAACCGATCCCGATCAGCCCGACCACGAGGATGCTGCCGAAGATGATCAGCAGCAGGGTGACGCTGACACCCGAGAAGATGGTGGAGAAGACGAGGATCAGGGAGAGCACCACCAGGATGGCAAGGATGATGGTGGCGAGCACGTTGAGCCACGGCTTGTTGACCCAGGGGCCGAGCACGGCGGGGTCGTTGCAGAGGAGAAGCAGGAAGAGGCTGGCGCTCGGCAGCAGGGTCCCGGCCAGGGCCTGCACGGCGGTGGTGATCAGACCGAGCGGGGCGTGGGGGATGAGCACGATGCCCGCCGCCAGCACGACGACGGCGGTGAAGACGGCGTAGAAGGGCTTGGCCTCCCGCCAGGAGCGGTGCAGCGAATGGCGGATGCCGAAGACGTCTCCGAACGCGTAGGACGTTGCCAGGGTGACGGCGCTCGCACCGATCACCGAAGCGTCGATGAGCAACACCGCGAAGATGTCGCCAAGCGCGGAGCTGACGTGCTTGGCCAGCCCCTCGGCGACCGTCTGCGCGTCTCCGAAGTGGCCTGCGAGCGCTGTGCCGTGGAAGGCCGTCGCGGTCGTGATCATGATGGCCGCAGCACCGATGACGACGACGAAGGCGCCCACCACGGTGTCGGTGCGCTCGTACGCGATCCAGCGCGGGGTGATGCGCTTGTCGACGACATTCGACTGCTGGAAGAAGAGCTGCCACGGTGCCACCGTCGTCCCCACGATGGCAACGATGAGCAGCGCACCGTTGGAGCTCAGACCGCCCTGGATGCCCGGAATCAGGAATCCGTGCAGGACCGGCCCGAGCGTCGGGTGGGCAAGCACCGCCAGGGGTATCACCAGCGCGTTGCCCCCAAGGATGACGAACATCAGCCGTTCCCAGGTCGAGAACTTGCCCGTCACCGTGATGCCGATCAGAAAGATGGCGCCGATGGGGACGGCAATGTACGGGCTCACCCCGAAGTAGGCGGCGCCCAAGCCGATGCCGATGAACTCGGTGGTGATGGTGAGGAAGTTGAGGAGGAAGAGGTCGCCGACCGAGAACCATCCCCAGAACTTGCCGAAGCGCTCGAAGATGAGCCGCCCATGACCGACCCCGGTGACCGCGCCGAGGCGGACCACCATCTCCTGGTTGACGATCAGCACCGGGATCAGCAGGACCAGCACCCAGAGCAGGCTGTGGCCGTAGTTCTGCCCCGCCTGGGCGTAGGTCGCCACGCCGCCGGCGTCGTTGTCGCCGACCATGACGATGAGCCCCGGGCCCATGATCACGGCCAGCGCGAGCAACCTCCGCCGCCAGGTCCGCCGGGTGCCGTGCTCCTGCTCGTGGATGGTGCCGAAGGCACCCTTGATGTCGCCGAGATGGGCGTCGTCGAGGACCGCGCTGCTCCGCGCCTTCCCCGCGCTGCCGTGCCTCTCGTCGACCAAGCCGGACCTCCCGCTGCCCAATGGGACAGCACAACTGAGCGGGCCCGCCGCTCAGGAGGTCACGACGAAGTCAGACCTCTGGGCTAACGTGCCTCATTGCGCCGGCGCGCCACGACGTCGCAGATGACGTGGGTGGAGCTCCGGACTGCCTACTATCGCCGTCTTCCATGGGCACCTCTGGCTGCTGACTGCCGGCGCCAGTCTACCAGGGGGCGGCGAACCTCCCGACCCGGGTCCCGCGGGATCAGCGACCGTTAATCATCCGCATCAGCCGTGGTCGGCCTCGGAGCGGCGGCGCCAGGAGTCGGGGAGCATCGCCTCCAGCACGTCGTCCACCGAGATGACCCCGATGATGCGGCGGCCGTCGTCCACGACCGGGGCCACGCTCAGGTTGAAGTCGGTCATCAGCCGCGCCACCTCGGGGAGGTCGTCGCCCGACTCGAGCGCGGTATCGCCGCGCTGCACCAGTTTGGCGACCCCGCCGTTGCCCCGAGCCTGGATCAGACTCACCAGCGGGACCGCGCCGACCAGGCGGCCCGAGGCGTCGGTGACGAAGACGTCGGCGAGCACCTGCGGCGAGAGGCCGGCGGTCTTCACGGCTGCGAGCGCCTCGGTCACCGTCGCCGCCTCGGCCACGGCCACGAAGTCCGGGCTCATCAGACCGCCCGCACTCTCCGGGCTGTAGCTGAGCAGAGCCCGCACCTTGGCCTGCTTGGCGGGGGGGAGGAGGGCGAGGATGGCGGCGCGCCGCGCCTGGTCCAGCTCGGTGATCAGGTCGGCGGCGTCGTCGGTGCCCATGCCGGCGAGCACCCCGGCCGCCTCGGCGTCGGAGCGCGAGCGGAGGAACTCGACCTGGTGCTCGGTGTTGAGCTCCTCGAAGACGTCCGCCTCCAGCTCGGGATCGGCATGGACGGCGGTGATGATCTCCTCCCCCTCCTCGTGCGAGGCGCTCTCGACGATGTCGGCGATCTCGGCGGGATGGAGGCGGCGCAGCGGGCGGATGGGCATCAGCAGCCGGGAGCTCGGGACGTGACCCACGAAGGGCTCGACCTGAGCCCAGTCGACGAGGTAACGGGATTGGTGGCGGGGAGCGTTGAAAGGCGGGGGGAGCATGCGCCGCAACGCGCCCCGGCCGCCGGAGTCGACGCCCGCCACCTTCCACCCGCCGCGCCCGGCGGTGAGCTGGATGTCCTCGGCGGTAATCAGCCGCCCCGTCTCCACGCTGATGACGCGCCTCCCGAGCACGTCGCTGCGCAGCAGCACCTCGCCCTGGCGACGCTCGAAGCGAAGCAGGCTGAGGGTCTCGCCGGTGAGCTGCACGCGCCCCTTCACCAGCTCGCCGACCCGGTCCAGCGGGACGAAGAGGTGTCGCCCCGCCAGCCGCCCGATCAGCCCGGTCACGGGCGGGTAACCGCCCGCGCCGAGACGGACGATCACGTCCTCGACTCGCCCGAGGCTCTCCCCAGCGCGATCGACGATCCGGCTGTGGGTGACCTCGGTGAGCCAGAGGCGGGCGACCCCCGACAGCGACGGCTCCGTGTCTGATGTGGTCATCTGACGGCCCACAGTCTGCCACGTCCTCCGACCCGAGGCGTCGGAGGCCCGCTCGGTGCTCCCCGGCCCGAGGCGCGGTCAGGGCTCAGGGACGGCTTCCGGCTCGCGCCCGCCGGTCAGGGAGCGCGGCCAGCTCACCCCCATGCTCGCCCCGCCGGCCGGCGCGTCCCCGATCTGCCAGCGGCCCCCGGTCGCGCTCACGACGGAGTTGGCGATGGCGAGCCCGAGGCCCGCGCCTCCGGGCCGGTCGGTGGCACGGCGGAAGCGGTCAAAGATGTGCTCCCGTTCCTCGAGGGGGATGCCGGGACCGGAGTCGTCCACGGAGAGCCGAATCCGGTTGCCGTCCGGCCACACGGCGACGTCAATGCTCCCGCCCTCGGGCACGTACTTGCAGGCATTGTCCAGGAGGACGCCCAGGAGGCGATCCAGCCAGTCCGGCGGGGCCTGGACCACGAGCGGCACCGGCGGCGTCCGGACCGTGAGCCGGACGCTGTTGGCCTCGGTGACGGCCGTGAACCGGTCAGCGGCCATGTGGGCGAGGACGGCGACATCCACGTGCTCCGCCTGGGTGCGTTCCCGGGTGGTGTCGAAGCGGGCCAGCCAGAGGAGGTCCTCGACCAGGTGGCGCATGCGCCCGCTCTCCCCCTGCACCCGCTGGAAGGCGGCGTGATACCAGGCGACCTCGCGGGGTTGGGCGAGGGCGAGTGAGGTCTGGGCCTCAATCACCGAGAGCGGGGTGCGCAGCTCGTGGGAGGCGTCGGCGGTGAACTCCATCTGACGGACCCGGGCCTGCTCGATGGGCGCGGCCACCCGGCGGCCGATGGTGAGCGCTCCGAGGAAGACGGCGAGCAGGAGGACCGGACCGACGATGCTCTCGGCCAGGATCAGGTTGCCCTCCGCGGAGCCGACCCCGCTCAGCGACTGGCCGATGACCATGCGCACCAGCGTGAACCGCTCGTAGATGGGCAGCTCGGTGACGGGGTCGACGGCGATCTGGGCCTCGTACTGCACCGGCGGGGTGATGTCGGTGCCGATCACCCGGAAGTCGTCGCCAGCGATGGCGACGGTCTGCGGGGTCGTTCCGACGCCCTGGGCGGATGCCGGCAGCTCATTGCCGGAAGAGGTCGGTACCGTGCATGCCTGCAGCTGGGCCTGGGGGTCGCAGACGACCTCGGTACCGTCGGTGGCGACGAACCAGTACCAGAGCGGGGAGCCCGACGTCCCGCCCGATTGCGGGGTTCCGCCCGCGGTGGAGGTGGTGAGGGCCCGGCTCAGCTGAGTGTCGACCTCCGAGGCCTCCCGTGCGTTGACGATGAGGAGCACCACCACCGCGATCACCAGGTAGACGGCGGCGACGATGGCGGTGCTGGTCAGGGCCACCCGGGTGGCCGCCACCCGCACCCGGCGCAGCGCGTCCCTTCCGGAGTCGCCGGTGCCGGTGGGGCTCCCGCCGGAGAGCCGATCGAGGGCGCGGCCGACCCGTGCGAGGGGTCCGGAGCTCACCCCGCCTCCTCGAGCCGGTATCCCGCTCCCCGCACCGTGACGATCCGGATGCCGGCGGTCGGGAGCTTGGCCCGGAGCCGGCTGAGCTGGACGTCGATGGCATTGGAGCCGAGAGCGTCCGTCTCGTCCCGCCAGCCGTGCTCGGCGATCGCCTTGCGGTCGACGACCGCGGGCGAGCGCCGCATCAGCAGCTCGAGGATGTTGTACTCCGTGGTCGTCAGGTTGACCGGGTGCCCACCCGCGCTTACCTCACGGCGGAGCGGGTCGAGTGCCAGGCCGCCCCGGATGATCACCGGCGCGTCCACCCCACGGGGCCGGCGCTGAAGGGCGCGGATCCGGGCCAGCAGCTCGGAGAAGTCGAAGGGTTTGACCAGGTAGTCGTCGGCTCCGGCATCGAGACCCTCCACCCGGTCCGGGGGTGTGTCCCGGGCGGTGAGCATCAGGATCGCGGTGGGCCGCTCGTTGCGACGTGCCCAGCGGACCACGTCGATGCCGGCGCCGCCCGGCATCCGCCAGTCGATGACGGCGACGTCGTACTCGTAGAACTTGAGCTGGTCGATGGCGTCGTCGCCCCGGCCGACGGCGTCGACCTGGTAGCCGCCGTCTTCCAGGCCCTGGATCAGGACCGACCGGAGTCCGGGATCGTCCTCGGCGACGAGGATGCGCATGACGTCAGTCTCCCGCAGCCGGGCCCATAAAGCAGCCCCCGCTTGGGGCTCGGGCGCTCATCAGGTGGTCGTGGTGCCGCCGCCCTGACCCCCGAATCCGCCGAAACCCCCTCCGCCAAAGCCGCCGAACCCGCTCCCCCCCGTGAAGCAGCCGGACGGGCCGGTGGGCTCGATGAGCAGGGAGCTGGCGGTCACCGTGCCCGAGGAGGTCTTGGGGCCGATGGCGGCGACGCACGTCCCGGACACCAGGTCAGAGGTCGAACCCGGGATCGTCGTGGCTACCGTGGCGGTGCTGGGAACCGTTATGCCCTGGCTGGAGCCGCTGCTGGGCTGGATGGTCACCGCGCCGGCATTCACGGCGGTGACCACCCCCCGAACGCTCGCGAAGCCGGAGGCGTAACTTCCGGAGGGTCGGGGAGCGAAGCTGAAGTTGGGACGGCCGCCCGGAAAGCCCCCGGCATCCCCACCCGTGAGTGAGATCGCCGGGCAGGAGCCCTTGACCTCCGGCGAGACCGTCAACCGGTTCGCGGTCATCGTGCCCGAGGCTTCGCTGCCGGTGGCGGTGATGCAGCTCCCCACCGTGATGTCGGAGACGCTCCCGGTTCCGGTCTGGCTGATGGGTGTCGAGCTGCCGAGCTCGACGGTCACGTCACCGCTCGAGGTGCTGAGCACCAGCGTCGACCCGCTCAGGCTGACCACGCTCCCGTCGGTGAGGTTGCCGTCCCGGAATCCACCGTACCCGCCCGGAACCGCGCTGCTCGTCGTACCGCAGGCCGCGATCAGAAGCCCCAGACCGCCGACGGCGGCGACCGTGGCGAGGCGCGCGCGGACGCGGCCAGAGGCCGGCCAGCACTCTGCCGCGCACCTCCGCGTCGCCAGCAACCTCTTCACCACTCCTCTGAACTGGACCGATTATCCGGACCTGGGAGGTGGCGCCGGTCGCGATGCGCGGCCGGCACCACCCGGGGGGGAGGTCGGAGATCGGTAGCCAGCCCATTCCACCCCAGTCGACCTTTCGATTCCGTGATGCCCGTCCATGAGAACCCGTGATGGCGGTTCAATGACGCCCGATAGCATGCGCATCGCCCTCGTCGCCCCGCTCATCGCCCCGCTCCGCGAGCCTCAGCTGGGCGGTGTGCAGACCTTCATCGTCGATCTGGCCCGGGGACTCACCGCGCGCGGATACGAGGTCACCGTCTTTGCCGCCCGTGGCTCCCAGGTGGAGGGCGTGCGAGTGATGGACACCGGTGTCGACGCCGCGCTGCTCGGCGCGACCCTCTTCCGCCCGGACCGCGAGCCCGCCGCCGACGCTCGATCCGAAGCAGCCTTCGCCACGACCCTGGCTCTGGTCGGATCCTTCGACTTCGACGTGGTCCACAACCATGCCTTCGACGTGCCCGCGATCCGCCACGCCACCAGCCTCGCCACCCCGGTCCTTCACTCCCTTCACATGCCGGCCGACCCCGAGGTCGGCGCGGCCCTCGCCGCCGCCAGGCGGGGCCCCCACCCCCCGCTGGTCGCCGCCGTCTCCGAAGCCCAGGCCGGTTCCTGGCGGCGAATCGTGGGGATCGACGCCGTGCTCCGCCCCGGCATCCCGACCGCGACCATCCCGTGGCGTGCGACGCGCGCCTCCGCGCGCCTCCTCTTCGCCGGCCGCTTCTCGCCGGAGAAGGGTGCGCGGGAGGCGGTGGCCATCGCCAGGGCGGCTCGCCGGCCCCTCCTCATCTGCGGTCCCGCGTATGACCCCGAGTACGCCACCCGGCTGAGTGCACTCCTCGAGGACACCTCTGTGGAGGTCCGCCCCGCGCTGGAGAGAAGGGCCCTGTGGATCGAGATGGCGCATTCCGCCGTCGTGCTCTGCCCGGCGGGATGGGACGAGCCCTTCGGTCTGGTGGCCGCGGAGGCCAACGCCTGCGGGACCCCGGTTGTGGGCTTCCGCCGGGGCGGCCTTCCGGAGGTCGTCGCCGAGGGGGTGACGGGGATCCTGCTCACCGCAGGGGACGTCGCCGGAGCGGCGGCGGCGGTGGGGCGGGCGGATCAATTGAGCCGGCAATCCTGCCGCGGCCACGCCGAGCGTCACCTCGACCTGGAGGCAACGCTCGACGCCCACGAGCGAATGTACCGGCGGGCCGCCGGGTACCGGGGCTGAGAGCGGGCGGGCCTCAGGCCGCCGCGACCCGGTTGCGCCCCTCGGCCTTGGCGACATAGAGGGCGTCGTCAGCACGGTGGACGAGGACCTCGGCGTCCTCGCTGCCGCTGGTGTGCCCGACGCTGACGGTAACCCGGATCCAGCTGCCGTCGTCGAGGCTGAAGGGCGCCGCCGCGATCACCTGGCGCAGCCGTTCGGCCATGACCCTCACCCCCTCCGGCTGGGTTTCGGTGAGCACCGCCAGGAACTCCTCACCGCCCCAGCGCCCCAGGGCATCCTCGGTGCGCATCGCCTGCTGCAGGCGCGCGGCGACCTCGCGAAGCACGCCGTCACCGGCGAGGTGCCCGTGCGCGTCGTTCACTTCCTTGAAGTGGTCGATGTCGACGATCAGCACCCCGACGGTGCGGTCGTGGCGGCGGGCCGCGCTGATCACCCGGCGCAGGTGCTCGTCGAGATGGCGGCGGTTGTAGATGTCGGTCAGCATGTCGATGCGCGACACCCGATCCAGCTCGGCATTGCGAGTGCGCAACTCGTCCTGCAGCCCCTTGGTCCGGAGTGCGGCGCTCACCCGCGCCATCAGCTCGTTGGCCTCGAACGGTTTGCGCAGGTAGTCGTGGGCGCCGAGCCTCAGCCCGTTCACCATGTCGACGGTGTCGACCCGCCCGGTGAGGAAGACGACCGGGATGTCCTTGAGCTGAGGATCCGCCTTGAGCCGTGCCAGGGTGGCATGACCGTCGAGCACCGGCATCTCGACGTCGAGGAGGATGACGTCCGGGCGGTACTCGCGGCAGGCGGCGATGGCCTCCTCCCCGTTGACCGCCTCGACGACGGTGTGGCCGTCGCCTTCGAGCTGGCGGCGGAGCACGGCCCGCACCACCATCGAGTCGTCGGCGATCAGGATCGTGCCGTTCACTGGAGCTCCTTGGCGAGCTCGTCGGTGTCGAGGAGCAGGACCATCCGCTGCTCCTCGGCCCGGATCACCCCGCAGACGATGGGGTTCTCCTGGCCGGCGGGCGGGGCGGTGATTTCGCTCGCCTCCACCCGGAGGATGCCGAGGGCACTCTCGACGATCAGCCCGAAGCGCTCACCGCCACCGTCCAGGACGAGCACGTAGCCGGCGGCGCCCCCGAGCACGGAGAGCACGGTGAGGATCTCGTCCCCGTGCCGAAGGAGCCCGGCGATCCCGGCCTTGGGAACCGGCAGGGGGGTGATCCCGTAGGGCAGCCGCACCTCCTGAACCCGCTCGATGGGGACCGCCCATTCACTGTCCGCCGTCCCGAAGTGGACCAGTGTTCTCATGGCTTGGGTGTCCTCGTCAGCCGGTGGTCGATCATGCGGACCAGTTCACCAATCTGGTAGCCCTCGAGGGCGACTTCGGCGGCCGCGGTGCTGCGGCGGAGAGCGGCCCGGGCGACGCTGAAGGCCCGGCGGGCCTGGTGCGCTTCGCCCAGGAGCTCGAAGGCCAGCCCCAGCTGGAAGTGGGCGATGGCGTGATCGGGGTCGAGGTAGGCGACCTTCCGGAGCGCGGCCACGGCGGCGGCCGCGTCGCCGGACTGGAGACCGGCTTCGCCCTCGGCGAGGAGGGCCGCGGTCGAAGGGTCGCCGCCGCCCTGGTCCTCGGCCGCCCGGGCGCGACCGGCCGGCCCGCCATCGAGGCGCGCAGCGGGGTGGTCCGGGGCCTTGGCGCGCGTGGAGGTGCTCAGCGAGTGGTTCGAATGGCCGGGGAGGGGACGGACCCCAGCCACCACGGCCGCCATCGCCGGGTCGGGTTGCCGATACGCGAAGGCGGTGCCGACCCGGACCAGGTGGAAGCGTTCGGTGACCTGCCAGAGGGATTCCGAGTAGCCGAGGAAGACCCAGCCCCGCGGGTCCATGGTGGTGGCGATCCGTTCCAGGGCGGCCAGCACGTCGCGGCGGTCCAAGTAGATGAGGACGTTGCGGCAGAAGACCACCTCCGCGCCGGCGGCCTGCGCCGGAGCCGGGTCGCGGGACAGGTTGTGCCGGAAGACCGTCACCCTCGACCGGAGCTCGGGGACGACCTCCCAGTGGTCGCCGGTCCTGCGGAGGTACCGGCTGCGCTCCGTCTCGCCAAGCCCGGTGAGCTGCCGCTCCTCGTAGCGTCCGGAGGCGGCCTGGCGGAGGGCGCGGGAAGAGATGTCGGAGGCGACCACCCGCCACTCCGCGATGCCGCTCTCGGCCAGCATCATGGCGAGGGTGTAGGGCTCCTGACCCCAGGCACATCCGGCGCTCCAGACGGTGAGCGGGGAGTGCAGGGTGGGCACGACGTCGCGGCGGAAGGCGGCGATCTGGGCGGGATCGCGGAAGAAGGAGGTCTCCTGGACGGTGAGCTCGTCAAGGCAGGCCTGGAGCGCCGGCCCCTCGGCGGCGATCTCATCGACGATCGTCTGGTCCGGCACGCCCCGCTGCTCCGCGGTGTGGTGGAGCCAGTAGTCGAGCCGGTTTCGCTGCGCGGGGTCGAGGCGCAGGCCCACGGTCCGTTGCACGAACTCGCTGGCCGTGTCGAGCAGGATCTCGCTGGTCATGCCGGCACCGGTGCACCGGCGGCGCGTAGCACCGCGGCGGCGATCTCGGAGAGGGGCAGCACCCAGGCGGCGCCGCCGTTGTCGTGGGCCGCCTTGGGCATGCCGTAGACGGCGGAGGACGCTTCGTCCTGGGCCATGGTGGTCCCCCCGATCCGACGCAGGGCGAGCAGGCCGGACGCCCCGTCATCTCCCATCCCCGTGAGGATCACCCCGATCCCGCCGTCGCCACCGCAGTCGGCCATGCTGTGGAAGAGGACGTCGGCGGACGGGCGGTGGAGGGTCACGGGCTCGTCGAGCAGCGACAGCCGGTGGCCGCGCCGCACGATGGCGTGCAGCCCCGGCGGTGCCACCAGGACCACCCCGGGCCGGAGCTGGACGCCATCGACGGCGAGATCGACGGGAAGGGCGGACTCCCGGCGCATCCAGCTGAGAAAGCCGTCCATGAAGCCCGACTGCAGGTGCTGGACGACGATGACCGGGCGGTTGAGCCCACCCAGGCCGGAGAGGACCTGGGCCAGGGCGGGGGGACCGCCGGTCGATGCCGCCAGACCGACCACGCCGTCGACCCGTTGCGGGCGCCCCCCCGCGAGGGCGGGGCGCGGCTCCCGGGTCACCGGACGCCGGAGCCGATCGCGGCGGCGCTGCGAGAGGTGTCCGAGGGCATGAAGGCGTTTGCGCAGCTCGGCGGCGACCGCGACGTCCCACTTGGCGGGGTAGGTCATCACATCCACGGCGCCGGCGACGACCGCCGCCATGGAAGTGTCCCGACGCTGGTCGGACGGGACCATGAGAAGGATGGGCACGGGGGCGAGGGCGAGGATCTCGCGGACGAGGCTGGCGGCCTGGCTGCTGCTGGAGAGCCCGGACATGTCGAGGCCCACGATGTCGGGGCGATCCCGACCGACGTGATCAACGGCCTGGGCGGGGGCGACCTGGCCCACGACGCTCGCGTCGCGATCGGCCTCGACGGCGCGCGTGAGTTGCGCACCCCAGGGTCCCGTCTGCCCGGTGATGATCAGCACCCGCAGGGTGTCCCTCACCGGCACGGGGCCCACCTCTGCTGCGAATCGGCGTCCGGGACCCCGCATGCGGCGGAGCCGCGCCCGGAGGCACGCCTCAGCGCGCGCTGGGTGGCGGCCTCCTCCAGCGCCCGGTCCATGGCGACACGCCGGAGGGCGCGGAGGAGGGCGGCCCGCCTCAACACGCGGCCTTCGATTGCCCGCGTCACCGATCCGCCCCCAACAGCCGCTCCACCGCGGAGAGCAGCGCCGACTGGTCAAAGCCGCTCTTCACGATGTAGCCGTCGGCGCCGCATTCCAGCCCGCGTCGCCGGTCCTCGTCGCTTCCGCGGGAGGTGAGAATGATCACCGGCAGCGAGGCGAGCGCGGCTTGCTTGCGGATCGCCTCGGTGAGCTCGAAGCCGTCCATTCTCGGCATCTGCACATCGGTGAGGACGAGGTCAGGACGCTCATGGGAGATCTCGGCCAGGGCCTCCTCGCCGTTGACGGCCACCCGCACGCGATAGCCGGCGTTCTCGAAGATGGAGCGCTGCAGCTCGCGGACGGTGAGGGCGTCGTCGACGACCAGGATCGAGGCGGCGGGCTGCGGGACGGGCTCCTCGTGGCCCCCGCCGCTGGCGGCCTCCTGCGACCGGTCGCCGCCGTCCATGCGGCGGGCCCGCTCGATCAGCCCCGCGGCCTCAAGCACGAGGAGGATGCTGCCATCGGGCTGGACGCCGGCCCCGGCCACCGCGGGCAGCCGGGGAAGCAGCTCACCGAGGCCCTTGACGACGACGTCGCGCTGGTCGACGAGCTCGTCGACCGTGAAGGCGTGGCTCCGGGTCAGGCCGGCCACGACCACCGCGGGACCGTGGCTGCCGTTGCCCGTGCCGAGCACCGCGGAGAGGCTGCTGATGGGCACCGGACGGCCGTCCAGCATGGTCATGGCCCGCCCGCCCACCATCGCCGAAGGCTGCGGCGGGAGCACCGCGCGGACCGAGTGGAGCGGGATGGCGAAGGCCTGCCCACCCGCCTTGATGACCAGGCAGCGGAGCGTCGTCATCGTGATGGGCACGGCGATCCGGAACTCCGTGCCTATCCCGGGGTCGGATCGGACCTCGATGCGCCCGCGCACCGCGTTGAGACTGGCGCGAACGGCGTCGAGCCCGACGCCGCGGCCGGAGACGCCGGTGACCTTGGTGGCGGTGGTGAGGCCCGACCGGAAGATCAGGTAGAGGGCGGCCTCGTCGTCCATCTCGATGGCGCTGTGGTCGGTGCGACCGGCCGTCTCCCTGACCCGGGTGATGTCGATGCCCCGGCCGTCGTCGCTCACCGCGATGACCACCTCGGAACCGAGCTGCATGGCGTGGAGCCGGACCGTCCCCTCGGCCGGCTTGCCAATCCGGCGTCGCTCATCCGGGGCCTCGACGCCGTGGTCGACGGCGTTGCGGACCAGATGGAGGAGGGGATCGGCCAGGCGCTCCAGGACGCCACGGTCGATCTCGGCATCCTCTCCCCGGGTCTCGAAACGCACCTCTTTGCCGGTCTCCCGGGCCAGGTCGCGCACGGCCCTGCGGAGCCGAGGGGCGAGTGACATGACCGGGATCATCCGGGCGTGGAGGGCCAGCTCCTGCAGCTCGTTGAGGGAGCGGATGAGGTCGCGGTACTCGGTGAGGCTGGAGGGATCTCGCTCCAGGCGCTCCAGCAGGGCGCTTCCGAGGCGGAGGGTGGCGGCTGATGCCTCGCCGATCAGGCGGACCAGTTCGTCGATCCGGTGGACCGGGATCTGGAGCATCTCGGTCGCCGTGGCCCGGGCCGGCTCGGCGTGACCCGCGGCGCCGTCGGCAGCACCGTGCGCCTCCAAAGATCCGTCTGCGGGATGGTGTTCGGGGGCCGGTGCAGGGGGCGGCCCCGGCTCCGGAACCGCAGGGGAGGCCAGCGGGGGCACGGGCGGAGCCACCGGGGAGGGGGCCGGCGACGAGGGGGCCGGAACCGCCACGTCCGGCGCCGCCGCGGCCTTGTCGGCCACCACGGGAGGTCCCCCGACGGCGATGCGGAGCCGCTGCTCGGCATCGAATGCCGCCTCCTCGTGCTCCTGGCCGGCGACCGCAAGCGGGATCAGGGTGCGGATGGCGTCGACACCGGCGAGCACGGCGTCGATCAGGGCGGTGTCGACCCCGCGCCGCTCCCGGCGCACCTCCTCGAGCAGGTCCTCGAGAGCGTGCGCCACCCGGGCGACATGGGGCATCCCGACTACCGCGGCGCCGCCCTTGATGGTGTGGGCCTCGCGAAAGAGCGCGGCGACCACCTCGGGGGTGGCGCCGCCCTTCTCCAGCTCGAGCAGCTGGTCGACGAGGGCGTCGAGCCGGCCCTCCGCCTCCATCGCGAAGAGGCGCTGGAAGTCGTTCTCCGAGAGCGACTCCTGAGGGCTCACTGCGCGATCCGCGCGGGGCTGAGCAGCACCGGGATGTCGAGTGCGACGGCCAGCCTGGCGTCAGCGACCAGGTAGGTCTCGGTGGTCCCCTCGATGTCGGAACGGCCCACCGATTCGTTGAGCCGGACGGTGAGGGGCATATCCGTGGCGACCAGCCCGGCTGTCCCGTGGGGGGTCTCAACCAGCACTGCGTAGGGCTCCTCCGTCACCGGACGGAGGCCGAGCAGAAGGCCGGTGTCGAGGAGCGGGACGATGTCCCCGCGCAGATTGAACACGCCGCGCACCACCGCCGGCGAGGTCGGCAGCTGGGTCACACGTGGATCGACCACCACCTCGCGGACGGTCTCCAGCGCGACGGCATACGTGTCGCTCCCCACAGGAATCAGCAGAGCGAGCTGTCCCGAAACGACGCGAGGCGTGGGCGCGCCGGCCACCTCAGGCCCCTCTCCCCCCGGGTGGCGCGAGCCGCGGCTTGGGCGGATTATTCACTGGATTGTTTTCCCCGGGCGGCGCATCCCAGTCACCAAGTCCGGTGCTGGGCCGGGCCATTCGAACGGCCGGATCATTTCACGGGCGCTGTGAAAAGATGGACACGGCCTGACGAGAGTCCGTGACGGGGTTGACGGTGGGAGCCTACGACGGACGGAGCGAGCCGTCCCGAGGTGCGCCGAAGGTCCTCGCAAGCGCCGTGGAATCTGCAGTCACCATGCAGTCGTCCGGTCAATCAGGGGAGCTGCGTCGGGCCCCGTGGGGGAGGAGGTGCAGGCCCTGCCGGGGCTGGCTGACAACAGTCACCGAAAGCTTCGTTGACTGCAGTGCGCCGGCGCGCACGCAGGGGGACGCCGGACCACCCTCCACCATTGGGGTACCGTTCGCGGCGTGCACCAACCCGCCCCCGGAACCCCCGCTGATGATCGGCCTGGTCTTTGATCCCCGGCCCGCGCGGCTCGCCGTCGCGGGAGCTCTCAGCCGCCTCAACCCGCTCTGGGCCCTCTCCGCTCCCGGTCCCCTCGGGCTCCGCAGACTTCCCGACCCGGCGCCTCCTGGGCCCGACTGGGTTCCGCTCGAGCCGACCTTCGCCGGGGTGTGCGGCAGCGACGTGACGGAGGCCACGCTGCAGGCCGACTGGGACAACCCGCTCTCCGGGCTGGTCTCCTTCCCCCACGTCATGGGCCACGAGATCGTGTCCCGGGTCACCGACCCCGCCGGCACCGACCTCTCGGTCGGGGAGACCGTGGTCGTCAACCCGTGGCTGGGCTGCGCGGCGCGCGGGCTGCCGTCGTGCCCCGCCTGTGCAGAGGGAATGCTGCCCCTCTGCGCTCACCAGGGAGAGCCTTTACCGGGGGTCTCGGGAAGCGGCATCCACACCGGGAACATCCGCGGCCTCCCCGGGGGGATGGGCACTCGGATGCACGCCCACCGCTCCCAGCTGCGCCGGCTTCCCGATGGCCTGGAGCCCCGGGCGGGGGTCCTCGCCGACCCGCTGGCGGTCGGCGCACACGCCGCCGAGCGGGTGATCGGCGGTGGGCGCCTCGCCGGTCCCGGCATGGGAGGGGGGCGAGCGGCGAAGTCCGACCTCATCGTGGTGCTCGGCGCCGGCACCATCGGCCTGGCGGTCGCCGCCTCCCTGCGCCGCCTGGGAGCAGAACGGGTGGTGATCAGCGCGGCCTGGCCATACCAGCGGGCGCTCGTGGAAGGGCTCGGAGCCGAGACCATCTCCCACCGCCCGCTGGCCGTGGTCGAGCACGTCGCGGAGGCTGCCGAGGGCAGGCTGAGCCGGCCCTGGCGTGGCCTCCCCTGGCTCATCGCCGGGGGCGCCGCCGCGGTGGTCGACGCGGTGGGGAGCACCGCCACCGCGGAGCTCTCCCTGGCGATCGTCCGCCCCGGAGGCTTGGTGGTGCGGGTCGGAGTGGGCCGCGCCGGGCGCACCCAGGCGACCCTCACCTACTTCAAGGAGGTGACCGTGGTGGGGTCCAATGGATACCGCCGCGACGACCTCGGCGTGGCCCTCGCCATGCTCGCGGGCGGCGATGTCCCCTGGCGGGACTGGCTCACCCACCGCTTCCCCCTCGCCGGGTGGCGCGAGGCGTTCCGCATCGCCGCACGACCCCAGGACCACGCGGCGGTCAAGGTCACCATTGCCATCGACGAGAAACGCGGAGAGCGTAGGCTGCGGACGGCCTGAGGGCGCGGGCTCAGCCGATGCTGCGGGCAGGGGCTCACGGCAGCCGATCCGAAACCTGGGAGACGGTCATGCAGGAGTGGAATGGGGTCGCCGGCAAGCGGGTGATCATCACCGGGGCGACGGGCGGGATCGGGCTGGCGGCGGCGCGGGAGCTGGCCCACCGGGGCGCGCGGCTCTCGATCGTCGCCCGCAGCGAATCCAGGGCGGCCGCCGCCGTCGAGCAGATCAGGGCCGCGGGGGGGCCCCGCACGGACGTCGAGGTTCTCTTCGCCGACCTCAGCTCGCAGGCGTCAGTCCGCAAGCTCGCCGCCGAGATCTTGGCCAAGCACCCCGCGATCGACGTGCTGGCCAACAACGCCGGAGCGGTCAACAGCTCGCGACGCCTCACCGAGGACGGCTTTGAGCTGACCTGGGCCGTGAACCACCTCGCCCCCTTCCTGCTCACCACCCTTCTCCTCGAGCGGATCACGGCCAGCGCGCCCGCTCGGATCATCACCACCAGCTCGAGCGCTCATCACGGCGCGCACATCCCCTTTGACGGCATCAGGGCCGACAAGGGGTACTGGACGAGCGGTTTCTCCCGCTACGGCCAGACCAAGCTGGCCAACATCCTCTTCACCACCGAGCTGGCACGGCGGCTGGAGGGTACCGGTGTCACCGCCAACAGCTTCCATCCGGGTTTCGTGGCGAGCGGCTTCAACCGCAACAACGGTGGCCTGATGGCCTTTGGCATGACGCTGGCACGCCCCTTTGCCCGCAGCACGACCAAGGGCGCGGACACGTTGGTGTGGCTCGCCGACTCGGCGGCCGTGTCCTCCGAGAGCGGTGGGTACTTCGCCAACCGCAAGCGCAAGCAGCCGAGCTCCGCGGCGCGGGACGCCGCGGCCGCCCGCCGTCTCTGGGAGCTGAGCGAGGAGGAGACGCACAGCGCGTAACGCTGCAGACGGGCCTGGTGGCGGACATCCCGGCGCAGGGGTGAGACCAGGCGCAGACGCCCACCGCGGATGGCCGCTAGGATGGCGGCCGTGAGCCGGAAGGCGCTCGTCCTCTTCGCTGTCATGTGCGTGGTGTGGGGCATCCCCTACCTGCTCATCAAGGTCGCCGTCTCCGGGATCTCGCCGGCCAGTCTCGTCTTTCTCCGCACCGGCATCGGGGCGCTCCTGCTCGTCCCGGTCGCGATCGCCCGCCGGGAGGTGCGGCCGATCCTGCCCGCCTGGAGATGGCTCATCGCCTACACGGTGGCGGAGCTGGCGATACCGTGGTTTCTCCTGTCCAGCGCCGAGACGAGGCTCTCCAGCTCTCTCTCCGGCCTGCTCGTCGCTGCCGTTCCCCTGTTCGGGGCGCTGCTCGCCTGGGTCACCCGCAGCGAGCACCAGCTGGACGGTCGCCGCCTGGCCGGTCTCGGGGTCGGCTTCGCCGGGGTGGCCGTCCTGCTCGGCTTCGACATCTCCAGCCATGACCTGCTCGCGGCCGGCGAGATCGGGGTGTGCGCGGTGGGCTATGCCGTCGGCCCGATGATCATCTCGCGCAAGCTGTCGCACCTACCGTCCGTCGGCGTGGTGGCGGCATCGCTTGCCTTCGCGGCGCTGGTGTACGCGCCGATTGGGATCATCCAGCTGGGGGACAGCCATCCGACGGCACGCGTCCTCGCCTCCGCGGTGACGCTCGGGGTCGTCTGCACCGCGGTCGCATTCGTCCTTTTCTTCGCCCTGATCGCCGAGATCGGACCAGTCCGGGCCACCGTGATCACCTACCTCAACCCGGCGGTGGCGCTGGTTCTGGGGGTGACCATCCTGGGTGAGCCCCTCCGGATCGGGGCCGTTCTCGGATTCGCGCTGATCCTGGCCGGGTCCTACCTGGCCACCAGGCGGCAGCCGGCGGCCGGGGCGTCGGTGCCGGAGGCGCGCGAACCGGTGGCCGTGGAGGCGGGCCCGCTGAACTGAGCCGGTGTGGCAGGGTGACCACCGGGTTCACGCACCCTTGCGGGTGATGCCTCTCCCGGGCATGGAGAGGCCGCAACGGTGTCGTTCTCCACACCCTGGGCTGCCAGATCGCTGCCTATGATCCCTGCTGCCATGCCCCGACGGATCGTGCTCAGCTGCCTTCTCGCCGTCTGCGTGGGATTCGCGGCATACGCCTTGGTGCACTTCTTCCCGCCCGCACCCTACGGCCTTGCCGACGACTGGCGCGTCTTCTATGCGGCGGCTCAGGTCATTGCCCACGGGGGCAGCCCGTACAGCCCCACGACCATGCACGTGGCCGAGCAGATGGCCGACCACTACTCCGCGGTGCAGCCCTCGCTCGACTATTTCGCCGATCTGCCCATCGTCGGACTGTTGCTTCGGGCCTTCAGCTGGCTGCCGTACTGGTGGAGCTACGCCGTCTTCACGGCGCTGGGGCTGCTGGTGGCGGCGTCCAGCCTGCGCCTCTGGATCAGCGAGCTCGGTTGGCGCCGGAGTGGTCTGTGGGTGCTGGGAGCCCTCTGCTCATGGCCGCTGCTGGTGGGCGTGCTCTCCGGGCAGTTCGACCTCCTCCTCCTGGGGGCGACCATCGCCGCGCTGGTGCTGATGCGGCGCGACCGTCCCTGGCTCGCCGGCCTCTGCATGGCGGCGGTGCTGCTCAAGCCGCACATCCTCTGGCCGCTGCCGATTCTGCTGGGCGTGGCCTGGGTTGACGACGTTCCGCGGGTCCAGCGCTTCGCCGTGTCCGCCGGGTGTGTCCTGGCGGCGGGAACAGTTGCCGGGTTCGTCTGCGTGTCTCACTCAGGGTCGTTCTTCACCCACCTCCTCAACTTCCAGAGCATGGTGACCTCGACGCAGCCTGACCTCGCCGGCATCCCCGGGCTGGTCGCTCCCCTGCCGCAGGGCGCGTTGCTGGGCGACGGCATCGCCGCGGTGGGCGTCGTCGGGGTCCTCGCGCTGGCGGTCGCCGCCCTGCGCCATCCCGCGCTCCGCTCCCTGGCGGCCGACCGGCGCTACCTGATTCCGTTGGTCGGCCTGGCGTTCTGGTTGGCGTGCACTCCGTATGCGCATCCCAACGACGACGTCGTGCTCCTCCCCCTCCTGGCCGCCGCGGTGGGCGAGAGGGGTCGCCGTCTCGACCCGAAGTGGCTCGCGGTGGGAGTGATCGGGTCGCTCGCGCTCATAGCCTGCTTCGTGGAGGCACCGGTCCTGGGGATCGCGCTGCTGGCGCTGGGGATCGCCGGGTGGGCCTGGTGGGGGCGACGGATCTCGGGGCAAGCCGCGGCTTCGTTCGCGATGGCAGCCGTGGTCCTGCTTCCCGACATCTGGCCGCTGCACGTGGTCCCGGTGTCACTGACTCCGATCGCGGCGACCCTGGTGTTCATCGCCGGAGCCATCGAGCTGCGCAGGGTCCTGAGTGTGCAAGGTGGCGCCGGAGCTTCACCCCCGCCCTGGCCACCGCCGCCAATGGCTCGGCCTCTGGCCGGCAGCTGAGAGGGAGACCCGGCGGGTGGCCGCGGGGCGGTGGCGCGCCCCGAGCGCGGGTGCCGCTTGCCACCGCGCCGCCCCGGACAGGTGGTGCTACGCTCTGCAGCGTCCCGGGGTGCCCGATTGGCTGAGATCACACCCGAGAACCTGATCTGGGTAATGCCAGCGTAGGGAGGGCCGCAATGACGGTGGCGCGTTGCCTCACCATCGCCACCTCGGATTCCGGAGGCGGCGCCGGAATCCAGGCGGATCTCAAGGCGTTCGCGGCCGCCGGCTGCCACGGGATGTCGGCGATCGTGGCCCTCACCGCTCAGAGCACGGTGGGGGTGCGGGCCATCCACGAGCTGCCCACCGACTTCATCACCGCCCAGCTAGACTCGGTGGCCGGCGACATCGGGGTGGACGCCGCCAAGACCGGGATGCTCTTCTCGGCGCCCATCATCGAGGCCGTTGCCGACTGGCTCTCGCGGACGAGCTTCCCGCTGGTCGTCGACCCGGTGATGGTGGCGTCGTCGGGGGCGGTGCTGCTCCGCGAGGATGCCGTGTCCACGCTGGTGCGCCGCCTCTTCCCGCGGGCCACGGTGATCACCCCCAACCTCCCCGAGGCGAAGGCGCTGACCGGCCACCACGGCAGCCGCCGAGAGCTGGCCGAGCGTCTCCACGAGATGGGAGCGCCGGCGGTCCTGGTCACCGGCGGCCACGGTGAGTCGGCGATCGATCACCTTTTCGACGGGCACGAGCACCATGAGATCCCGGTGGTCCGCCACCGCGTCGCCGCCACCCACGGCGCCGGCTGCACCCATTCGGCCACCCTCTGCGCCCGGCTCGCCCTGGGCGACGACCTGCTCAGCGCGGCCCGGACGGCCGCGCGGGTGGCGGCGGACGCGGTGGCCCACGGCCTCGTCGAGATCGGTCACGGCGACGGCCCGGTCAGCGTCCTCCACGGCTTTGCCAGTGTCTCCGCGGCGCAGACGGCTCCCTCCTCGGCCCAGGCAGTCCCTCACATCCCCCACCAGGAGTGATCCCCATGCCGACGCCCATCACGCGCCGCTTCTCCCCCGCCACATCGCTCCGCGCGATCCGCACCGAGCACCCGCTCATCCACCAGATCACCAACTACGTGGTGATGAACGAGACCGCCAACATCACGCTCGCCGTCGGCGCCTCGCCGGTGATGGCGCACGCCCTCGCCGAGGTCGAAGAGATGGCCGGCTACGCCGGGGCGCTGGTGCTCAACATCGGCACCCTCTCCCCGGAGTGGGTGGACGCCATGGTGCTGGCCGGCCGCGCCGCCAACCACCACGGTGCCCCGGTGGTCCTCGACCCGGTCGGTGCCGGTGCCACCAGGATGCGCACCGACGCGTGCCGCCGGATCCTCGCGGAGGTGGCGGTCGCGATCGTCCGCGGCAATGCGGCCGAGGTCTCCGCGCTGATCGGAGAGACGGCGAAGATCCGTGGCGTCGACTCCGTCTCCGCGGGCGACCCGGGAGCGCTGGCGGCCGCGGCGGCGCGAGCTCTCGGCTGCACGGTGGCGGTCACCGGGGCGGTGGACCACATCGCCGGGCCGGGCGGGAGTGCCGCGATCAGCAACGGCGTCGCCATCCTCGGCCAGGTCACGGGCACCGGCTGCATGTCGACCGCCCTCTGCGGCTGCTTCGCGGCCGTCAATCGCGACGACCCCCTCCGCGCCGCGACCGAGGCCCTGGCCGCCTTCGGGGTGGCCGCCGAGCACGCGGCGGTGGGCGCGCGCGGACCCGGCAGCTTCCACGTCAACCTCTACGACTGCGTGGCCGGGCTCGACCCGGAGACCCTCGACGCCGAGGTCCACATCGAAGTGACCGGCGCGGCGCCGGCGTGATCCTTCACGCCATCGTGTCCGACGCCGCCACCGCCGGGTGGGCGGCGCGCAACGGCGCGTCGGTGGTCCAGTTGCGGCTCAAGGAGGTGACCACCGCAGAGCGGGTCCGCGTCGGTCGTGAGGTGATCGCTGCGGCGGGTGATCTGGCCATGATCGTCATGAACGACGACGTCGCCGCCGCCGAGGCGCTGGGCGTCACCGTCCACTTGGGCCAGGGCGACCCCGGTGTGGAGCGGGCGAAGCGGGCCGGCATCAGTCTTGGCCGCTCCGCGGGCACCCCGGAGGAGGCCCGGCGCGCCGAGGCCGAGGGAGCCCTCTACATCGGTGCGGGCGCGGTCTGGGCGACGCCGAGCAAGACGAACGCGGGACCCGCGATCGGGCTGGACGGCCTCGGTGCGATCTGCGGGGCCGTGGGCATCCCGGTGGTCGCGATCGGCGGCGTGGACGTGAACAACGCCGCGGATTGCGTCGCCGCTGGCGCCCGGGGTGTGGCCGTGATCCGGGCCGTCACCGAGCTGCCGCGCCTCCGCGCGCTCCTGGAGATCGCCGTTGCGGACGGCGGGGACGGCCGGACCCGATGAGGAGGTTCGGGGGCACCGCGGCGGCCCGGGCGGCACCGGCGGAGACGCGATGACGGAGGCCCTCGAGGCCCCCGCGCGGCCGGTCGCGCACGCGACCGTGGAGCTGGAGGGGGGCACGGTCCCGGTGCGCGAGGGCGTCTACGGGGTGCGGATCGCCGCGGTGGAGCCGGGGGGGGTGGAGTACATCGCGGAGGCCGAGCGTCACGGCCGGCCGCTCGGCCTCTTCTGGATGTGGGCGTCGCCCAACCTGGAGTTCGCGACCGTCTACGTCGGCGTCCTCCCCGTCGTCCTTTTCGGCGGAGGCTTCTGGCCGACCGCCGTCGCGCTCCTCCTCGGCACCGCTCTCGGATCCGTCTTCCAGGGCCTGCTTTCGGTCATGGGACCGCGCCTGGGGGTGGCCCAGATGGTGGAGAGCCGGGCGGGCTTCGGCTTCTTCGGCAACCTGCTCCCCGCCGGCCTCCAGGTCCTCACCGCGGGAGCCGGGTGGGTGGCCGTCAACAGCGTGAGCGGCGCCTTTGCCCTCCAGACCTTCTGCGCCGCGGTGCGGCTGCCGGTGCCCGGCTTTGCCCTCGCTCTCGGGATCGTCGTCCTCGTCGAGATCCTGGTGGCCTTCGCCGGGTACAACTTCATCCACGCCATCGAGCGCTGGGCATTCCCCTTCCTGGCGGTGATGTTCGCCGCCTGCACCGCGATCATCTTCCTGCACGCGCGTCCGGGGACCGGGTTCGACGCGGCGGCTGTAGCTGCCGGAGGCGGACCGGTGGGAGCCTTCATGATCGCTGTCTTCTTCGCCTTCGCCTACGCGGCCAGCTGGAACCCGTACGCCTCCGACTACAGCCGCTATCTGGCCCGGGGCACGAGCCGGCTGCGGGTCGCGTTCTCCGCCGGGTTGGGGTTGCTCGTCACCTGCGGGGTGCTGGAGGTGGCGGGAGCCGCGTTGGCGACGGTCGCGGGAACGCGGTGGGGGCTCACCGACATCCCCACCGACCAGTTCGTGAGGCCACTGCCCGAGGTTCTGGGGATCGCCGCGCCCCTGGCCATCTGCGTCGGCGCCGTCTCGGCCAACGCCATCAACCTCTACAGCAGCGCGATGTCGTTCCTCAGCATGGGCATCCGGGTCACGGCGCGGCTGCGCCGGGCGCTCGCCGCCGCCGGCTTCGGGATCGTCGGCTTCCTGGTGGGATTCCTGGTCGTGAATACCGGCCAGGTGGGCCCCGGCGGAACCGGTGGCGCATACGAGAACTTCCTCTTCTTCAGCACCTACTGGATCGTCGCCTTCCTCGGGGTGGTACTCACCGATTGGGCGATGCGCCAGGGACGGCTGCGCACCTCCCTCCTCTTCGACCGGCGCCATTCGAACTGGAGCGGCGTGGTCGCCTTCGTGCTCGGCGTCGCCGCCTGCGTGCCGTTCATGAACCAGTCGCTCTACGTCGGCTGGGTGGCCAGCACCTACCCTCAGACCGGGGACCTCAGCTTCGCGGTGGGCTTCGTGGTCAGCGCGGCTGCCTACTGGCTGCTGAGCCGGGGCCGGCCCGCGGGCACGAGCTCCAGCTGAGCCGGCCCGGGGCGGTCTCCACGGAGGTCCCCCGGGTTGGTCGCCCGGTGGGGCAGGCTCCACGGCGGCGGTCAGCCCAGGTGATCTCCAGTTTGACCGGTTCGCCGCTTTCGGGTTGATCTTGGCCCTCAGCCCCGGCTCTTCCCCTCCGGGCTCACCCCAACGGGTGATAGCCGACGGGCTATGGGAAAGGGTACATTCCCCGGCTTAATGCTTGGCCCCGGTTGTCGATGCCCTCAAACGGCACGACCGCCGCGGTACCGAGTTCCGATCTCGGCGGATGCAAGGAGGGTGAGATGACGTCGGGGACACCACATCTTGGAGGCGCGGCGGCCGGCCGGCATGGGCCCTCGCGGGCGACGCTGGTGATCAGCCTGCTGGCCGTGGCCGCCGCCGCCGCCTGCGGAACCACCAGCGGCGCATCGACGTCGTCGTCGTCCTCGTCAGCCCTGGCGAGCAGCCAGGTGCTGAAATTCCCGGTCTTTCAGAACCCCGGAACGTGGGACCCGGGCGAGGCGGACGCCGAGGTCGACACCGAGTTCATGCAGAACGTGTTCGACAACCTCTGGCGCTTCGACGACAGCCTCAACATCGTGCCCGACATCGCGACCGCGGTCCCGACCGCGGCCAACGGCGGGGTCTCCAGCGATGGCCTGACCTACACCGTGCACCTCAACCCGAACGCCACCTTCGACAACGGCGACAAGGTGACCGCTGAGGACGTCCTCTACTCCTGGGACCGGGCCGTCGCCCTCCAGGGCCCGTACTCCTCCAACCTCTCGGCGATCGCCGGCTACGCCGCCGTGCAGACGGCCTCCGGCTCGCCTCCCGCGAGCACCACGGGCAGCCCGCTGAACTTCCAGCAGAGCATCGAGAACGGGCTCTGGGGCTGCTTCCGGGGCAACGGCACGGCCGGTGCCACCTGCAACTCGAGCCTGGAGATGAGCGGTCTCACGGCGCCCGACGGGCTCACCGGTGAGACCGTCCAGATCAAGCTCGCCAGTGCCTGCGGCTGGTGCCTCGCGGCCTGGACCCTGGAGGGGACCACCGGGGCCATCGTGGACGAGAACGTCATCCACAACGATCCCGTCAACTGGTGGACCGAGCCCAGCGGCAAGACCGACGGCATGGTGGGCACGGGGGCCTACTACCTCGCATCCTTCACCCCCAAGCAGTCGATGGTCTTCAAGGCGGTGAAGAACTGGTGGGGCTCGCCCAAGCCGACCGTCACCGAAGTCGACGTCGACATCAAGGACCCCTCGGCCCTGGCCACGACCGTGGCAGCCTGGAAGCAGGGGAGCTACGGCATCGTCGGGTACGGCGGCGACAGCGGCAACCTGGACTACCCGACCATCGAGAGCATCAAGAGCTCGTCCTACGCCAAGGACCTGCTGACTCAGCCCAAGGGTCGGACCACGTGGCTGAGCTTCAACATCGGGTACACGAAGACCGGCGGCCCGTTCGTCGGGGAGTCGGCGGCGGCGGTGGGGCTGCGCAAGGCCTTCGACCTGGCCATCAACAAGACCGGCCTGGCCACCACCGTGTGCCATGACCTGCTCTGCACCGCGGCGACCGGGGGCCTGATCACCAAGGGGTTGATCGGGAACCTCGGTGACAACCAGGATCCGCTGGCCCAGTACAACCCCACCGAGGCCAAGCAGCTGCTCAAGGAGTACGACCCGACAGGGACGCTGACCGCCAACCTCACGTACTCGTACAACACCGGGGGGCTCAACGACCCGGTGGCCGAGTACATCCAGAACGACTGGCAGACCAACCTCGGCGTCCACGTCAACCTGAACCCGGTCGGGGATGCCTCTCAGTTCATCTCCAACCGCCTGGGCGGCCAGTACATGATGTCGCGTGACGGCTGGCAGTTCGACTACAACAACCCCCAGGACTGGTACGCGAACCTTTGGGGCTCCTTCGCCACTGCCGCAGGGGCGAACACCAGCGGCTTCGACGACCCGACCTACGACAGCATCCTCAACCAGGCCGACGCGGAGCCGATCTCTCAGTCGCTCCCGCTCTACAACCAGCTCGCCACCATCCTGCAGCAGGATGTGGCCTACATCCCCCTCTACTACTCGGTCGGAAACTTCCTGATCCAGCCCTGGGTCAAGGGAGCCGGTTCGAACACCGGGTTCGACTACTACTGGGACCAGATCTCGATCCTCTCCCACTGAGAGTGTCAAGCAGAAGCTGAACTCGGGACGCCCGGCGCGCGAGCCGGGCGTCCCGCTCCATACCCGGGGAGGGCGCACCCAAGGTGACCAGGGGGACGCTGATCTACATCGCCCAGCGGTTGGCGATCATCGCGCTGACCCTGCTGGTCGTGTCCTTCGTCGTCTTCGTGGTGGTTCACGCCCTCCCCGGCAACGCCTTCATCAGCCAGCGGGTGCACGGCAGGTCGCTGCAGCTCCTCCTCCATGAGTACGGGCTAGACCAGCCGGTGCTGATCCAGTACTGGAACTTCCTCAAGGGGGCGATCCATGGCAACCTCGGGGTCTCCCTCTACATCCGTGGCGAGCAGGTCACCCCGCTCGTGCTCCGCGAGCTGAGCGTCAGCTGCGAGCTCGGGGGAGCCGCCCTGATCGTCACCATCGGCCTGGGCATGACCTTCGGTGTCCTCGCCGCCATCCGGCAGAACACCTGGGTCGACTACCTCCTCACCACCCTCGCGGTGGTCGGCTACACGGTGCCGAGCTTCGTTATCGCCGGGCTGGGGATCATGATCTTCGCCAACTTCCTGGGCAGCGTGACCGGAGGCGCCATTGCCTACTCGCCGGTGTGGACCGGCACCTACGGCACCATCGGTGAGCTCTGGCTGCCGGCCCTCTCGATCGGGCTCTACACCTCCGGTCAGATCACCCGCATCACACGTGCCAGCATGCTCGAGGTCATCCAGCAAGACTACATCCGCACCGCCCGCGCCAAGGGCCTGCGCGAGTGGGTCGTCACGCTCCGACACGCGCTGCGCAATGCCCTGGTCCCGGTGATCAGCATTCTGGGCACCACCGTGGTCGGCATCCTGGTCGGCGTGCTGGTCATCGAGAACATCTTCGGCATCCCCGGCCTGGGCAAGGAGTTTGTGGAGAGCATCCTCCAGCACGACTACAACGTGACCGTCGGCGTCTTCACCATCTTCGCTCTCCTGATCGGCCTGTCGAACCTGGCGGTCGACCTCATCTACACGGTCATCGACCCGAGGATCAGGTACTGATGGCCGGCCCCACGACCCCGTGGCTGGTGGAGTACGAAGGGGGCACGCTTGCCCGCCAGCAGGTCGGCCTCTGGCGGGACGGGCTGCGCCGGCTGCGCCGCAACCGGCTGGCCCTGGCCGCGGTGATCTACCTCGGCCTGCTCGCCTGCGTCTGCGTGGTGTCGCTGTTCTGGACCCCGTACAACCCCAACCTGGTGGGCGCCTGTCCCACCTACGCCCTCCCCGGCACGCCCGGCCATCCGCTCGGCTGCGACGACCTGGGTCGCGACCTGCTCAGCCGGTTGATGGTCGGCTCGCAGGTCTCGCTCGCAGTGGGTCTGATCACGGCGGCCATCGTCGTGGTGCTGGGAGTCAGTGTCGGCCTCCTCATCGGCTACGTGCGGGGCGTCGTCGACGCCGCGTTCGCGCTGGTCATCAACGTCTTCTACGGCGTCCCCCCATTGATGATCGCCATCGTCCTCTACGTGCTGCTGGGCCCCGGGCTGATCAACATCATCATCGCCATCGCCGCCAGCTCCTGGATGGACATGGCCCGCCTGGTCAGGGGCCAGACCATGAGCATTCGCGAGCGCGAGTTCATCGAGGCGGCCCGCGCCGGGGGCGCCCGCACCGGCAAGATCCTCTTCGGCCACATCTTCCCCAACGCCCTGGGACCGATCATCGTGCAGACCACCTACGTCGTCCCCGCCGCCATCCTCACCTCCGCGTTCTTCAGCTTCCTGGGCTTCGGGGTCCCCGCCCCGCAGGCGGACTGGGGAGGCATGGCCAGCGAGGGCTTCTCTCCGCTGCTCGCCGGGTTCGATCCCTACATCCTGCTCTGGCCCGCGATCGCGCTCTCGGTCACACTGCTTGCCTTCAACTTCTTCGGCGACGGCCTGCGCGACGCCTTCGACCCGAGGCAGCGACGCTGATGACAGAATCCATGAGCGACCCGGTGCTCGAGGTGAGGGGGCTCTCCACGTCGTTCTTCACCGACGACGGTGAGGTCAAAGCGGTCCGCGATGTCAGCTTCGACCTGGCTGCGGGGGAGACCCTCGGCATCGTCGGTGAGTCAGGGTGCGGCAAGAGCGTCACCGCCCTCTCCATCCTCGGCCTGGTGTCGCGGCCGGGACGGGTGGTCGCCGGTGAGATCCTCTTCAAGGGCCGAGACCTGCTGCACATCGACCGGGAGGAGCTGCGCCAGATCCGAGGCGGCGACATCGCCATGATCTTCCAGGACCCGCTCAGCTCGCTCAACCCGGTGCACCGCATCGGCGCTCAGATCGAGGAGGCGATGCGGGCGCACGACAAGATCGCGCCTCGTGAGGTGAGGCCTCGCGGCCTCGACCTGCTGCGGCAGGTGCACGTGCCCGACGCAGCCCGGCGCGTGCGCGACTACCCGCACCAGTTCTCGGGCGGGATGCGCCAGCGGGTCATGATCGCCATGGGCCTCTCCAACCGGCCCGAGATCCTGATCGCGGACGAGCCCACCACCGCCCTCGACGTGACCGTGCAGGCCCAGATCCTCCAGCTCCTGCGCGATCTCAACCGCGACCTGGGCACCTCGATCATCCTCATCACCCACAACCTGGGGGTGGTCGCCGGGCTCTGCAAGCGGGTCATCGTCATGTATGCGGGCGAGATCGTGGAGGAGGGATCCACCGAGCAGATCTTCGACTCCCCGCAGCACCCCTACACCTGGTCGCTGCTCCGATCCCTGCCACGGGTCGATGCCGACCGGCACGAGCGGCTCCGGTCCATCGAGGGGCTGCCACCGGACCTGATCGCACCACCTCCGGGCTGCAAGTTCAATCCGCGCTGCCCGTTCCGCCTCGAGCGCTGCTTCAGTGAGGATCCCGAGCTGATGCCGGTGGGCGATGGCCATGTCGCCGCATGCTGGGTGACCATGAAACGCGCGTATGCGGAGATGGGGGCGGGCTCGCTGGTCGACACCGGCCCCGGCGCCGCCAGCGGGACGCGCCCACTCATCGAACCGGAGGCTCCGGGTCCCTCCGGGACCGATGGCCACGGTCTCGAGCCGGAGACACAGGACCGTGGCTAGCGCACTCCCCGCGCCGACGCCGGAGGGCACGCGTCCCGAGCCGTCCGGGGAACCCCTGCTGCGCGTCGACGACGTGGTCAAGCACTTCAACGTCGGGGTCGGCGCCGTCTGCCGGGCCGTCGACGGCGTCAGCTTCGAGATCCAGGCCGGAGAGACCGTGGGGCTGGTCGGTGAGTCCGGATGCGGGAAGTCGACGCTCGCCCGGGTGCTCACCCAGCTCACCCCGCCAACCTCGGGCCGGGTGGTCTTCGACGGCGTCGAGCTCACCGGGCTGCGCGGTGAGAGCCTGCGCCAGCAGCGCAAGCATCTCCAGATGATCTTCCAGGATCCCTTCGCCTCGCTCGATCCCCGGATGACGATCGGCGACATCATCGCCGAGCCGCTCACCAACTTCAAGGTCATGCACGGCAAGGCCAAGGACGTCCGGGTCCAGGAGCTGCTGCGGGTCGTGGGGCTGAACCCCTACTTCAACAACCGTTACCCGCACGAGTTCAGCGGCGGCCAGCGCCAGCGTATCGGCATCGCCCGGGCCCTGGCTCTCAACCCCAAGCTGATCGTCTGTGACGAGCCGGTGTCCGCCCTCGACGTCTCGATCCAGGCTCAGATCATCAATCTGCTCGAGGACCTGCAGGCCGAGTTCCACCTGACCTATCTCTTCATCGCCCACGACCTCTCGGTGGTGCGCCACATCAGTCAGCGGGTGCTGGTGATGTATCTGGGGAAGATCGTCGAGATCGCACCCAGCGACGACCTCTACGACCACCAGTACCACCCCTACACCAGGGCCCTTCTCTCGGCCGTCCCGGTGCCCGACCCGCGGGTGGAGTCGCAGCGCCGGCTGGTGGAGCTCTCCGGCGAGATCCCCTCCCCCCTGCATCCCCCTTCGGGCTGTCGCTTCCACACCCGATGCCCGATCGCCCAGGTTCCGGGGGTGTGCAGCGAGGAGGAGCCACCACTCGAGGAGAAGGCGGTCGGACATTTCGCCGCCTGCCATCTGTCGGAGCGGGTCAGAACGGACCTGGCCTGACCGAGCCACCCCGCGGCCGCCCCTCCGCCGTACAGTAATCGGGGATGGCTCATGAGGACGCGCTCGATTTCATTCGCAACAACGGTCGTGGCGTGCTCGCCACCCGCCGTCGCGACGGCGGGGTCCAGATGTCTCCCGTGGTGGCTGCGGTCGACGCAGAGAACCGGGTGGTGATCTCCACCCGGGAGGGCGCGATGAAGACCCTCAACCTGCGGCGCGACCCCCACGCCACCCTCTGTTCCTTCACCGATCGCTTCTTTGGGGCGTGGCGCACCGTCGAGGGCACGGTCGAGATCCTCAGCCTTCCCGAGGCGCTGGAGCCGCTCGTCGACTACTACCGGCTGACCTCGGGAGAGCACCCCGACTGGGAGGACTACCGCCTCGCGATGCTTCGCGAGCGCCGGGTGCTGGTCCGCCTGACGGTGGAGCGCAGCGGCCCCATCCGGACGGGCTGACCCGGGGGGAAGGCTTCGCGACGGGTGAGCCGCGCTGGAGGGGGCCCCGACCCGGCAGACGGCCCCGACCCTACTCGGCGGGCCCGATGCGGTGATCCAGCTCCTGCCGGGCGGCGCGCAGCCGATCGAGGCTCTTCTCGGCACCGATGAAGGCCATCGCGTCGAAGACGGGGACCCCGGCGGGGGTGCCGAGGATGGCGATGTAGAGCACCCGGAAGCCGTCGCGCGCCTTGACCCCGCGGGCCTCCAGCACGGCGGTGAGCCTTTCCCTCATGGCCTCGAGGCCGTCCAGGCCTCCCGCCTCCACCTCGGCGACGGCAGCGTCGAGAAGCGCCTGCGCGCTGCCGGCATCCACCTTGCGGGGCGGGAAGACGACGTCCGGATCCCAGGGGGCGGGCCCGAGCAGCGGCTCGGCCAGCGGCACGGCGTCGCGCAGCGCCACCATCCGCTCGCGGAGCAGCGGCACCAGCTGGCGGCGGGTCTCCAGGCTGGTCTCGGGCAGGTGGAACTCGAGTGTCGCGACCAGTGCCTCGGGGTCCATCCGGCGGATGTGGAGTCCGTTGAGCGAGTCCAGGCGGCGGGCGTCGAAGACCGCGGGCGAGGACTGTATCCGCTCCAGGGTGAAGGCGGCGATCAGCTCCTCCCGGCTGAAGACCTCCTGCTCGGTGCCGCTCGACCAGCCGAGCAACGCCATGGCGTTGATCATCGCCTCGGGCAGGTACCCCTGCTCCGCGTACTCCAGGACGGTCTTCGCCCCGCGCCGCTTGGAGAGCTTCTGCCGGGCCTCGTCCAGCACCGTGGGCACGTGGCAGAAGACGGGCGGCTCCCAGCCGAGCGCCGCGTAGATGGCGAGGTGCTTGGGGGTCGAGGGGATCCACTCGTCCGAGCGGATGACGTGGGTGATCTCCATGGCGTGGTCATCGACGACCACCGCCAGGTGGTACGTGGGGAAGCCGTCCGACTTCAGGAGGACCTGGTCGTCGATGTCGGCGTTCTCGTATCGGATCGTCCCGTGGACGGCGTCGTCCCACTGGGTCACGCCCTCCGGCATGCGCATCCGGAGCACCGCCGGCATCCCGGCGGCGCGCTCGGCCGCCACCTCATCCTGGCGGGTGAGGCAATGACGGTCGTAACGCGGGGGCTGGTGGAGGCGCTGCTGCTCGAGACGCATCTCGGTGAGGCGCTCGGGAGCGCAGGTGCACCAGTAGGCGGCTGCGGCATCGACCAGCCGGCGCGCGTGCTCGGCGTAGAGCTCGAGGCGCAGCGATTGAATGTAGGGACCATGCGGGCCGCCCACCTCCGGTCCCTCGTCCCAGGTCAGCTGCAGCCAGTTGAGCGTCTCCAGGATGGCGGCCTCGCTCTCGGGGACGTACCGCCCCTGGTCGGTGTCCTCGATGCGGAGCACGAAGCTGCCGCCCGTCGAACGCGCGGCCAGCCAGGCGAAGAGGGCGGTGCGGACGTTGCCGAGGTGGAGGAATCCGGTCGGCGAGGGGGCGAATCGGGTACGGATGGGCGCCACCGGACCGGGCTCAGCGCTGCGCGAAGAAGTAGACGAAGAGCGCGGTCCAGATCAGCAGGACGGCAACCAGGATGGCGGCGTCGAGGCCGGAGACCGAGAAACCGACCGGGCGGGGCGACCCACCGCCACGCGGGCGTCCGTCGACCGGCACGGCACCACTCCGGTCGTCACCCATCCCCCACGCTGGGATCGATCCGGCGGTGACGGGAGGGGTCGGGGGCATCTCGTCGCGGGCGGGCATGGCACCTCTGCGTTGGCGGACTGCCGAAACGCATTCGAGTATACCGGCGCCCGCCGGGCGGGAAGGCTGCCGGGCGGGGCGGGATCAGGGGGCCGCCCCGAGCGTGGCCGGAACCGAGGTCGGCGGGTTCGGCGTCGCGTTGCGGCCGCCGAGTGCGACGACGGCGGCCAGGGTGGCGGCCGCGATCGCCACGAAGCCGAGCAGGGCGTTGGGCGAGCTGAGGTTGAGGTCCGGAAGGAACGCGATCGAGAGCACGGCGGCGGCGGCGAGGCTGGGGCCGGGACGCCACCTGGCGGCCAGGGCAAGGGCGGGGGCGGTGAGGACGAAGTCGGGAGCGAGGACGTGGGGTGAGAACACGAGGGACAGGCACACGAAGAGGGCGATGGCGAGCTCGGGGTTGGCGCGCAGTCGCACACGAAACCAGAGGCCGGTGGCGATGAGGAGGACGCCCGCGACCCCGAAGGCCACGTAACCCGCGCCGGCGCCCGCCGCCACCCCGACCAAACCCGGGAGCCCGAAGCTGATCGCGATGTGCTTCGAGCCGGCGCCGATCACCGCGCCCAGCCACGCGCCGGACTGGGAGGAACCGACGAGGGCCACGCTCGCCGCCACCCAGAGAAGCCCACCGAGAAGGAGACCGAGAAGGACGCGGTATTCCCGGATGATGAGCAGGCCCACCGGGACGAGCCAGAGCGACTGCGGTTTGACGACGAGAACGGAGAGGAGCAGGCCGGCGACCCAGGGACGCCGCGGGGCCGCCCACAGGCCGCCGACGAGCGCGAGGGCAAGCAGGGCATCCCACTGGCCGAGCGCGAGCCCCAGGACGCCGGGGACGGCGGCCACGGCGCAGAGGGTGGGGAACCGGGGGCAGTCGAGGCGGGTGACGAGGACGAGATAGGCGACCGCAAGCGCCGCCACCGAGATGACGGTGAAGATCAGGAAACCGAGGGCTGGCGGCAGGACCGCCAGCGGCACCAGCACGGCGGCGGCGGGCGGGGGATTGAGGAAGGCAGCGTAGGCCACCCCCGACGGCAGCATGTCGAGCACCGCCGGGTTGCCCACAGAGGTGGGCAGGGCGTGACCGAGATAGGCGGCCTCGGAGGCCGCCAGCGGTGCGCCGCAGTAGAGGCACGACGAGCCGCGACTGAGGAGGCGCGCGGCCGCGGCGAACGGGATCCAGTCGACGGTGACCGAGGCGCCGGCCGCCATGTTCCACACCCCACGCGCAGCCTGGGCTGCGAGGTCGCCGAGCAGCAGGCAGACGGCGGCCAGGCGCAGCAGGTGCCGGCTCCGCTCGGTGATCAGAGGCATGAGGGCCCCATCCTGCCAGCAATGCGCCGCGCGTGATGCGGCAAGCGCCGCCTCGGGCCGGCGGATAGACTCGCCGGCCATGGCCTCCCCATTTGCCGCCGCTCGGAGGAGCGCCACGCGACAGGCCCGCGTGCTGCGCGTCGCCCTTCCCCCCTTCGTCGCCAGCAAGCTGATCGGGCTGCTGGTGCCGATGCTGACAACGTGGGTTCGCGGCCCCGGGGCGGGCGTGCCCTCCGGGTCGGCGCTCCTCCAACCCTTCGCCCTCTGGGATGGGGCCTCCTTCGCGGAGATCGCCCAGGGGGGCTATCCGAGCGGGCCGCTCAACCTGACGGTCGGCGCCGCCGGCCACCTCTGGGCGTACTTCCCCGGCTACCCGCTGCTCGTCCACATCGCCGCCTTCGTGGTGCCCAACACCATCCTCGCCGGCATCGTGGTGAGCGGCGCCGCAGAGCTGATCGGCCTGCTGTTCCTGGCCAAGCTGATCCTGCTGGAGCGGGGCGACGAGGCGTCGGCGCGTTTCGCCTGCTGGGCGCTCGCCGTCTTCCCCTACGCGGTCTACCTCACCGCGGTCTTCTCGGAGAGCACCTTCCTCGCCGCCGCCACCGCCTCGCTCTACTACATGCGGCGCGGCAAGGACGGGCGCGCCTCCATCGCCGCGGCCATCGCCATGCTGGTGCGCGTCACCGGTGTCGCCCTGATCCCGGCGCTCATCGTCGACCATTTGATCCGCCGGCGCGGCCGGCCTGGACGCGGCCTGATCGCCATTCTCGCTACCCCCCTCGCCCCGCTCCTCTTCGTGGCCTACGGGTGGCTCGCCACCGGCAACCCGCTCGTCTACCTCCAGGTGGAGCGGTCGGCCTCCTTCAACCGAATCTTCGCCTGGCCGTGGGATGGAGCGCGAGCCACCTTCCAGTCGTTCGTGGGCGGCGACAACGGGAACAGCTTCGTCTTCGGGATGGAGCTGCTCTTCGGCGTCGCGGGGCTCATCGCAGTCCTCTGGCTGGCCTGGCACTGGCGGACGGTGGCACCCGCGCTCACGGTCTTCGCCGCGATCGCGTGGCTGATGTCCACCTCCCTCATCTACTGGCTGAGCGTGCCCCGGTACGAGATGACGGTGGTGCCGATCTACCTCGCCCTTGCGGACATCACCCGGCGCCACCCGCAGTCGCGCCCGGTGCTGATCGCGGTAGCGGCGGGCTGGATGGGCTTCCTGGCCACCCTGATGGCGACCGGCCAGTTCGTGGCCTGAGGTCGGCCGTCGCGGGTGCTGCCGTGGCGGGGTGAGGCGAGCGCGGCTGAGCCGCGCCGCCGAGGGGCGGCGAGCCCCAGTGAGAAGAAGAGGGGTCCCCACGCGGCCTGCCGCGTGGGGAAGGCCCCGCGCCGCCTGCGGCGTGGGGACCCCTACCATCTCGGCAGCGCCCGCATCGTCTAGCGGTCAGGACCTCACCCTTTCAAGGTGGCAACCGGGGTTCGACTCCCCGTGCGGGTACGGCGCCGGCAGCGCCTCAGCGGCCCCACTCCACGTCACCGGAGAAACCGGCCGGCTTGGGATGCCGCCGGTAGCCGTCGCGCCCCGCTTTGGCCTCGGCGATGGTGGTGGTCCGGCCGTGGCCGGGCAGCACGATGGTGCCGGCCGGAAGGGGCAGGAGCCGGGCGTCGATCGAGACCAGGATCGTCTCCAGGTCACCGGTGGCGAAGGTCCGTCCCGGGCCGCCGTTGAAGAGGGTGTCTCCGGTGATCACCGCCCCGCCCACGCGCAGCGAGATGCTGCCCGGGGTGTGGCCGGGGGTGTGGAGGACATCGATCCGGATGCCTCCGACCCGGAGCTCCTGGCCGTCGGCGAGCCGGCCGTCGATCCGCTCCTCGGGGATGTTGATCTCGGCGTCGCCGACCAGGACGGGGGCACCGGTCGCGACGCGGACCGCGTCGTAGGTCTCCCAGTGGTCCAGGTGCCAATGGCTGGCGACCACCGTCTGGACGCCCCCCTCGGCGGCGATGGCCTCCAGGAGTGGGCCCTCCTCCAGCGGCATGTCGACCAGGAGGCCGGCATGCGCGGAGGTGTCGCGGACGATGTAGGCGTTGTTGCCGTAGGGGCCCATGGGACCGACCCGGACGATCCGGACGTCGCCGTCCTCGATGACCTCGACGATGGCTGGCCTGGTCTCGGTCATGGCCGTGCCGCCGGGGAGCGCCGGGCTCGCGCCCTTCCGGGCGCGGCGGCTGACGACCCGGCCGGGCCGGGAACCGCACGTGACGGAGCGCGGCGCGGAGGCTGCTGGGCGCCCTCGGCGCGCATCGCCGCCTTGTGCGCCCGCTTGGCGGCCTGGTACGCGCGACGCTCATCCGCGGTGCTGACGTCGGCGAGGGTGGGGAAATCCGGGGCCACCTCCTCCCAGCCGGGCGGCTTCACCCCGAAATGGCGAGCGAGGACACCGGTGACGACGCGCGCCTTGAGCTGGCCGAAGCCCGGGAGTGCCGCGAGCCGCCGGTGGAGCTCCGCCGCCGTGCCGGCCTCCCGCCAGAGACGGGAGGCATCGCCGCCGTACGTCTCCGCGACGATGCGACAGATGCCCTGGGCGCGCTCGGCCATGCTGCGAGGAAAGCGGTGAATCGCCGGCGGGGTGCGAAAGACGACGGCTAACACCTCAGGGTCGGTGGCGGCCAGGCACCCGGGGTCGAGGGTGCCGAGCCGCTCGCGCATCCGCAGCGGCCCGAGGAACGCCTGCTCGATGGGGAACTGCTGGTCGAGGCAGAAGCCGATCAGCAGCGCGAGTGGGTTCTCGGCGATCAGGCAGTTGGCCGCCGGGTCGTCCGTCCATTCCAGGAGGGGCACACGGTCAGGTCTGGGCATCCCCACTAGCCTACCCGAGGGGCGGACAGATGTCCCCGCCGGGCTCCCGGGCAACCGACTCGCCAAGGTGGTATCTCGATTCGGTCACGATGGGCGGGACGGGGCCTCGGCGGATGGTAATAACGGGGACACGCCGGCCCACCAGGTGGCCGCGCTGCGACTTGCACTGCGAGGTCATGGCAATCACGTCTGCGCTGGCGGTCCCCCCGGAGGAGATCGACCGGCGTCGCACCTTCTGGGTGGCCTGCGCGGGCCTCGCGATCGTCACCGCCGCTCTGATGGTCGCGATCGTCGTGCTGACGCGCGGCACCCTCACGTACATCATCGACGACGCCTACATCCATCTCTCGATGGCGCGGACCTTCGCGACCACGGGAACCTGGGGGGTGGTTCCCGGAGACTGGGAGTCGGCGGACTCGTCGCCGGGCTGGATCCTGCTCCTGGCCGCTCTGATCAAGGTCGTGCCGGCGGTGACGGAGTGGCTCCCCTTCATCATCAACGGCCTGGCGGCGCTGGTCGTGGTGTGGCTGGTGACGAGCCGCCAGGAGCTGGTGGTGCTTCGCCGGGGCAGCAACTCGCCGGTGCGCTACCTGGCGGTGATGCTGCTGCCGAGCGTGCTCTTCCTGCCCGAGCTGATCGTCCTCGGCATGGAGCACACCGTTCAGACGGCACTGATCCTCGGACTGCTGATCGCCTTCGAATGGCTGATCCGGGACGGTGTCAACGCTCGCCGGGTACTCCTGTATGCCCTCTTCAGCCTCCTCGGCGGCGCCATCCGATTCGAGACCCTCTTCCTGAGCACTGGCTGCGCCCTCGCCCTGGTGGTCCCGCCCCTCTGGTCGACAGCCCGGCTGCGGCGACCCGACCCCGGGCTGTGGCCGCGCATCGGAGCGGCAGCGGCGGGAACAGCGGCGGCCGCGGTCCCGATCGTCGTCATGGGGGTGGTGGACCTCGCCCACGGCGCCTTCTTCTTTCCCAACTCGATCGTCGAGAAGACCGCCCTGCTGGGACACCAGAGCCTGCTGCAGACGCTGGTGCCGACCTGGTCGGCGATCAGCTCCAACCTGGGTCTCGACCCCTTCCTGATCGTCCTCCTCGGCTTCGGGATCGTCATGGCGGTTCGGGGCCCGGTGCTGCGGCCCCTCTGGACGGCCTGGGTCATCGGGACCCTCCTCCACGCCAGCTACGGCCAGTTCGGATGGGACGACCGCTACCAGGCGTACCTGGTGATCGTCGGTATCTGGCTCACCCTCCGCACGCTCCCGCGGATCGAATGGGCACCGGTCCGCGAGCACCTGGTGCTGGCGCTGGTGCTGGTGCTGGTGGTGTTGCCGGTCGGCAAGTTCGACTACATGGTCTACGCCCCCGAGTCGGCGCTCATCCAGACCCAGGTGCAGCAGCAGATGGCCGGCTTCCTGGCCCGCTACTACGACGGCCGGACGGTGATGGTCAACGACATCGGGCGGGTGACCTGGGAGCACCGGGGCGGCCTCCTCGATGCCTGGGCACTGGCCAGTGTCTCGGTGCTGCGCCTCCAGTACGACGGCGAGTACAACTCCGCGCACACGACGGTGCTCGCCCGGGAGGACCAGGTGGCTGCCGTGGCCCTCTACTCGCCGACCTTCGACTTCCTGGTCCCCCAGGGATACGTCAAGGTGGCGGCCTGGAAGATCGGGGCGGGGGCCAACCAGGACGCCACGGCGGTGATCTTCTATGCGCCGGCGGGAGCGCCGGCCCAGGCGATGGCGAATGACATGCGCGCCTTCGCGCCGGGCATGGTCCCCGGCTCCGGCGCCGTCACCATCTACGGGTAGCCGCCTCCCGCACTCCGCGTCGGCCCCGAAAAGCGCGTGGATGCCAGAATGGCCGGCGTGCGCGAGTACCTGGTCGACTGCGGCACCCAGCACCTCTCGGTGCGCGAACACCCGGGCGGCAGCCCGCCCATCCTCGCCCTCCACGGGCTGGCGAGCAACGCCCGCTGGTGGGACCTGGTGGCGGCGCGGCTCAGCCCCCGGTGGCGGGTGCTGGCTCCGGATCTGCGCGGCCACGGCCGCTCGGACCGGCCCGAGACGGGCTATTCCTTCGCGGAAGTGGTCGAGGACCTGCGCGGCCTTTGCGATGCGGCGGGCCTGGAGCGAGTGATCGTGGCCGGCCACAGCTGGGGGGCGTCGGTCGCTCTCTGGTTCGCGGCCGCCCTCCCCGAACGGGTCCTCGGCTGCGTCTGTGTCGACGGCGGCGCCGGATCGATGCGGGAGCACCTCCCGACCTGGGCCGAGGCCGAGGAGCGCCTCCGCCCGCCCCGGATCTCGGGGCTCACCGATGACGCGGTGCGGGAGTGGGCCAATAGCGGGCCGCTCGCGAAGGGCGGGGATCCCGCGGTGGCCGCGGAGATCCTGCTCGGCAACTTCGAGGCGGTGGGGGACGGCACGGTGCGGCCCCGGTTGCCGATGACCCAGCACATGGAGATCGCCCGTCACCTGTACGAGCTGGACTCCTTTGACCTGATGTCGAGGCTCGAGTGTCCGGTGCTCTTCGTGCCGGCCCTCGGCGGCCCCTGGCCCACCGAGGAGAAGGCACGGGCCCTGCAGCGGGCCCAGGATGTGCTCGGCTCGCGCGCGCAGGTGGCGTGGGTGGACGGTGGGCACGATCTTCCGGTGCAACGGCCCGCCGAGGTGGCCAAGGCGATATCGGGCTTCGCGGAGCGGATCACCGGGGGTCAGGGCGCCCACGTGTAGCGCCAGCGCCTGACGGTGGCGCGTCAGGGGTCACACGGCGCGCCGGCGCACCTTGTACAGGAACCTCCGCAACCGGGCGCGCCACGGGAACGGCCCGATCCACCGCCGTTGCGATCTCCACGAGACGGTTGCGGTGCCAAGGATGATCCGCCGCTCCCGAAGCGACCGTGGCAGCTCGCCACACGCGTCGGCGAGACCCATGATCGCGGAGGGCGACGCCACCGAGTACTGGACGACGACACCCAACCGGATCGCGATGAGCAGGGGAAGCTCACGGAGCATCCAGCGGGCGGGATAGGTCCTGACCGGCAGGAGGATGCTGTTCTTGACGATGTGGCGCCGCACGAAGCTTCGGTCTCGAGCACCGGTGCCGCTTCGCCGGTGGTACGCGACCGCCTCGGCTACCAGGATGGCGGACCATCCCCGCGCCCGCAGCCTCATGTCGAGGTCGACGTCCTCCAGGTAGGCGAAGTAGGGCGCGCAGAAGACGCCGGACGGGAGGCTCACGTCCTCGAGAGCGCGACGCCGGTAGAGGCCGGCAGCGGCGCAGATACCGAACACCTCGGAGGTTCCCGGACGAAGCGCCGGCGCCGGCTCCCCCTCGCCAATGTTCTCGGGCCAGCATCCCGCCAGCATCCTGTGCCCGAGGCTGTCCACGGTAGCCGGCCCGCCGGCACGAGGTGGCCTGAGGAGCACGCCGGTGGCGGCCGCCACCCCGGGCCGTGCCTCCAGCTCGTGAACCAGGGTGCGGAGGTAGGCCGGATCCAGCTCGACATCGGGGTTGAGCGCCAGCACGTAGGCGCCCGACGAGTGGACGAGACCGAGATTCATCCCCCCGGCGAAGCCGATGTTCACCTTGCTGGTCACTACCGTCCCGTCGGAGAGACAGGATCTCAGGTAGCTCACCGAGTCGTCGGTGGAGGCATTGTCGACGACCACGATGTTGAGGTTGACCCCGGTCTGGGCGCGCAGCGTGGCCAGGGTCCGCGGAAGCCACTGGCGGCCATTCCAGTTGACGACGATGGCGGTCACCCTGATATCGGAGGAGTCGCGCGCTTCCGGGGACGGGGTTGCTCGCGCCTCAGTGGTCGCATCGCCACCGTCCTGGCGCCGGGTCAGCATGCCCGCCCAGGAACCGGCGAGCTGCACGGCGGTCCGCGTTGCGAGGCCCAGCACCACCAACGGGGCCACCAGTGCGTCGCGGCCGTGCATGTGGTGCTTGCGGTAGTACTGCCACATCGCCCAATGGAATTCGACGGTCATGCGGGCCCGGCGCCCCTCGGTGCTTGCCGCCTTGCGGTGCCGGACCAGGGCCGCCGGCTGGTAGCGCACCACCCAGCCGGCCTCGCCCAGCCGGCAGAACAGGTCGAGGTCCTCCCCGTACATGAAGAAGCGCGGGTCGAAGCCCCCGATCTCGTCCCACGCCTCCCGTCGGATCAGCACGCAACAGCCGGATCCCGCATCGATGTCGGCGGCAACGAGCGGGTCCTCCCCCAGCCGGTTGTAGGCACCGAAGCGCTCCGGAGAGACGCGGTCCAGCCGCGAGAGTCGTCCGAATGCCACGCGGGGGTCAGGTAGGGATCGCCGCGCCCCCGGCTCGGCTGACCCATCGAGCCGCACGATGCGTGGCCCGACCGCGCCGAAGCGCGGGTTGGAGACCAGCGTCTGTCGCAGCGTGTTGAGCGCGTTCGGTGTCAGCATCGCGTCCGGATTCAGCAGCAGGACGTGGCGCCCCGGCCAAACCGCAGCGGCCGCGTTGCACGCCCGGCCGAAGCCCTGGTTGGTGGGCGAGATCATGTACCGCCACTCGGGAAGACCTTCTTGGGCCCTGAGGATCTGGCCCACCGCCAGAGATGAGCCGTCAGGGCTCGCATTGTCGATCACCACCAGGCGGTCGGACGAGCGGAGCTCCGCGGCCAGTGATGCGATGCAGGCTCCGATGTCGCGTCCACTGCAGTAGGTGACCACCACCGCGACCACGCCGTCCGTTTCGTCGGGCGCCTCGGGAGGGCGATGCGATCGCCGGCCAGCCACGCGACGAATTGTCATCTCACGCTGAGCGAGAGCCCCGCCACCTTCATCTCCCGCTCAGAGAGAGGACCGCCATCACCGTCCGGGCCAGAATGATCAGGTCGAGGCTGAGCGACTGGTGCTTGACGTAATAGAGGTCATAGCTCAGCTTCACGCGAGTGTCGTCGACACTGCTCCCGTACCCGCAGTTGACCTGCGCCCATCCGGTGAGCCCCGGGCGGACGGTGAGTCGCGTGTTGTAGAAGTCGATCTCCGAGCGAAGCTGGTTGACATACTGGGGCTGCTCGGGACGCGGCCCGATCAGGGACATCTGGCCGCGGAGGATTGCCCAGGCCTGAGGGAGCTCATCGAGGTGGAGAGGCCGGAGCAGCCGTCCGACCGGGGTCACCCGCTGGTCACCCGCCTCGGTCCAGGTCATCGCTCCGTCAGGACGGTGGCGCATGGTCCGCAGCTTCACCACGGTGAACGAACCGCCGTGCTTCCCAATCCGGGTCTGCCGGTGGAAGACTGGACCACCGTCGAGCTTGATGACGGGCGCGAGGGGGAGGATGAGCACCCCGAGAAGAACCAGGGCCGGAACGGCCAGCGCGATGTCGAGAGTGCGTTTGATCGCAGCGTAGATGTGCGACGTCTGACCTCGCATGGGGAGCCCGAAGAGCCAGGTGTGGCCTAGCTGATCCAGGAGCAGGCGTCCGGTGAGCTCCTCGTAGAGATCGGCCAGCGACCTCACCCTGATGCCCGCGTCATGGCACGCCAGAAGGGCCTGGAAGAGAGTGCGGTCGATGTCGTCACGGAGGCCCAGGATCACCTCTCCGACGTTGCGTTGCTGGACGGCGTCACGCAGCTTCTGGGGGCAGTCCTCCCGGGCGGGATTCACCAGGGCAACAACCTGGTAGAGGCCACGGATGTGGTCCTTCACCTCCGGCCACACCCGGGTCATGGCGTCCCGGTTGGCGACCAGAGCGATGCGGGTCGCGGGCGAAGATGCAGCCGCCACCCGGCGGTAGAGAAGGCGATCGCCCATGACCAGGATCCATGCCAGCGGTGCCCAGAGGATCAGGGTCGGACGGCTGATCTGGTAGGGCACCACCAGGAACACCACCAGAAGACCCACCAGGGACAGACCGATCGCGGTGGATACTCGCGGCATGGTCAGGCGCATTGAAAAGGCCACGCGCACATTCCAGGCGTCCACGACGGTGGCCGAGACCACCCACAATCCGAGCGCGATGACGGTGCCGAGCCGCGGCACATAGAAGCCCGCGTGGCGGACCTCGGAGGTCCGAAGGTTGAAGGCGACCACGAATGCGAGCGACACCGCAAGGGCGTCGAAGCCCATGAGGAGCCACCGCCGCTCGCGGATCGACATGCCCCGGCGGCGCGCGGCGTCCACGCTGAGCGTGAGAGGGCCCTGCGTCACAATCCTGACCCTAGCAACGGTCAGCCGGATGCCGGTGATCGGGAGGCGACACCGTGCTGACGGGATTGCGACGCCGTGGGTCCGCGGCCTCATCGCGGAGGCGGATCTTTCGCGCCATTCCCACCACAATGAGCATGCCCAGTGATTCCGTCACCAGTGAGGCGACGCCGGCGCCCGGCGCGCCGAACCTGGGGATGAGGGTGACGCACAAAGTGGCGTTGGCGACCAGCCCCGCGATGCTGATGCGGAGCAGTGGGAGGATGGATCGATCCGCGATCACCGCCTGTGCAGCGGCATTGTTGATGGCGGCAACTGCCACGATGGGCGCCAGGATCCGCAGCAGCTGCGGTGCCTCAGGGTACCCGGAGCCTCCAACCAGGGGCATGAGGACGGGGGCCGTCACCCACACACACAGCCCCGCCGCCATCCCGATGAGCGCCCACATCCGGATCATGCCGCGCACCACCCGGGCTCGGTCCTCGCCTCGATTTGCCAACACGCTGAAACCCGCTCGGCTGGCGACCGAAGCCAGCGCGACTCCGGCGTCTATCACGCGATACGCGACCGCATATCCACCGAGCGTGGCTCGGCTCACCAGAAGGGCAAGAAGGAGCTGATCCACCTTCGAGTGGAGCATCGACACGCCGTTGACCACGCCGAGGGACGCTGCGGAACGCAGCAGCCGGGCCCAGCCTCGACCGCGCAGGCTCGCACGGGTCGGCCAGATGCGGGTGACCAGCACCACCTTCAGCTCGACGGCGGCGCCGATCACCAGGCAAGCGCCGGTCAGCAACACTCGCGTGGTCTCGCCACTGGTTCCAGCCAGGAACAGCAGGGCGCCGAGCAGGGCCGTCTGCACGGCCGTGCCGAGCGCGTCACCGACGACCGTCCGCCGGAAGCGAAACCTCTGCTGTAGCACGGACATCGAAGGTCCCTGGATGCGGACGAGCACCAACCAGGGAACCAGGGAAAGCGTCGCCACCGCCACCCGCCAGCCGAAGATGGTGGATGCGGCGCAGGTGAGCAGGGTGGCGCCCACCATGGCCACCGCATTGGCGGCAACCACATCGTCCACCGACGCGTCGGGCGAGGCCAGGTACAGCACGGAAATCGGCCCAAGGCCGCAATCGGCGAGCGCCGAGGCCACCATCACCAGCGCGGTCGCCGCCGCCCAGCTTCCGAATTCTGTCGGGCTGAGGAGCCGTGCCACCAGGGCAAGTTGTGCGGCCTGGAGCACCAAAGTGCCCGCCCGACCGAGGGCGAGGCCGGCGGATCTTGACCGCCATCCCTCCGCAACCGGTGCGTTCGGTCCGGAGCCGCCGGTCACCACCGCCATCTCACGCCCCCGGCCAGCTCATCCCCGGTTCGCCCCCTTCGACGAGTCCGCTCCGCGTTGCTCGGGTGCACTCATGTCGGTACGACGCTCCGCCGCGCTCTCGCCCGTTGCAGGCGACACGTGGTGGGGCTCCGGCCGGTGCGCGGCGCGGTCTTGCGCCACCCGCCGTCCCGCCCCGGCACCGCCACGCCTCGCGCCCCCCGGGAGTCTCGGCCGCAACCGCTTCCAGACCGGGCGAACCAGCCAGACGACCACGTCCGTGGCCCGGACGCTGGTTCGATGAAGCCACCAGACCTTCACATGCGCCCAGACCAGCGTCGTCAGGCGCAGATGGTTGCGGGAGGCTCCGTGACGTCTGTAGTTGAGCCAGCAGCCAGAGACGGGCACCCCTCGTCGCCCAACGGCGACGGCGTGGACCCAGAATTCCCAGTCCTCCAGGCCGATCCGATTGAAGTCAACGCGAAAGCCGCCCAATCGCTGGTGCAGAGAACGCCGGAACACGCTGGTGCCATGCACGTAGTTGTCCTGGCAGAGTGCCCGGGCGTCCCAATCGGCGACCTCGATCCAGCGGTCGCTGGTTCCGAAGCACTGCAGGGCGGTGTAGGCGAAATCGGCGCCCGGATCGTCCAGCAAGGCGCGCTCGGTCAGCTCCAGGTAACGGTCCGAAAGCCGATCATCGGCAGAGAGGGCAAGGATGAGATCACCAGAGCTCAGTTGCACACCGTCGTTCATGGTGACGCAGGTCCCCCGAGCCGGGGTGCGCCGGACGGCGATGAGATCCGGCCGGCGAAGGCGGAGTCGCGCGATGACGTCCGGGGTGTCGTCGTCGCTGCCGTCGTCGATGATGACGATCTCATCGGCCCCGCGCGTCTGCCGCTGGACGCTGTCAAAGGCCGCTTCGAGGTACCGGCCGTAGTTGTGGCAGGGGATGATCACGCTGATCAGCGGCCGGGCGGCCGGCGTGGAGCTCATCGCTGCTGAATGACTCCCTAGGGGCATGCCTGCTGGGCGAGGTGAGGTCTGCAACCCCAAGGGATTGTTCTCTGAGGCTGGGACCGCCGAGGCCTCACGAACCGGATCGTTACATGTCACTTCCGTGCCCCTTGTCCCCGTCCTCAGCCGGTGACAAGGAATCCCGCGGCTCCGGAGGTTGACCCGGCCACGAGGCGCAGCCCCGGGATCGCCGCGATGCATGCCGGATTCCAGTGGTGGGGGCCGATCGCCCCTGCTTCGGAGCCGACGAAGACGGCCCGGACGCCGCTCAGAGCGGCCCGAGCGCCCGAGGGATCGGAGCACGCCCCCGCCAGGGCCACCAGCCGCCAGTCGTTGGGGAAGGATTCGGCATAGCCGCGGGGCTCGACCTCCACGTCATCGGTCAATGCCGTGATCCACTGCCCGGAGTCCGCCACCCCGTCGTTGAGGACGAGCGAGGCCGGTGGAAGCTTGGCCGCGAGCTCATCGATCACGGTCACGTCCTGGGCAGGGACGCGCGGCGACATGGCGAGTATCGCGGAGAGCATGTCGGAGGTGCGGGACGCACCGAGGACCAGCCCGCCGACCGCGAGGACGCCCATCGCAGCGGCAGACCAGACGGACATGCCCCGGGAGCGTTCCGGCCCGCGCCGGGCGGCGCGGCGGGAAAGCAGGTCCACCAGCCCCACGGTTCCGATGGCCGCGATCACGGGAACGACGAAGTACTCGAGCCCGTACAGCCTGTCCAGGTCCGTCCACGGATAGAGCCTCACCCAGAGGGGATGGAGCCACTGCGGACCGGCGACGTCCGCGACACAGATCGCGGGAATCGCCAGCGAACCGAGCAGCCAGCGCCAGCGCCGCGTCATCACCACGGTGACGGCGCCAGCGCACAGGAGGATCCCGCCGATGAGCGAGAGGTCCAGATTGATGAAGGGCGTGAGAGCCCCAACACCCGCGTTGCGCTGCCCGGCGATGTAGGTCACCGCCTCGTTGGGCACGGACCGAGAGGAGAGATGAGCCAGCGGGAGGGAGGGCGCGCGGGTCAGGACGTAGCCGGCGCCCACTGCAATCACAACTGACGTGAGCGCAATGGCGGCGCCACCGAACGCTGCTCGCCTGCGACTCACCAGGATCGAGAGCCAGAGGAATGCTCCGACGGCAATCGCGGTCGGTATCTCCAGACCATGGATGGACCACATGGCCAGGACGGCAGCGCCCACCATCACCGCGCTGCTGCCCATCGCCTTCCCTTGCAGGCAGCGGGATGCGGCCAGGACCAGAGGCACGACCAGCGTGGAGTCGACGAGATAGGGGTAGTCACCGTAGCCGACGGGCCAGGCCGGAAAGATCAGACCGAGGCTGAGCAGGGCCGCAACCGCCGCCACGCGCCGATCCTGGGTGACGTGATGCGCAAGCACGGCGACGCCGAGTGGCAGAGCCAGGAGACTGACGAGGGCCAGGGGAAGCATGACCTGCGCGGGACCGCCGGCTCCGAGCTCGGAGGCGAGGGCGTCGGTGGCCTCGAAGGCCGCCTGGGTGCGCACGAAACCAGATCCGTCCGCGGGGATTGGCACCACGGGGAGGACGTCACGGTCCTGAACGATGGTCGCGGCGACGGCGCCGTGGAGAGACGGGTCGTTGGCCGGCGGAAGCACATCGCCGCTCACCGCGGCCGTGGCGATGCCGACCAGCACCGCTCCGCTGGCCAGGGCAACCGCCACCACCGCCCAGCCCGCTCCGGAGACGGGCTTCCCACGCCCCCCGCCCATGAGCTGGCGGCCGATCGCAGCTCCGAGGAGCACGACCAGGATCGGAATGGCGGTGGGCGGATAGAAGGGCAGGCCGAGGAGATGGAGGACGAGCCCGATGACTCCGATGCAACCCACCGACAGGCCCGGTGCGGCCGCCAGGCGCTCAGGCCAGGAGAGACGGGGGGCGATCAGGGTCGCCAGCGCCAATCCGGGGACGGCTCCGAGAAGGAGGATCACGGGAAGCGCGCGGAAGAGATCGGCCGGCGGCACTCCGCGGATTCTCGGAGGCCCCGCCGGCCACCGGCTCGGCCGAGCCCCTTTCTCTCCACCCTGTAACGAAGCTGTGATGGCCGTCACCGGGCCGTCAAGGTTCGCGCAATGCGGTGAGACGGCTCGCCTCGGCCTCGTATCCTCGGGCTCCGTGAGGAGCAAGCGATCCGGACCGCTCGTGGCGGCCACCCTCTGTGGGGCCATGGTGGTCGCCTACCTCTTCCTTTGGCTGGGCGTCGGAGCCTTGCAGATCGGCCGCAGCGACTTCACCTCCACCTACGTCGGGGCGACCCTGCTCCGTGAGGGCCACGGGGCCTCGATGTACGACGAGGCACTGCAGGCTCCTCTGCACGCCTCCCTGATCGCACCCGATCGGGAGGGCAACCTCCCCTTCGTCAACGCGCCGCTCGCAGCGGCGGTCGCGCTCCCCGTCAGCCTGCTCAGCCTCCAGGCCGCGTACCGGATCTGGTCGCTCCTCCAATTGGCCCTGCTGGTGGGCGCCGTGATGGTTGCCATCCGCGCCGCCCCCGGCCGGCGGACCCTGCCACCGCTGACCCTGTTCGCGGTCGGGCTGGGCGCGCTCGCCTGCCTCGGCACCTTGGCCACCCTCCTCCTCGGTCAGTGGGACGGGCTCTCCGCCCTGGGCCTCGCCATCACGTACGCCTGCCTGCGCGGAAGACGGCCGGCGACCGCCGGCGCCATCCTGGCGGTGACCGCCCTGATCGCCAAGCCGCACCTCGCGCTCGGGCTCGCCGCCTTCGTGATCGGGATGCGCGACCGTCGCCTGCTGCTGGGCGCGGCCGGCGGGGTGGTCGCCTCCCTGCTGCTCTCCCTCCTGGTGGCTGGTCCGGCCGGGATCGCCGGTTTCGTCGGCGCCGCGATCCACTCCACGACGCGCTGGCAGCTCGCCAACATGGTCAGCCTGGTCGGGATCCCCGGTTCGATCGCGGGCAACGGCGCCGCGTCCCACGTCCTGGCGGCGGTGGGGTCCCTGGTCGCCATGGGCCTCGCCGCGGCCCTCGGCTCCGCGGCCAGGAACCGGCCGGTGCGGCTGGAGGCGGCCCTCGCGGGAGCGGTCGTGCTCTCCCTGCTCGCCTCGCCGCACGCCTACTGGGACGACCTCGCCCTGCTCGTCCCGGCGGCGGCGTGGTCCCTCACGGCGCTCGCGGCGCGGCCCGGTGGTGCCGGCCGCCTGGGTGCCGGGGTCGTGGCAGCCTGGATCGCCATCAGCGTGGCGGCCTTCGTGGACATCGCCAGCAATGCCGCCAGACCATGGGGGGTCCTGACACCCTGGGTGCTGATCGGCGCCGCGGCCCTCGCCATCGCCACCTGCTACCGCCAGGTAGCTCCGCCCCCCTCCGAGATCTCTGACGGGGTCGCTCCGGAGGTGGGGCCCGCGGCTGGGCGCGCCCCCGATGTCCGGCCGTTGTCCGTCCACCCCGTTTAGCTTCTGGGTCGTCGCTCCGAGAGGGCTGGGGGGCTGCGGGAAGGAGGCGCGAGGTAGGAGGACGGGTCGTGGCCGAGATCGATTTCGCCGATGGCTTCGATACCTCGGAGCCACTGGCGTGGGGGCTCACGCCGATCCAGCTGGGAACCGTGGCGGCGGGCGCCGTCCTCGCCTACCTCGCTCTCCACTCCCCCCTCCCCCGCCTCGTGGCCGTCCCGCTCGCGCTGGTCGCGGCAAGCGCCGGGTTGACCCTGGGGCTGGTACGGCGCGAGGGACGGACGCTGATCTCTTGGGCCGCCGCGGCGGCGCGCTTCTGGACCCGGCCACGTCGTGGTCTCCTCGTCGTGGTCCAGGCACCCGACCTGCCGGGCACGGAGGGGACACCCGGTCCCACCCGCCGGCAGGTGCCTCCGATCCTCGACCGGGAAGACCGATTCCGGCCCTCCCCCGCCCGGCTGCGATGGGACAGCGGAGACCAGGTGGAGACGTCCCGTCGCGTGCCCCTCGTGCTCCTCCCGGAGCCGCTCACCCCGTCGGCGGAGCGCGAAGCCGAGGCTGCCCCGGCTGGGAATCGTCCCCTCTCGATGCTAGGTGTCGCCGACGCGGCACTGCTTGAGGTGCCAGCACGAGGTCTCGGAGCGGGAGCGGCGAGCGGGACCGGGTCGTCGAGCGGCGCGGACCCGGGGTGGGTGGGCACGGGCCCTCCGGCTCCCCGGGTCACCCGCCGTCTGACCTTCTTCTCGCTGAGCGGCGGTTCCGGGCGGACGACCCTGGCCGTCGAGGTGGCGGGGCTCCTGGCGGGCCAGTCAGGCCGGGGGAACGCCTGGGGGATGCTGGTCCCGCCCCGCGTCGCCCTGGTGGCCCTCGATCTGACCAGCCCTCGCGCCGCCATTCGTCTCGGGGTGCCCGCTCCGACCGAGTGGGGCCTGGAGGAATCCGGTCCCGTGGAACCGGAGGTCACGAGGCTCCTGTCCGTCCACCGGAGCGGTCTGCTGGTGCTCCCCGGGCCCGCCCGGTTGCTCCCGGCCGGCTGCTGCGATCAGACGGACGTCGTCCACCGCCTCTCCGCCGCCGTCGACGACCTGGAGAGGCGGGGCTGCGACACCATCGTTCTGGACGTCGCCGGCGACCTCAGCGCCCTCACCCAGTGGGCGCTGCGGAGCGCCCACGACATCTTCGTGGTCGTCACCCCAACCGCGGGTGGGGTGCACGACGCCTACCGGAGCACGGAGGCGCTGCGCCGGCTCGGCCTGCGCCGCCGGCTCCGCTACGTGGTCAACCGGGCCTGCGGCCTGCCCAGCCTGGACGAAGCGATGCTGGACCTCGGTGGCGCGGTGGTCGCGGAGATCCCCGACGACCTCGAACTCGAACGCGCCGAGATGGACCACCGCCTGGTCGGCCTGGAGGGCCGCGGAGCGACCGCGGCGGCCCTGCGAGCACTGGCGGCGACCGTCGACGCGCGGTTCCTGGCCTCCCGCAACCCGGCCACGGCACCCGCCGCGCGGCGACTTCTCCGGCACCGGGCCGGCTAGCGCCACCTTGCCACGACCCCGATCCGTCGCGGCGGGGCTGCGCGTTCGCATCGACGGTGACCGGGTGGTCACCCCGGACGGCCTCCTGCTCGGAGTGGTCCTCGGCGACGAGGTGGACCTACTCGCCTTCGAGCCATGGCGGCGGGAGGCGGCCGTCGATGCCCTGGAGCGGCTGCTGCGCAGTCTCTCCGCCGAGCTGGTCCTGACCGTGCATGCGCGCCGTCATCGGCTGGCCACGGGGCGGCCCGAAGGGGATGCCGGTGATCTGACCAGCGCGCTCGACCGCCACTGGCGGGAGCGGCTGGCCGCAACCCCGACGCTTCATCGCCGGGTGGCTGCCTCGATCCGCCACCGTGATCCCGCCGGCCTGGAACGGGAGCTGGGCTCCGTGATCACCAGCCTGGCCGCGGCCGGCATCCCGGCCCGGCGGCTCGCGGGAGCCGACCTGCGCGAGCATCTTCGTGACGCCGGCCTGGACCTGCCCCGCCTCGCTTGGGCCGATCAGCCCCAGCAGGCCCGGGTGGGGGAACGCCTGGCACGTGTGGCCGTCCTCGACCGCCTCCCCGGCGGCCCCGTCGACGCCGGCTGGCTGGCGGCGCTGATCCGCTCCCCGGTGGAATGCGACATCGCCGTCCATCTCGCGCCGACCTCCGGACGGCTGGCGACGGGGATGCTCAGCCGCCGGATGCGCCATCTCGGCGCGCACCAGCTCCTGGAGGCCGATCGCGGACTGGTGCCCGACGCCGCCGTCGAGACCGGCCTCGAGGCCGCGCGCCGCCTGCGCGATCGGCTGGCGCGCAACACCGGACGCCCGCTCCACCTCTGGCTCACCGCGGTCGCGCTGGGGGACGATGCCGCCAGCCTGGAAACCGCATGGGGCCAGCTGCGCGGCGGCTTCGGCGCCAGCCTCGGCGGGTACCGCCCCGGCCATTTCGAGCACCTGGGCGGCGTCCTCGCCGCAGGGGGTCTCGGACCGCCGCCCGGCCCCGGCAAGCTGGTCGAGTCCCGCGCCGCCGCCAGTTGCGCCCCCTGGCTGCAGGCCTGCATCGACGATCCGGACGGCTACCGGATCGGTCGGATGGTCGACAGTGGCCTCCCGGTGAGCGTCGATCCTTTCGTCCAGGCCCACCACGCCAACGCCAACATCGGGATCTTCGCCGCCTCCGGGCAAGGCAAGAGCTTCCTGATCGGCGGGTTGCTGATCGAGGCCCACCGCCACGGGGCGGAGGCCATCGTGGTCGACCCCGAGGGCGAGTACCGAGGGCTGGTCGAGCGTCTCGGCGGGGTCTGGCTCGACCTCGTCACCGAGGCGGCGATCAATCCTTTTGACCTGGGGGAGGACGGCGACGCTGCGGCGGTGGTCGTCGACGTCTGCGCGATGCTCTGCGAGGGGATGAGTGAGCTCGAACGGGCTGCCGTCGAAGCCGCGGCGCGCTCGGCTCAGGCCGCCGCCCGCGGTGCCGGTGAGCGCGCCCGGTTGCGGCAGTGCCTCGACGAATTGGACCGAAGTGCGCCCCGGGTGTCCCACGTTCTGCGGCGCTTCCTGGACGGCGGGCTGGCAGGCTTCCTCGATCGCCCCACCGCGGCGGCCTGGACCCGCCCGCTGGTTGGTGTGGGGCATCGCGAGGTCCGGGAGGAGCTGATCCCGGTCACCACCCTGCTGCTGGGCCGGCTGCTCTGGGAGCTGGTCCGGCGGGCGCCCCGGCGCCGCCACATCATCCTCGATGAGGTGGGGATGCTCACCTCGCACCCCGCCCTGCGCCGGCTCCTCTCACAACTCGCGCGTCGCTCCCGGAAGCACGGCAGCTCCCTGGTGGTGGCCACCCAGAACGTCCAGGACCTGCTCGGCAGTGAGGAGGGGACGGTGGTCGCCAGCAATTGCTCGGTGGTGCTCTGCGGAGGGCACCGCGCCGTGGAGGTCGCGGCCATGGACCGTGCCTTCGGTCTCACCGAAGACCAGCGGCGCCGGCTCGAACGGGCCCCCCGCGGCGAGTTCCTCCTGGTGTCCGGCGCCCGGAGGGGGATGGTCCAGGTCGACCTTCCGGAGGTCTATCGCGCCATGATCTGCGGGTGAGCACGAGACCCTCGGCGACGACGCATGATGGCCACGAGGCGCCAGAAGACCCCTTGACACCGGGGACAGTCAGTACCAAGATGTGGGGGCTCCAGCCCGGGCGGACCCCAACATGTGGGATACTGTGGGGGACAGAGTACTCGGTGTGGCCGGGTCCGCCCGCCTGGAGCCGTCCTTCGTGGACGTGGGTTCCATCGCCGCGCCAGACAATTCAGCAAAGAGGAACACGCAGTGAGCACTTCCGCTTCCCCACCGCCGTCGGACCCATCCGCTGCTCCGGCGGCGATGGGCAGTGAGAGCCGGCGCGGCTCCCACCGCAACGGCACGGCGAAGCTGGAGGTGAGCACCAGCGGCTTGCGCATCGAACGTCGCTTCACCACGGCCGGGATCCACCCCTACGACGAGGTGCGCTGGGAGCAGCGCACGGCCAGCATCGCCAACGAGAAGGGGGAGCTGGTCTTCGAGCAGAAGGATTGCGAGGTGCCCGCCTTCTGGTCGCAGATGGCGACCAACGTGGTGGTCTCCAAGTACTTCCGGGGCCCGCTGGGGACGCCGCGGCGAGAGGTGAGCGTCCGCCAGATGATCTCCCGGGTGGTCGACACCATCACCGGCTGGGGGCGTGAGGGCGGCTACTTCGCGACCGAGGCCGACGCCGAGGCCTTCTCCGACGAGCTGTGCCACCTCATCCTCCACCAGAAGATGAGCTTCAACAGCCCGGTGTGGTTCAACCTCGGGGTTCCCGGCAGGACCCCCCAGGCCTCGGCGTGCTTCATCCAAAGTGTCGACGACTCCATGGAGTCCATCCTCAACCTGGCCAAGAGCGAGGGGATGCTCTTCAAGGGGGGCAGCGGCACCGGTTCCAACCTCTCCGCCATCCGCTCCTCCCAGGAGCAGCTGGCCGGCGGTGGCACGGCGAGCGGTCCGGTCTCCTTCATGAAGGGCTTCGATGCCTTCGCAGGGGTGATCAAGTCCGGCGGGACCACCCGCCGCGCGGCCAAGATGGTCATCCTCAACGCCGACCACCCCGACGTCGAGAGCTTCATCACCTGCAAGGTGACCGAGGAGCGCAAGGCGTGGGCTCTGATCGACGCAGGCTACGACGGTGCCTTCACCGGTGAGGCCTACGGCTCCGTCTTCTTCCAGAACTCCAACAACTCGGTGCGGGTCACTGACGAGTTCATGCGGGCGGTTGACGAGGATCGCGACTGGCAGCTCCGGGCGATCACCGACCCGAGCCGCATCCTCAAGACGATCAAGGCGCGCGAGCTGCTCCGCCTCATGGCCGAATCGGCCTGGCAGTGCGGCGATCCCGGGATCCAGTACGACACCACCATCAACGACTGGCACACCTCGTCGAACAGCGGGCGCATCAACGCCAGCAACCCGTGCTCTGAATACATGTTTCTCGACGACTCGGCGTGCAACCTGGCGTCGATCAACCTGCTCCGCTTCCTCAACGAAGACGGCAGCTTCGCCATCGACGACTACCGCCACGCCGTCCAGCTGACCATCACGGCGCAGGAGATGGTGGTCAGCCCAGCCAGCTATCCCACCGAGAAGATCGGGAAGAACAGCGAGGCGTTCCGACCGCTCGGGCTCGGCTACGCCAACCTGGGCGCTCTGCTGATGGCCAAGGGGATCCCCTACGACTCCCCGAAGGGCCGTGATCTGGCCGCCTGCCTCACCGCCATCCTCACCGGTGAGGGGTACGCCCAGTCGGCCCGGATCGCCCGCGAGGTGGGCACCTTTGACGGCTACGCGGTCAACCGCCAGCCGATGCTCCGGGTCATGGCCAAGCACCGCGAGGCCGCCTACGCCATCCCCTCCTCCACCGTCGACGCCGACCTGCTCGCGGCCGCCCGGGCCACCTGGGACGAGGCTCACGAGCTGGGCGCGCGCCACGGCTACCGCAACGCCCAGATCTCGGTCATCGCGCCGACCGGCACGATCAGCTTCATGCTCGACTG
>JBEKGP010000005.1:0-54907 GCA_050012735.1 Candidatus Dormibacteria bacterium
GCCGGCTGGGACCCGGCCAGCATCGACCACTACGTCCCCCACCAGGCCAATCAGCGCATCATCGAGGCCGCCGCAAAACGGATGGGCATTCCGATGGAGCGAGTGGTGGTCAACATCACGGATACCGGCAACACCAGCTCCGCCTCGATCCCCCTCGCCCTGGCCGGCGCCGCTGCCCAGGGGCGCTTCAAGCGAGGCGACAGGGTGGTGGTGGCGGCCTTCGGCGCGGGCGCGACGTGGGGCGCCGTCGCCTGGGAGTGGAACGCGGACTGATGCTGGGACGCTTCACCGCTGCGGGGACGCCCCGCGAGCGGCCACTTCAGGCACCCGGTCCCCGGCTCAAGCCGGTCGCCCGGTCGGGAAGCGTCGCCTGCAAGGGGTGCGGCCGCCGCTTTGTCCTGGAGAGGTACGAGGGGGCACTCCGGGTCTGCCCGTGGTGCGGGCACCACGGCCAGATGCCCGCCGCCGCGCGGGCCGCCCAGCTGGCCGACCCGGGGAGCGTCCAACCGATCGAGATCCAGCTCGCCGACCGCGACCCGCTCGGTTTCGACGATGGGCGCCCATACCCGGCGCGCGTCGCCGAGGCCCGCCAGAAGACCGGGTTGGACGAGGCCTTCCTGATCGCCCGGGCGAGCATCGGCGGCGTTCCGGCCATCCTCGCCTGCATGGACTTCGGTTTCCTGGGCGGTTCGCTGGGATCCGCGGCGGGTGAGATGTTTGCCCAGGCTTGCGAGCTGGCGGTGGCCGAGCGCCGCGCGCTGGTGGCCGTCTCCAGCAGCGGCGGCGCCCGGATGCAGGAGGGGATCGCCTCGCTGGCTCAGATGGCCCGCTGCACGGCCGGGGTCAGCACGGTCGCCGACGCGGGCCTCCCCTACATCTCCGTGCTCGCCGACCCCTGCTTCGGGGGCGTCACCGCATCCTTCGCCGCCCAGGGCGACGTGATCCTGGCCGAGCCCGGCGCCCGGATCGGCTTCGCCGGGGGACGGGTCATCGAGCAGGCGGCCCACGAGGCCCTGCCCGAGGGTTTCCAGACCGCCGAGTTTCTGCTCAGCCACGGCATGGTGGACCAGGTCGTCGACCGGCGGGAGCTGCGGGAGCTGATCGCCGGCCTCCTCCGGGCGCTCACGGCGGGGGGCGCCGACCGCGATCTCCGGAGCCTGGCGGCAGTCGCGGCGGAGGCGCCGGACGGCGATGTCGTGGCAGCGACGGCGGCGGGAACTCTCCGGGCGTCTTCCAGCGGCGACGCGCTGCACGCGCCAGAGGCGCCGGCCACCGGCGTCGGTGAACGCGTCCCCGCCGGACCGGGGCCGTCGGTCGCCGACACCCTCTCCACCGCCGAGCGGGAGAGACAGGCCTTCACCGCGGTCGAACTGGCCCGCAACCCGGGACGCCCGCGCACGCTCCAGCTGCTGAGGACCCTCTTCCACGACTTCACCGAGCTGCGCGGAGACCGGCTCTTCGGCGACGACCGGGCCGTGATCGGCGGGACCGCGCAGCTGGGCGGGTCGGGGGCCACGCCCGCTGACGACGTCTGGGTGATGGTGATCGGCCAGGAGAAGGGCAACGACGCCACCTCCCGAGCCATCCACAACTTCGGGATGCCCCACCCCGAGGGGTACCGCAAGGCCACCCGGTTGATGCGCCTCGCCGAGAAGTTCGGGCTCCCCGTCATCTGCCTGGTGGACACCCCGGCCGCCGCACCGGGCGTGGGCGCGGAGGAGCGCGGGCAGGCATGGGCGATCGCCGATTCACTCTTGACACTGCTGCGGCTCCGCACCCCGGTCATCTCCTGCGTGCTCTCGGAGGGGGGGTCGGGAGGTGCCCTGGCCCTCGGTATCGCCGATTGCGTGCTGGCCCTGGAGAACGCCATCTACTGCGTGGCCCCTCCCGAGACGGTGGCCGCCATCCTCTACCGCGACGCCGCCCAGAAGGCGCGTGCCGCCGCCGCCCAGCGCCCGTGGGTTGGTACCGCCTACCACCTCGGGCTGGTGGACGAGCTGATCCCCGAGCCCGCCCCCGGCGCCCATGCCCATCCGCAAGTGGTGGCGGGAGCTCTCCGGGGCGCCCTCCTCCGCCACCTCGCCGCCCTCCGCCCGCTCCCTCTCGACGTGCTGCTGCAACGCCGCGCCGAGCGCTACCGCCGGGTGGGGGACTGACCGGGGAGCTACCCGTCGGGCCCGCGGGGGCGGCCCTCCACCGTAGGATCGCCGGCGTGAAGGCAGAGACCAGCGGTGCGACAGGAGCGCTGCCGGAGAGCACGAACCACGTCATCTGGGACTGGAACGGCACCCTGCTGGACGACGTGGCAGCAGTCCTCGAGGCGACAACGGTCACCTTCCGGCAGGCCGGCATCCAGGTCGAGGTGACCGGGGAGACCTACCGGCGCACCTTCACCCGCCCGATCCGCGTCTTCTACGAACGGCTGCTGGGGCGGCCGATCGGTTACGACGAGTGGGTGCGGCTGGACCACGCCTTCCACCTCGAGTACGCGCGGCTGGACGAGCGGTCCACGCTCGCCGCCGGAGCCCGGGAGGTCCTCGACGAGATCCGGGAGCTGGGCTGGAGCCAATCCGTCTGCTCGATGCTGCCCGAGGAGTACCTCCTCCCCGCGGTCGAGCGCCAGGGCATCGCCCACCATTTCGTGCGCATCGACGGGCTGCGCGGGGCGGAGCGGGGCGGGGTCAAGCTCAAGAACCTGATCGCCCACCTGGAACATCTCGGCGTCGCAGCGTCGGGAACGGTGATGGTCGGTGACACCGTCGACGACGCAGCGGCCGCGCGCGGCGCCGGCATCGCCTGCATCCTCCTCGACAGCGGAGCCGGCCTCCACGACTCGGCGAGCATCCGCGGTGCCGGCGTCCCCGTGGCCACCGGGGTCCCGGAGGCGCTGGCCCTGCTGCGCCCAGGGGCCACCGGCCCGCAACGGGGGCAGGCACGGGCGCGCTAGATTGAGCCGCATGGAAAAGGGTGATCTGGTCAACGACTTCGAACTGGAAGACGAGACCGGCACGCCCCGCCGTCTCTCCGAGTTCCTCGCCAAAGGTCCGGTGGTGCTCTTCTTCTACCCGGCGGCGATGAGCGCGGGCTGCACCCGGGAGAGCTGCCACTTCCGCGACCTGGGCGGCGAGTTCACTGCCGCCGGGGGTCAGCGGATCGGCATCAGCCACGACACCGTCGCCAAGCAGCGCGAATTCGCCGAGCGCCACTCACTCGGCTATCCCCTGCTCTCCGACCCCGACGGCACGGTCGCCCGGCAGTTCGGGGTCAACACCCGCTTCGGCATCATGCCGGTCAAGCGCTGGACCTTCGTCATCGGCAGCGATGGCCGCGTCCGCGAGGTGATCAAGAGCGGGGTCAACATGAGCGTCCACGCGGACCGCGCCCTGGAGGTGCTGAGGCAGTCATGAGGATCGGGATCATCGGCGCCGGCAACATCGGGGGCAACCTCACCCGGAAGCTGACAGCTCTGGGCCATGAGGCCGTGGTCTCCAACTCGCGCGGCCCCCAGACGCTTGAGGATCTGGCGGAGGAGACCGGCGCCACCGTCGCGCTCGCGTCGGTCGCCGCCGAGGGCGCGGAGCTGGTGATCGTGACCATCCCGGAGCGGGCGATCCCCCTGCTACCCGCCGGCATCCTCGACGGCGCCGCACCGGGCGCCCCGATCATCGACACCGGCAACTACTACCCGCAGCGGGATGGGCGGATCGCCGAGATCGAGGACGGCATGACCGAGTGCCGCTGGGTGAGCAACCAGCTGGGGCGCCCGGTGGTCAAGGCGTTCAACGGCATCCAGGCCCAGCACCTGCTGGAGCGGGGGCTGCCTCCGGGCACGCCGGGCAGGATCGCGCTGCCTGTGGCCGGCGACGAGCCAGAGGCCAAAGCGCTCGTCATGCGCCTGGTCGACCAGCTCGGATTCGACCCGGTGGACGCCGGGGGAATCGACGATTCCTGGCGGCAGCAGCCGGGCACCCCGGTCTACGGCGCCGACCTCGACGCGGCAGGGGTGAGGGAAGCGCTGCGCCAGGCCAGTCCGGAGCGGCCGCCCGGGTTCCGGGGCTGAGAGCGCGCCTCCGGCTTACCCTCCGCCCTGAGTGCCGACGGCGATCCCGTTGCCAAGGGTGGTGACGTACACCGTGCCGTCGCCTCCGACCGCCAGCGCTGTGGCGTTGCCGGCGACGGTCGCGTAGTACGGATCGTCCACCTGGGTGACCGCGGGACAAGCACCGGCGCAACCGGTGACCTGCACCTGCCAGAAGGACGGCTGGGTGCCGCCCCCGGCCATGTCGATGCCGTCTTCGCCGGTGCCGGCGAACGCCGCCAGCGGGCCTCCGACACCGCTCGTGCCGCCGCTCGCGATCACCCAGGCCGGCGCGCAGTCACTCGCGCAGGCACTGGTGTCGATCGCCCCCAGCCCATTCGAATCCGCAACCCACACCTGTGCCGGCGTGGTGGGGTCACCGGCCACCCAACCCCGCCCGGCGCCGAGGCTGGTGTTGGCGTACAGCTCCACCCAGGGGGAGAAGACACCCCCCGTGACACTCGACATCCAGACCGCGTGCGTGCCCTCGTCGTACATGTACATGGCGCTGCCGTCCTCCGCCCAGGACAGGCTCACACCGTGGATGTCGCCGGGCGACACCGTCGGTCCGCCGAGGGCAGGGGACGGGATCAGCGTCCAGGCGCCGCCCGTGCCGGAGCCGGTGTACACAAAGACGCTGGCGTCCTGGAAGGCCGCCACCAGCATGTAGGTCCCCGGTCCGGTCGCCTCCGCGTCGAGCGCGATCGGCCGGGCGGTCACCCCCGCAGGCAGGGGGAGAGAGGTCCAGCCGCCACCGCTCGCCCACGCGGCCGAGTACCAGATCGAGCCGAGGGAGTCGGTGTTCCGAGCGCCTCCGGAAACGATGAGCGCCGATGGAGAGACGCTCGCGTCCCACGCGATGCCGAGGCTCGTGGCGCTGACCGAGGCGAGCAGAGGTGGGCTCACCAGGTCGTCGACGCTCGCGAAGTCGTCGGTCGAGGTGAGCACGCCCCAGTCGGCGTCCGCGACCGCGACATTCGAGCTGTCGGCGGGGTCGACCGCGACGGCCGGATCGAACGTCGAGGCGAGCCCCCGGACCGCGGGGCTCCACTCCGGAGAGGTCAGTGGATCGTAGTCCCACACCCCGGAGCGACCGGCGACGAGCAGGGGGTCGAGCCCGCCGCTCTCACTGAGCATGACGATGCTGGAGCCGGCGAAGACGTCGGCGGTGCTCCCGTCACAGGCCGCGAGCGTCGACGACGGACAGCCCCCGACCATCGCGGACGGCCCGAGATTGGAGCCGGCCGACCCGGCGGCGGTCGCCTCCCACCAGCCGGTCGAGGTGCCGTCGATGGTGCTGGCGACGCTCCCCTGGGGAACCAGCGGCGTGATGGCGGTCGCAGTGCCGGTCACCACCAGCCGCTCGACGTCCGATGCGCCATGGCCGGCGTAGGTCGCCGCGTAGAGGACATCCACCGGGACCGGCCCGGCTGCGGTCTCGTAGCCCGTCAGCGTGTACCAGTTCGCGGACGCGTCCAGGGTCGACCACGACCCGCCACTCCAGTAGCCGATGCCGTGAGCGCCGGCGGCGTAGACGCGGGTTCCCAGATGGAGGAGCTCCTGCACGCCGGTCGAGATCCCCTTCTTGGCACTGAGCGACTTCGCCTTGGCGCCTGGCCCGAGGCCGGTGACCTCGTACACGCCCTTGCTCGCGCCGATCCTGCTGATCACGGAGACGAAGGCGTCGCCCCTGCCGTCGAGGACCATCGAATCGAGGTACGAGGTGCACAGGGCCACGCACTGCCACCCCGCAGCCGGGCTGCGCGAGTCGAGTGGCCAGCGCTCCAGGCCGCGGCCGAAGGAGGCCGCGTAGAGGTAGGTGCCGTCGCTCGCCAAAAGGTCGCCGGTGGCGCGCGGCTGCCCTTGCTGAGTGGGGAGGTTGGCGCCGTCGAACGATGGCGGGGTCCCGGTCCCGGCGTGACCGGAGTACGACCAGGTGAGACCGTCGTCGGCGGAGGTGGCGATGCCGCCGTTCGAGCCCTCGCCCACCGCCGCGTACCAGGTGCTCCCCTGGTCGAGAAGGGCGGCGACGTCGTAGGCGGGAGCAGGCAGGCCCTGGTTCTGCGCCGTCCAGGTCACCCCACCGTCGACGGAACGGAAGAATCCCTGGGTATCGCCACCTGCGATCAGGGTGCCATTGGGCGATTGCGCCAGGACGCTCACGAATCCGCCGCCGTCGACTGCTGAGTTGCCGAACGACAGCCCCGACGCCTGCGCCGTCGCGGCCGCAAGCGGCGCGACCGCGGGGCCCAGCACGGCGCCCGTCAGCGGGATGGCGAGCAGGCAGATCAGCCAGGAAGGTCCAGGTCGCGGCCCCGTCACCATCTCCCCTCCCGACTCACGCTGCCCATGAGCAATGTAACCACGCGGGTGGCCGTTGGCTCAAGGTGGCACGGGGAGGAGCGGTTGACCTGGGCCGACGCCCCTGGTAGGGTCAATCGCGAACTGACGTTCGACACCAGATGACGTACCGACTCCTCCACCTGGCCGACCTGCACCTCGATCGCCCCTTTGCCCAGATGGGCTGCCACGGGGAGCTGGCACGGCGCCGCCGCCAGGGGCTGCGCGACGCCCTTCGCCGGGCCGGCGAGGCCGCCCAGGAGCACGACTGCGACGCGGTGACCATCGCCGGCGACCTCTTCGAACACGAGCGGGCCGGCGCCGATACCGCCCAGTTTCTGGTCGAGACCTTCGCCGCCTGGCAGCCGATGCCGGTGCTGCTCGCCCCCGGAAACCACGACCCGCTGGTGCCGGGAAGCCTCTACCTGCGAGCCCGGTGGCCCGCCAACGTCCACCTCTTCGAGGGCACCCGCCTAGAGCCGTACGAGCTCGCCGATGGGCTGACCGTCTGGGGGCTGGGCCACCATGAGCCCGCCTGGACGGGCGACCCGCTGGAGGGCGTCCTGGGGGCCGACGGCGGCGGGCGCCGCGGCAGGAGCAGGGAGGGCATCCACCTCGCCCTCTTCCACGGGGCCGAGACCGGCAGCCGCCCGGCGGGCAAGGGGGTGCACGGCCCGTTCGCGGCCGCCGAGATCCGGGAGCGCGGGTACCACCTCGCCCTCTGCGGCCACTACCACGCCCGCCGGATCGACCTCGGCGCCCGGCTCATCTATCCGGGCAGCCCGGAGCCACTCGCCTTCGACGAGAGCGAGCCGCGGGGTCCGGTGGTCGTCGAGATCTCCGACCGCGGCGATGTCCGTTGCGCGGCCCTGGAAACCAACCGGTGGCACGCCCGCATCATCGAATGCCCCATGGATGGGGTCACCAGCCTCACCGCGACCGTCGACCGGGTGAGCGCCGAGGTGCTGGCCGCCACGGCAGGATTGCCCCTGGAACGGACGACGCTGCGCGTGGACCTGGTCGGGACCGTGCCCCCCAGCCTCGGGATCGACATCTTCGACTGCGAGAGCGCGGTGCGGGACGCGACCGGCGGCGGTGCCGTGCGGATCCGCGACCTCACCACTCACGAGACCGATCTCGAGACGCTGGCCCAGGAGGGGACCACCCGGGGCGCCTTTGTGCGGGTGGCCCTGGCGGAGCTGACCGCGGCCGACAGCCCCGCGGCCAAGTCGGTGCTGAGCGATGCCCTCCGCTACGGGTTGGAGGCCTTCGCGGGTGGCGAGGTGGGTCTCCGATGAGGCTGGAGCGGCTGGAGGTCACCGGGTTTGGCCGGCTGCACCAGCGTCGCTTCGACTTCGGGGAGCGGATCACGGTCGTCCTCGGCCCCAACGAGTCCGGCAAGTCGACCCTGCACCGCGCCATTCGCGCCGCCCTCTACGGCCTGGAGGCGGGTGGTCCGGGGCACCCGCGCGACCGGAGCGACTGGGCGCGCTGGCTCCCCTGGACGTCGGGGCGCTTCGGGCTGACCCTCACCTACCGCCTGGACGGTGGGCGGCGCCTGCGCGTGGCCCAGACCTTCGACCGAGACAGGGTGCAAGCCCAGGTCCAGGAACTGGGCGGCGGTGACGTAACCCAGCAGTTCCGGGTGGGGCGCACCGTGTGCCCGGGCCGATTCCACCTCGGGGTCGACGAGGCGGTCTTCTGCGCCGCCGCCTGGCTGGGCGAGGAGGGCCTGCAGCTCTCCTCGACCGAGGCCGCCCCCCAGCAGGCCGGGCGCATGCGTGAGGCGCTGGAGCGGCTGGTCGATGCCGGCGCCGAGGGAACCACCGCCGCCGAGGCGACCAAGAGGCTGACCGATGCCCTCCAGCGGGTCGGATCGGAGCGCCGGGTCACCAGCCCCCTCGGGGTCGCCATCGCCCAGGCGCGCCGCCTCGAGGGGGAGATCGAGGCAGCCGAGCACCGGCTCGCCTCGTTTGCCGGCGAGGAGGCGCGACTCCGCGAGCTGGAGATGGAGGCGCGGCTCTCCGCGGAGACGGCCGTGGCAGCCCAGCGCGACTGGATCCGCGGCCGCATCGCCCAGCTGGACGCCCAGGAGGCGGAGATGCGCAGGGCCACCGAGGAGGCGGCCGAGCTGTCCGGGGCGCTGGAGGCCGAGGCGGCGTACGCCGGCTTCCCCACCGAGCGTGAGGCCGCGGTCATCGCCCTCGGGGGAGAGCTGCACCAGGCGGCGCGCGCCGCGGCCGAGGCGGAGGCGCGCTGGACCGCGGTCCAGGAACCGCTCGGCGCCCTCCGCCGCCGGCGCGCCGAGATCTCCGCCGGCCTCCAGGCGATGCCGGAGGCGAGCCCGATCGGCGAGCGGGAGACCGCCGCGGCGAGCGCCCTGCGGCGCCGGGTCGACGTTTCGGCGGCGATCGCCCATCGCGACGAGGAGATGGCCGCCACGGCCCGTGGCGAGGCTCTCCGGCGCGAGATCGCGGTCACCGGGCTGGGCGGTGTCGAACCCGGCGAGCTGGAGGCCGTGGTGCCCCTGGTCACCAGGGCACGGACCGCCGGTGTGCGCGCCCGGGCGGCTCTGTGGTGGCTCGCCGCGGTGGCGGTGCTGGGCGGAGCGGCGGCGGGCGCCCTGGCCGCGACCGGCCGGCACGGGCCTGCCGCCCTGCTCGGAGCCGGCTGCGTGCTGGTGGTGGCAGCCCTGGCGGGCCTGGCCATCTTCGCCCTCCGGAGAGCTGGCACGGCGAGGTCCGAGCTGTCAGGCCGCCTCCCGGGGATGGACCTCAGCCCCTCCGGCCTGGATCGGCTCGGAGCCAGCCTCCCGGCTGCCCGCAGCCTCCACGCGGAGAGCCGGCAGCAGGCCGCCATCGTCGAGGTGCACCGCGCCGAGCAGATGCGCGCCCGCGGGGAGCTGGACGCGGCGGTTGACAGCTGCCTGGCCCTGGCCCGCGAGTCGGGTCTGAGCGTGCCCGCACGGCCGCCCGCCGGATGCCGCGTCGAGGTGCTGCTCGAAACGGCGGCCGCCGCGCTCGCGACCGTCGACGAGGCGGTCCGGCTCTCCATCCGGCGGCGGGAGCTGGAGGTGGAGGACGCCCGTCTGGCCGACCGGGAGACGCAGTACGCCGAGCTGGGGCAGGAGGCGGGCCGTGACCGGGCCTCCGCCCAGGCGGTGGAGGCCCGGATCCGCGTGGCAACCGCGGCTGGACGCCTCGACGCCGGGCTGCCCCCGCTCGAGGCGGTGGCAGCGTTCCGCGACGCCTGCCGCCACCGGCACGAGTACGACCGCCTCGCCGCCGGCCTGGTCGAGGGCCGCCGCCGCCAGCGCCTCGGCGGCTCCGACATCGAGACGCTCAGCCATCGGCGGATCGAGCTGGTGGCCGACCTCCGACGCCGCGGTGGCGACCCCGAGAAGGCCGCTGACGACGTCCCGACCGACGCGGCCGGCCTGGCCCGGCTCGAGCGGGAGGCCATGGCCGCCCAGGAGCGGGCCGCCTCGGCGGCCTCCATCATCCAGGGTCTCGGGGCCCGGATCGAGGGGTTGACCGGAAGCCTCCCCTCCCTCGCCGATCTTGAGGACGAGCGGCTGACCGTGACCGCCGCCCGAGATCGGGCGCTCCACCAGCAGGAGGCTCTGCAGCGGGCCATCGTCATGATCGAGACCGCCGGTCGGGATGTCCACGGGCGGCTCGCACCCCGCCTGGCGGCCTCCGTGTCAGAGCGTCTGGCCCTCCTGACCGGCGACCACTACTCCGAGGCCAACGTCGACATGGACCACTTCGCGATCGCTCTGGCGTCGGCCGATCGCGACCAGCTGGTATCCCTCGACCTCGTCTCCCACGGCACCCGCGACCAGGTCGCCCTGCTCCTCCGGCTGGCCCTCTGCGACGTGCTCGGCGACGCCGGTGAGTCGATGCCCCTGCTCCTGGACGAGCCCCTCGCCTCCGCGGACCCGCGCCGCGGTCGCGGGCTTCTCGAGTTCCTGGCACAGCTGTCGGCGACCAACCAGGTGGTGGTCACGACCAGCGATCCGGGCATCGCCGCCACCCTGGTGGGGCTGGGCGATCCGGCGACGACGGCCGTCATCGACCTCGGCACGGGCGACGAGGAGCTTGGCCCGGACGTCGCCGTGCCCGACCACCCGGTCAGAAGGGTGCGGAAGAACCCCCGACGGTCCTGACGCCCCCATCCTCGGCGACGCGTGCGTCGCCTCCTGCGGGGGCTCTTAGGCACCCTGTCAGAGCGCCGCGGCCACCTGCACGAGGCCTTCGAGGGCGCTCACCGGAGCGGTGATGAGCGGCACCTGGACGGCGACGACGTCGGTGAGCCGCTCCAGCCGGGCGAGCTGGCGCGCATCCCGCTGGGCGAGCTCAAAGAAGAGCCGGTAGCTGCGCCCCAGAGCCGCGGCGGCGGCGCCGTCCACCGGGGCGCCGATGGCGCGGCTCAGCGCCTGGATGCCACGGTGGTCGTCGGCGAGCACGTCCGCGGCCCGGAGCGCCGCCGGGTCGGCGAGGAAGCCGGGGAGCACCCGGTTGACCACGACGCCACGGAGCGGCATCGCCAGCTCCCGAAGCTTGGTGGCGAAGTGCTCCGCCTCGGCGAACGCGGCCGGCTCCAGGGTGGTGACGACGACGAAGCCGACGCGGGGGCTGCGGAGCAACCGGCCAACGGCCCGGGCACGCCGCTGGACCCCCTCATAGAGGGTCTGGAGGTCACCGACGAAGTCGCCGAGCTCTCCCAGCACCTCGCCGCCGAGCAACCGGTCGGCGATGTGCAGGAGCGGTGCGGCGGCGAAGTTCATGGCGTGGAAGCCGACCCGCGAGGGGTGGGCGAGCCACGAGAGGAGTCGCGCCCCCACGAAGTCCGAGATTCGCTCCGGAGCCTCCAGGAAGTCGATGGCGCTGCGCGACGGCGGCGTGTCGACGATCAGGCAGTCGTACTCACCCTCCTCGTGAAGCTCGTACAGAGCCTCCATGGCGGCGTACTCGTGGCTGCCGACGAAGGAGTCGCTGATGCCCTGGTAGAAGCGGTTGTCGAGAATTCGCTCGGCGACGTGGCGGTTGGGGGCATAGCGCTCCACCATGCGGTCCCATACCGACTTCTGGTCGAGCATGGCCGCGACCAGCTCGCCGCGCAGCGGGAGGCCGGCCTGGCGCATGCGCGCGGCGGACACCGTCACCGGATCGGCTCCGATCCCGGTCATGCCCAGCGCGCTGGCGAGCCGCCGCGCCGGATCGATGGTGAGCACCATCACCCGGCGGTCGGCGGTCGAGGCGATGGCCGCCGCCAGCGCGGCGCTGACCGTGGTCTTGCCCACCCCGCCGCTCCCGCAGCAGACGACCACGTCGAGGCCGCCGAGCACCTCGGCGAGGCGCCGCCCGCGGGCGGTGCGCACCAGCTCCTCCGGCGCCTTCCTCACCTCAGCCCGCGGCCTCCAGCGCCGCCGCGATCGCCCGGGTGGTCGCCAGCCCCGGCCGGGCGGCGACGAGGGGGACGGGCACGACCGGAACGGACATCCGGGTGGAGAGCCGGCGCGCGAAAGGCTGGGCGAGCCGGCTCAGGTCGTCGGCCAGCCGGATCCCGGCGAGCAGCCCGTCTATCCCCTCCCCGAGCACCGGCGTGGCCGCCCGCGCGGTGGCGGGGTCGGCAAGCAGCTCCACCAGCCGGCGCTGCCGTGGGGCGGACACCGGGGTGATGCAGCGGTTGAGGAAGCAAGGGCCGAGACCGATGCCGGTATCCTCCAGCACCTCGTCGTGAAGCTCGAGCGCCTCGGCGACGGCCATCTCCTCAGCGAGGGCGCAGATGCAGAGCGCCGTCTTGCGGTGGTTGGTGACCATGGCGTCGACGAAGTCCACCTGGGAGCGGAGCATCCCGCCCCGCACCAGTCGCCGCATCGACCGGGCCGCGGTGAGCTGGGGCAGGATCTGGCCGCTGGAGGTCGCATCGACCACGATCAGGTCCCAGATCGGCTCCCCGTCCGCCTCCCGGCGGCGCTCCTCGTGGGCGATCTTGCCCACCATCAGCATGTCCCGCGGACCGGGCACCCCGGTCGCGACGAAATCGAAGACTCCGGCTAGGGGGGTGAGGCGGGTGAAGCGGGGGACCTTGAAGAAGATCGCCAGGTATTCCTGGAAGGAGTCCTCGGGATGGAGGGCGAGGACCGAGAGGTTGCGCTGGACGACCACCGGCTGGAAGCCGACCGGGGGATGGCCGAGTGCCTCGGGAAGGTCTCCTTTGGCGTCGACCTCGACGAGGAGGACCCGGATGCCGCGGCGGGCGGCGATCAGCGCCAGGGCCGCGGCGATGGTGGTCTTTCCCGTGCCCCCCTTGCCGGTGACGAAGATGACCCGCTTGCTGAGGAGGTCATCGAGGCGCGGGCGCCCGCCCGGACGCTGGGGCCGGGTCAGGGCTCGTGCCAGAACAGGTGGCGCAGATGCGCCGGCCATACCGCCGAGGCCAAGGCAGCGTCGAGCACCGCCGCGCTCAGTCCTGGTCCGGGGCGCCCTGGACGGCGGCGAGGACCTGGCTGGCGTGCCCCTGGGGTTGGACCTTTCGCCATTCACGCTGGACCCCGCCGTCCGGCCCGATCAGGAACGTCGAGCGTTCCACGCCCATGTAGCTGCGACCGTATCGCTCCTTGGTGGTCCAGAGCTCGAAGAAGTCGATCAGGAGGTGGTGAGGATCGCTGACCAGGGGGATGCCCAGATCGCACTTGGCTGCGAAACGATCGTGGCTCTCACCGGAGTCGGGCGAGACCCCGTAGACGAGCACGCCGGCACGTTCGAACTCGGGCAGCAACCCGGTGAACTCCCGGCCCTCCAGGGTGCAGCCGGGGGTGTCGTCCTTGGGGTAGAAGTAGAGGACGGCACGGCCGCCCAGTAGGTCGGAGCGCCGGAGCCGTCCGCCTCCGCTCACGGCCAGGTCGAAGTCGGGCAGCTCTGTCGTCGTCTCGCCCACCGGCACTCCTCCTGGTTGCAGGTACGTGCCACCTACTCTACGAGCCGGATCGTCCCGCGCGGCGTTCGGCCGGGGTGCCTTCGCGTCAGTTCAGGAAGGCGCGGAGTCTCCCCACCACCTCGTTGACGTGCCCGCGGTCGGGGGCCTCCGGCGCCGCTCGGGCGAGGTAGTCTCCGAGGTCGTGGAGCGCCCCCTGGGGCCGCCCCATCTGCCAGAGCAGCAGCCCCCGGTCCCGGCGCTCACCGGGCTCGTCGGGGAGGAGGTCGACGCAGCGATCGGCGGCCTGGAGCGCCAGCGGCCAGTTCTCCAGGCTCGCGTAGCAGCCCCGAAGGTTGCGGGACATCCGGGCCAGGATGCGCCGCGGCGAGGCCGGCTCCAGCCACCGCGGCTCGACGCGCTCCGGCTCACGGCCGAGGTGGCGGGCCGCGGCCTGGCGGAGGTCCTCGTCCTCGAGCGGCTCTCCGGAGCAGGCGTCGACCACCAGTCCCTCGACACGAACCGCGAAGTGCCCGGGGAGGGCGATGCCCTCGACCCGTATGCCGGCCCGCCGACCCACCCCCATCCAGATCGCGCCGCAGGCGATCGGGGTGCCCACCCCACGCTCCAGGACCGAGTTCAGGTAGTGGGCTCGGGGGTCGCCACCCCCCGCCCCCCGCAGGTTGAGGCGGGAGCGGAGCAGGGAGGCGACCACCTCGGAGGGCCGCTCCGCCGCAGTGCGGTCCACCTGGCCGGCGAGGTCGTCGAGCAGATTCAGCCAGGGCCCGGGATCCATCGAGGGGGCGTCCTCGACGGCGATCCAGAGGGCCGCCTCGGCGATGTCGGAGGCCGGGTCGGCCGCGGCGGCGAGGACGAGGTTGCGGGCGTCTGCGCGCTCCATCGCCGGGTATGATGCCCGGCCGGGCACCCCGCACCGCCCGGAGGGCGGGATCAGAGCGAATACACTGGGCCAGGGATGCTGCTTGACGAGATCACCTGTCCCGACGACCTGCGCGGGCTCAGCCCCCAGGACCTGAACCGGCTCTGCGCCGAGATCCGGGAGTTCCTGGTGGCCGCTGTCGCCCGAACCGGGGGCCACCTGGGGCCGAACCTCGGGGTGGTGGAGTTGACCGTGGCCCTCCACCGCACCTTCCACTCGCCGCGCGACGCCCTGGTTTTCGACACCGGGCATCAGGCCTACGTTCACAAGATGCTGACCGGGCGGCTGGCGGCCTTCGGCGGGCTTCGCCAGCGGGGGGGCCTCTCCGGCTATCCCAACCGAGCCGAGTCCGAGCACGACATCGTCGAGAACTCCCACGCCTCCACGGGCCTCAGCTACGCGGTGGCGCTGGCCACCGCCCGCCAGCTGACCGGGGAACCCGGCAAGGTGGTCTGCGTGGTCGGTGACGGCGCGCTGACCGGCGGGATGGCCTACGAGGCGCTCAACAACATCGGCCACCTTCAACCCGAGCTGATCATCATCCTGAACGACAACGGACGTTCCTACGCGCCCACCATCGGCGGCCTCGCCGCCAACCTGGGCCAGCTCCGCCTCTCCCCCACCTACGAGGCGGCGAAGGGCGCCACCGGCCGCACCCTGCGGCATCTCCCCCTGGTCGGCGACTCCGCATACCAGGCCGCCAAGCGGGTCAAGGATTCGCTCAAGCAGCTGGTCGCCACCACCTCGCTGTTCGAGACCCTCGGGCTCAAGTACGGCGGCCCCATCGACGGGCACGACGTGGCCGCCCTGGAGCGCGCCCTGCGCGACGCCGCCGCCTACCGAGGACCCGTGGTCATCCACGTCGTGACCAACAAGGGCAATGGTTATGCCCCCGCAGTTCAGGACGACATCGACAAATACCACGGAGTGTCGACGTTCAATCCCAAGGACGGGAGCTTCGCCGTCAAGGCCCCGTCCTGGACCGATCTCTTCGGCGACGCTCTGCTGGAGGCGGCCGAGAAGGATGCCCGGATCGTCGCCATCACGGCGGCGATGGCATCATCCACCGGCCTGCTCGCCTTCGCCGAGCGCTTTCCGGACCGCTTCTTCGATGTTGGCATCGCCGAGCAGCACGCCGTCACCTTCGCCGCCGGACTGGCGATGAAGGGGCTCCGGCCCGTGGTGTGCATCTACTCCTCATTCCTGCAGCGCGCCTTTGACCAGATCGCGTGCGACGCCTGTCTCCATCGGCTCCCGGTCACGTTCGTGCTCGACCGCGCCGGCATCACCGGCGACGATGGGCCGTCCCACCACGGGATGCTCGACCTCGCCTTCCTGCGCTGCATTCCCAACCTGGTGGTGGCGGCGCCGAGCAGCCCCGACGAGATGCGCAGGATGCTGGCCACCGCGCTGGCCCACGACGGGCCCTTCGCCTTCCGTTACCCGCGGGGGACGGCACCGACCGCCGGGACGGCGCCGCTCAAACCGCTCGTGATCGGGCGGGCGGCGGTCCGGCGCGAGGGGACGGACATCGCCATCATGGCCGTGGGGAAGATGGTTCGGGTGGCCCTCGAGGCGGCCACTCAGCTCAAGGCGGAGGGCGTGAGCGCCACGGTGGTCGATGCCCGCTTCATCAAGCCGCTCGACCCCCATCTCGCCGATATCGCGGCGGCGCACCGCGCCGTCCTGACCGTCGAGGACGGGACGCGCGTGGGAGCGTTCGGGAGCGCCGTCGCCGAATTGCTGGGGGACTGTGGGGTGACGGTGCCCCTGCACCGGCTGGGCATCCCCGACCGCTTCGTCGAGCACGGAAACCAAGCGCTCCTGCTCCGCGAGCTGGGACTGGACGCGGACGGCGTTGCCCGGTCGGCACGTGAGCTGCTGGCCACGGTGCGACCCGTCCACGCCCTGGCCTGACCGGAACCGGGGCCCCGTGGGAGCCGTGCTGGTCACCGTCGCCGGTCCGACGTCGCGGATGGACCTCTCTCTCCCCACCGACGCGCCGCTGGGGGAGCTTGTACCGGCTCTGGTGGAGCGCTGCGAGCCCGGGCCGAAGCCCTGGAGCCGCTGGGCGCTCGGGCCGGCGGGAGGCGCACCATTCGCGCCCCAGCGGACGCTCGCCGAGCTGGGTGTGGTCGACGGCACGGAGCTGCAATTGCGCGACATGGTCGCCGGCGACGGCGCCAGGGGTGAGCCGCCGGACACCGGGCCGGTGGGAGCGGCCGCGGAGGCCGACCAGCGGCGGCGGAAGATCTCCGACCTGACCGAGCGGCTGATCGACGACATCGGCCGCCTCCGCGCGGGGAAGAACCCGCTGCTCGAGTATGCCGCCCCCGAGGCTCGGCGGTGTCTCCGAGCCCTGGCCCCGGGGCCCTTCGACCGCGCGGCGGAGCGGGGCGCCTCCGATCTCAGCCTTGCAGTGAGCTGGCATCGCGACCCGCGGGCACCCGTGGAGGCGCTCGCCGGCTTCACGGAGGTCGCAGCGGACGCCGGCGGCCCCGGTCGCTAACAAGACGGTCCCATCCCCAGCGCGACGCCGGTCCGGCGGGTGAGCGTCAGGATGACCTCGACGCTCACTGCCGTTACCTTCTCGACGTCAGCGTCGCCGCCGACCCGCCGCCACTCTGACCCGGGGTTGAAGAACGCCGTGGGCCGGGACGGGCGTCAGGTCACCTGGACCGGCGCGCTCTCCGGGATGACCACCCGCTCCTGGCCAAGGTCGCCGAGCACCTGGACACCGACCGGGTAGGTGCCCTGGGCCCCGGCAGAGGAGAGTACCTGGGCATCGAAGTCGATGGTCAGCCTGCCGGGGCTGGATCCACTCTCGGCGGGGACCACGAAGCCGTCGAAGAAGGGGAGCGTGGAACCCTCCAACGGATTGGTGCCGCCGATGCGACCTGAGTTCCCGGTGATCGTCACCGAACCGTCGAAGATGAAGACGGGCGGTAGGGTCACCAGCACACTGACTTCGTTGGCGGGGCCGGTGCCCTGATTGATGACGCTCACCCTGTAGGTGACGTCCTCCCCCGGAACGGCCAGGCTGGGGCTGACCGTGACCAGCGCCGAGAGCTGGGGGGCGGCGGTCAGCTTGACCGGCAGTCCGTTGCTCTGAGTGGTCGAAGCCGTCGACGCGGAGGCGCTCGCGGTCATGGTGTAGGTGTTCGGACTGCCCAGGGCAAGAGCGTCGAAGTCGATCGTCACGTAGTCCTTGTAGCCGCTCAACTCCCAAACTCCCCAGGTCGGCTGGTGGCTCTGACCCTGGGCGTCGACCGGCGAGGTTCGCACCGCGCTGCCGCCCAGGCCCGGGGTATCCGTGTAGCGGAAGTCCGCCGGCAGGTTGGCGGTGACGGTGAGCCCCGCCGTGCCCGCCGCGCCGATATCCGTGACCCTGATGACGAACTCGATCGTCTGATTGGCGGCGACGGTCGTGCTCGGGTCAACCGTTGCCAGGGTGACGCCCAGCGACGTGTGATTGGCTCCGCACCCGGCCGCCGCCATCGCGCCGAGGATGGCCGGAAGGACGAGCAGGCGGGAGAGCTTCGGCAGCCACGCGGCACGCCCACCGCCGGCCGGGCCATGCCCTCGGCCTGCCGGCGCCGGATCCCACTCGGATGTCATCCGGCCCTGCGAGACCCGCAGGCCCACACCGAGGCGGGTCACACCCTCTGGGCGGCGCGCATCGGCGCCAGCGGACGGCGCTCGCGTCGCGGCGGCGTCAGCGGGACATCGGTGGCTCTGGGAAGCGGATCCGGGTAACCGGCCTCGGCGAGTAGACGCAGGGTGAGGGCGACGTCCAGCCCGACGACGGTGTCGACCCGACCACTCACCGCCTCGACGAAGTCTCCACCGGCCCCCTGCACCGCGTACGCGCCGGCCTTGTCGAGGGGCTCGCCGCTCGCGACGTAGGTGATCAGGTCCTGCTCGGAGAAGTCGCGCATCTTGACCAACGAGCGCGAGACGGCGAGCGCCTCGACGTCGGTGCCGGTTCTCAGGACGCAGACCCCGGTGAGGACCGTGTGACGCCGGCCGCGCAACTCGGTCAGCATCCGGAGTGCCGCCTCCGGCGTGCCTGGCTTGCCGAGGGGGCCGCGCGGCCCCACCACGACGGTGTCCGCCGCCACGACGAAGCTGCCGGGCTCGACGCGCTCCGCGATCTCCACCGCCTTCTGACGGGCGATGAGCTGGCAGCCGAGGTCCGCACACATCCCGGGGGGAAGGGGCGGATCCGGCGAAGGCTCCACGACGGCGAAGCGGATCCCGGCTCGGACCAGCAGTTCGCGCCGGCGGGGGCTGGAGGAGGCGAGGACGATGCGTACCAAAGGTGCGCTGGAAACCCGGGGTGCAACGTGCCTGAACGAGGACGGCGCCCGAACGCCCGGAAGTTGCTCGTCTGAGTCGGTCATGCGCCCCTCAGCAACGTGCGTGATTTCTCGGTCCTCTCCCCCGCGTACGACCCCACCCGGGAACGATCGTACCATCGTCCGAGGGGTGAGCCGAACCTGAGCTTCCCGATTGCGCTGATTGATCGCTTATTCTGACACTGTCCCCATCCGATCTGCCGGCTCAGCGGAACGCGACCACGAGCGAGATCGAGGCGGGGACCAGGGCGAGCAGTCCCAGGGCCGGCCCGGCGACCATCACCAGACGGCGGCTCACCCCGATGAGACCGGTGTAGACGAGCACCGAGCAGGCACCGAGACCGGCCACCACGGGGGCGGAGATCCCGGCGAGAGGCGCGAACCCGGCCAGAGAGAAGCAAGCGAGGCCGATGGCGGCAACCAGTGCCGCCCGCCCCAGCCGCGCGGTGTGGGGGTCGAAGGGGCGGACGAGGGCAGGCAGCGCCATCAGCACGGCGAGGACGGCCCAGGGTCGGCCTGCGGCCACCGATCCGCCGGCGGCCGCAATGGTGCCCAGGTCCAGCGTCTTCGCCACCGAGGCAAGCCCGAGGAGGGGAGCGACCGCCGCGGCAACCGCCGCCAACCGCTGCCAGGGCCACCTCTCCGCGCTGCCCCAGGCGATGCCCGCAGCCAGGGCCGTGACGACTACCACCAGGCTCACGCCCGTGGGCAGGCCGAGGAGGGGGGAGCCGGGGAAGGCCAGCAACCCACAGGCGGCGCTGACGCCGACGGCGACCATCAGTTCGTCGAGCTGGGCGGGGCGGAGCCCGGCGGGGATGCGGCCGCCGATGGCGACCACGGCCGCCACCAGGCCCGCAAAGGCCGCGCCGGGGAATATGGCCACGGCCACGATGGCGCTCAGCACGGCCAGCGGGTTCATGCCCCAGCTCCGAAGACGAGGTGAACGGCTCCCATCGGGAGCAGGCCCACGGCCAGCGCCACTGCGGCGATCAGCCAGGCGGCGGCGACCCGGTAATGCGGCGCCGGCGCCCCGTCACCGGGTTCGCCCTGAGCGACGCTCAGGACGGCGGTCACGGTCACCAGCCCCCCGGCGAGCAGGCAGGCGGCGGCGACGCTTGGGTTGAAGGCGACGCACGCCTGGAGGATGAGGAACCGTCCCCAGAACGCCGGGGAGGGGGGCAGCCCGCAGATGGCGAGCCAGACCATGCGGCGGGGTGGACCCAGACCGGGTCGCGGCGTCTGCAGGAGGATGGGGGCAACGACCAGGTGGGTGAGGATGAGCAGCAGCCCCCCGGCGACGGCGGCAGTCTCCCCGGTGCCGATGGCGGCGGCGACGAGGCCGAGGTCACCGACAGCCACCCGGCCGTAGCGGGTGGCCGGCCCGGCGCGGAGGCTCATCACCCCGGCCCAGACCGCACTGATCAGACCGCAGGTGAGGATGGTGTGATCGAAGGCGAGCCTGGCGAGAAGGGGGAGCGGGCCGGGGATCGCGAAGGCGGCGAGCAGGACGGCGGGCGCAAGCAGCACCAGCCAGGTGGCGATCTCGGGAGCGGGCAGGTCGGCCAGGGCACCGGCCACCCATCCACCGAGCGGCACGACCGCGGCCAGAGCGAGGATCCCGACCACCAAGAGGCCGCCCACCATGCCCGGCTGGCCACCGGAGGCGGCAGCGGGAAGGAGCAGGCTGACGGCGAGCAGCGCGGCCGCCCCCGTGCCGGCGACCCGGGCGGCGGCCAGGCTGGCTCGCCCCGGCGCCACCGAGATCCAGCGAAGGCTGAGGGCGGCGACGGCAAGCATGGCCGCGACCCCGAAGAGGAGGGGGGAACCGGTCGAGAGGAGGAGCACCACGGCCCCCCCGACGGTCCCCATCCCGACGATCTCGCGGCCGTCCAGGTGGTCGGCGAGGAGCAGGCACAGCCAGAGGGCGGTGGCCGACGCGGAGAGGAGGCCGCCGGCTTCGCGGGGCAGCACCGGACCACCACCGCCCAGCCCGTCCGGTCGCGCGCCGCCCTGCACCGTGGCGAGGGTGAGAGCGACGAGCAGGAGGGGCGCGATCAGGGCGATCGGACGGCGAAAGCGGGTCGGGCCGAGCCCGGCGATGATTCCGATGCCGGCCCAGGCAGCGGCCAGCCACACGGCGTTCATCGACCCGCCCCGGGGGCCGCGGGCCGGTGCCGGCCGGCCAGCCACCCCTCCAACACCGCCGCGACGGGGACGAGGGCGATGACGCCGGCCACGTCCGGCAGGGGGCCGCTGCCACCCCGGAGCAGCCAGCCCACGCTCACCGCGAAAGCGAGTGCGACCACGCCCACGGAGAGGTCCGTGACACTGCGGGCGAGGAGGACGCGGAGCACACCGCACGTGAAGATGAAAGCGACCGGGAAGAGCGCACCCTGCACGGGGGCGACCGACCCGACCGGCACGTTGAAGCTGACCCACGAGGCCGCGATCAGGGCGATGACGCCGGCGGCCACGCGAGCGCTGCGCGGCCCGAAGAGCCCCTCGTGCGGTGTCGCGACCGAGTGGAGCGGGTCGATCCCGGAGCGCGGGCCCAGCCGTCTGGCGATGGTCCTGACCAGCGGGCTGGCGGCGGCACCGGCCGCACCGGCTCCGAGGACGACGAGCGCCGCCCAGCCGCCGCCATAGATCGCCGCCGCGGGAGAGAGACCGAGAGCAATCGCGATGCAGGTGACGAGGACGGCGCGCCGCCGGTCGACCGTGACGGCGACAGCCCCGGCAGCGAAGGCGATGAGGTCCAGGAGCGGCTGGTTCACAGGTAATGGAAACCGAGGAGTGCGGCGAGCGCCACGACCACCGTGAAGACGAGGCCGGGCTGGGTCACCAACCACGCGTCGAGGCGGCTCAGCCCGCGTCCGAGGCCGCCGGCGGGACGTCCGAGAGCCCGGCGGGCCCCGACGGCGGCGACCCAGGCGGGCCGCGGGCGCGGACCCCGCTCGCCGTGCGCGGGGTGGGGGAAGGGGACCCCGAGGGCCAGCCCACCGCTCACGACCGCGAGCAGGACCACCAGGAGCGCGAGACTGAGGTAGCCGCCCGGCCAGGGCCCTCCCGGCCCGTGCAGGGTGGCGGCGTCGATGGCGACGGGGGCCCCGCTGCCCACCAGGGGACCCAGCAGCACCGCGCCCACGACCCCCGGGAGGAGCGCAGCAGCGGCCCCCAGCACAAGAGCCACGGCGGCATCGGGCCGTGGCAGCACGGCGCGCCGGAGCAGCCCCGGGGGTCGTGCCCCCGCTCCGACCGGGGAGCTCTCACGGAGGGGTGTGACCTCCCCGTCGCCGGATGGCGGGAATGCCGTGGCCTCCCCGGAGAGGAGGGCGGCGAGCCCGATCGCCTGCCGTGCCGCGACCACCCCCCCCCCAGCGGCGATGACGGCGGCCATCCCCAGGGCGAGCAGGAGCGGCGCGTACGGACGGCCCAGGGAGGAGACCGCGCCGAGCTCGAGAACGATGGCCGTGGTCCCGAACCCGATGGGCAGCCCGCCTGCGGCGGCCAGCGCGGTCGCGGCGAGTGCGCGGCCGCGGCGGGTGGGCAGGGTCGGCCTGCTCCAGGCGGGCGCCGCCAGCAGGGCCAGCTCGAGGGCCACCACCCCGGCCGCAAACCCACCGGCACCACCGGGAAGCCCGGCGACGGCGACCAGAGTCCCCGCCGAGGCGGTGAGCAGCGCCCTGCCCGCACGGCGCGACTCGTGCTTCCACCGCCAGGCAGCGACGGCACCCCACAGGGCAGCGGCGGCCCCGAGGGTGGCGAGAACCACCGTAAAGCCGGGGTCCGCCGCGCCCCCGGTGGCCGCTCCGAGCCGGAGCAGGGTCGCCGCGCCGCACGGAACCGCCCCGATGGCGAGCCAGCTCCTGGTCGACCGCCCTCCGGCGGCTCCAGGCCACCACCCCGCGGCGAGCAGACGCCCAGCCCCAGCCAGGCCCCAGGGCAGCGCCACCGCGATACCGGCCGCACCCGGGGGAACCGCATAGGGATCGCTCGTCCCGGTGGTCACGATGAGCTCGACAGCGGCCACCAGCAGGCCCAGTGCGAAGACGTGCTGGATCGTGAAGGCGGCGGCGGCCCCCCGGCTGACCCGCTCTCGGCCCGCTGTCGCCAGCAGCAGGCCACCGAGGCTGGCGATCTCCGCACCGGCGAAGAGCATCACCGCATTGCCGGCCAGAGCGGCGAGCACCGCACCGGCGGCGGTGACCAGGAGCGCCGCCTCCTCGCCGGGCCGGCGGTCAGCCGCACCGAGGGCAAAGAAGGTGGCCACGAGGGCGAGCAGGACCAGGGCCAGCCCGGTCTGATCTGCGCGGAGGGTGAGCTGGACCCCCGATACCGCCTGTCCGAAGGTGGTGACAATCGGGCCGTTGGTAGTGATCGCGGCGATGCTGAGGGCTGCCCACCCGGCGAGCAGCAGGACCCCCGCGCTGAACAGCCGGCGCGTCCGCCGCCACGGAGCGGGCAGCAAAGAGGCGACGAGCGCCCCGGCGAGGAGTAGGGCGAGGACCAGGGCGGACCGGTTCCCCACGCTCAGCAACGGCGCAGTCTCCCGTCAGCGTCCCGTGGGGCACGCACTAGTGCGGTGCGGGCGCCCTGGGGGGAGCCGTGGGCAACGCGTGGGCACCGACCTCGGTGGCGCAGTACGGGCAGACCGGCCAGCCCAGCCGCAGCCGCCGCTCGCAGACGGTGCACCTGCGGGCAAACTGGGTGCGGCAGTACGGGCAGATGACGAAGTCCTCTTCGATGTCGCGCCCGCAGGTTGGGCACGGGCGGGTGTCCGGCGTGCCGGTGGGGGGCTCCTCGAGGATCTGCTGCTCGAGAGCCAGGGAGCGCTCCTCCGCGAGCGTCCGCGGCGGGCGGACGACCAGGTAGATGAGGGCCCCCAGGAAGGGGGGTACGAAGGCGAGCAGGAAGGCGAATATCGCAAAGGGGATCGACGTGGAGCGCCGCCTGGCATCCCGCACCACGTTGTAGGCCAGCGCCACCAGGAGCAGGGCCACATAGAGGATGAGCAGGAGGATGCCGAGGAAGATGAGCGAGCCGCTGGTGTCGGCGAGAAGCTTCATTCGGAGATCCCTAAGCGACGGCGCAGGGTCTGCGCCTGCAGCTCCACCTCGCGGAGCTGGTCGGTGGCCTTCTTGACCACGCTTTCGGGGGCACGCTCCCGGAACGCGGTGTTGGCGAGCTGCGCGCGGAACCGGACGGCCTGGCGCTCGACGTCGTCGAGCTGGCGGCGCAGCTTCTCCTCCCCTCCTCCCCCGAGGTGCAGCTCGGCCTCGAGGCTGCCGGCGATCACCAGCTGGGCCTCGCCAGCGTCATCGCCGTCGGCGACCCGAACGCGGACCAGGGCCTCGAGAATGCGACGGCGGTCGGCGGCCGATAGGGAGGGGTTGCCGCCCCGGATGACGACGGGATGGAGGGTCTTGTCGGCCGCGCTGATGCCCGCCTCCTGGCGTCGAGCGCGGAGCTGTCCGACCAGCAGGAGCAGCTCGTCGACACCGTCACGGGCGCCGGCCCATTCCGTTGCACCCCACTCGGGCAGGACGGTAGGCCAGGAGCGATGCTGGAGGGTCGGAGCGGGGTCGGGTAGCCGCTGCGCGCACTCCTCGGTGACGAAGGGCATGAACGGGTGGAGGAGGCACAGTGCGGAGTCGAGCACGGTGACCGCGGTCGCCGCCGCCGCCTCGCGCCCCTGCCCGTCCCCGCTGTTGCGCAGGCGCATCTTCACGATCTCCATGTAATCGGAGCAGAAATCCTGCCAGATCACGCTGTACAAGCGGTCCATGGCGTCGTGGAAGCGGTACTGGGTCATGGCCTGATCGACGGTGGCCACCGCGTCGGCAAGACGCCCGAGGATCCAGTGGTCCTCGGCGAGGAGCGCCGCGACCGGGACCGCCGGCGGCCTCACCACGATCCGATCACCGTCACCGATGGCCGTGACCAGGAGGCGGGTGACATTCCAGAGCTTGTTGGCGAATCGCTGGTAACTGGCGACCCGCTCCTCGTCGTAGCGGACGTCCTGCCCGCTCGTGCCGACCGCTCCGGCCCAGGCGCGGACGGCGTCGGAGCCGTAGCGCCCGATGATGTCCAGAGGGTCGACCGCGTTGCCGCGCGACTTCTGCATTCGGGTGCCGTCGCGGGCCATGATCGTGGACGTGATGATCACGTCGGCGAAGGGCTTGCGGCCGGTGAACCTGAGGCCGGTCATGATCATCCGGGCCACCCAGAGGTTGATGATCTCGCGCGCCGTCACGAGCACCTGGGTGGGATAGAAGCGGCTCAGATCGCGGGTTTCCTCCGGCCAGCCGAAGATGGCGAACGGCCAGAGGGCGCTCGAGAACCAGGTGTCGAGGACATCGGGATCGTGCTCCAGCCGGTCGCTACCGCAGTTGGGGCAGATCTCCGGCGTGTCCACCCAGGCGAAGCGATGGCCGTTGCCGCAGCGGCTCACCGGGATCGCGTGGCCGAGCCAGATCTGGCGGCTGATGCACCAGTCCCGAATGCCACGCATCCAGGTCATGTACTGATCCCCGTAGCGCTCGGGATGGAAGGAGACCTCCCCGCTCTCGACCGCGGCGATGGCAGGCTCGGCCAGGGTCGTCATACGGACCCACCACTGCTCGCTCACGAGCGGCTCGATCACGTGATGACAGCGATCGCAGTGGCTGACCTCGTGGACGTAGGGCTCCTCACCGCCCACCGCCCCCTGCTCGCGGAGGGCCTCGGTGACCTCGCGCCGAGCGTCCTCCACCGTGAGACCGTGGAAACGGGGGAGATCGGGGACGTCCATGGTCCCATCCAGCCCGATCACGTTGACGATCGCGAGCCCGTGGCGGACGCCGATCTCGTAGTCGGTGGGATCGTGGCCCGGGGTGACCTTGAGCGCACCGGTGCCGAAGGTCACGTCGACGGCCGCGTCGGCGACGATCGGGACGCGCCGGCCGGTGAGCGGAAGGATGACGTGACGGCCCACCAGGTCCCGGTAGCGGGGGTCGTCGGGATTCACCGCCACCGCGGAGTCGCCCAGCATCGTCTCGGGACGGACCGTGGCCACGACCACCTCGCCGCCGCCCTCCACGGGGTAGCGCAGGCGAGTGAGGGTGTCGTGGTGCTCGATCCACTCGACCTCCTCATCGCTGATGGCGCTGCGGTCATGGGGGCACCAGTTGACGATGCGGGGGCCCCGATAGATCAGTCCCTCGTCGAAGAGGGCCTTGAAGACGGTGCGGATGGCCCGCACGTAGGGCTCATCGAGGGTGAATCGCGAGCGCGACCAGTCGCACGTAAAGCCGAGCCGGCGCATCTGCTCGTAGATGCGGCCGCCACATTCCTCATACCAGGCGTCCACCCGGACCTGGAAGGCGGCGCGTCCGATCGCCTCGCGGCTGGTGCCCTCCGCGACCAGCTGGCGCTCGATCACCGCGTTGGTCGCGATGGCGGCGTGATCGGTGCCGGGGCACCACTCGACCTCAGCGCCCCGCATCCGCCAGTGGCGGGCCAGGATGTCCTGGACCGAGAAGCCCATGGCGTGACCCATGTGCAGCGGGGCGGTGATGTTGGGAGGTGGCAGGGCGATGGTGAAGCTGGGACGGTCCGACGCGGCGTCCGCCCGGCCCACCTCCAGCTCCTCCCACCGGAGGCGCCAGCGGGGCTCGACCTCCGCCGGCTCGAACTTCGATTCCATGGGTGGCCCGAAGTATACGGGCCACGCTCGGGGCCCCACGGCCCGCCCTGGGCGCCAGGGCACCCGGCGGCGGCCTGGGGGCCGCCGTTAGGCGGTCTTGTCGGCGACGGCCGCCTCCCCCCCCTCCGCCTCCACGTGGCGCGGCTCCTCGGTCAGCAGCAGCGGCTCGACCCCGTCCTGGATCGACTGCTCGGTGATGACGCAGCGCTTGATGTCGGGACGGCTCGGGACCTCGAACATGCTGTTGAGGAGCACGTCCTCGATGATCGACTTCAGGCCGCGCGCCCCGGTCCCACGGGCGAGGGCCCGCTTGGCGATCGCGCGCAGGGCCCCCTCGTGGAAGGCGAGCTCCACGTCGTCGAGGGCGAAGAACTTCTGGTACTGCTTGACGAAGGCGTTCTTGGGCTCGGTGAGGATGCGCACGACGTCTTCCTCGTCGAGGTAGTCGAGGGTGACCACGATCGGCAGCCTGCCGACGAACTCGGGGATGAGCCCGTACTTAAGGAGATCCTCGGGTTGGAGCTCGCGGAGCAGCTTGGTCGACTCCTTGGTGCGGCCCTTCTTCAGGGGCTCGCTGGTGAAGCCGATGGCCCGACGGCCGGTACGGTGCTCGATGATCTTCTCCAGACCGTCGAACGCGCCGCCGCAGATGAAGAGGATGTTGGTCGTGTTGATCTGGATGAAGTCCTGGTGCGGGTGCTTGCGGCCGCCCTGGGGAGGCACGTTGGCCACCGTCCCCTCGAGGATCTTGAGCAGCGCCTGCTGAACGCCCTCGCCGCTCACATCGCGCGTGATCGAGGGGTTGTCGGCCTTGCGCGCGATCTTGTCGATCTCGTCGATGTAGATGATCCCCCGCTCCGCGCGGGCGATGTCGAAGTCGGCCGCCTGGATGAGCCGGAGAAGGATGTTCTCGACATCCTCGCCGACGTAGCCCGCCTCGGTGAGGCTGGTCGCATCGGCAATGCTGAATGGGACGTCGATGATCTTGGCGAGCGTCTGCGCCAGCAGGGTCTTGCCGCAGCCGGTCGGACCCACCAGGAGGACGTTGGACTTCTGGAGCTCGATGTCGCTGTTGGCCTTGCTGTTTGCGATGCGCCGAAAGTGGTTGTACACGGCGACGGCGAGGACCTTCTTGGCGTGCTCCTGGCCGATCACGTGCTGATCCAGCGAAGCCATGATCACCTGCGGCGTCGGCATCATCCCCGACTTGACTCGCTTCTGCGAGGTCGAACGGTTGTCCTCCTCCAGGACCTCCTGGCAGAGATCGATGCACTGATCGCAGATGTAAACGCCCGGGCCCGCAACCAGCTTGCGGACCTGCTCCTGCCCCTTCCCGCAGAAGGAGCAGCGGGTGTGCCGGCGCCGATCTTCGCGGTCGGTCATGTCCTCACCCGCATCGCGTGCCCCTAGCGGGCGGCAGCGCCGCCCCCGGTCTCGGGACCATCCGCCGACTCACTGCGAGTGGGCCTCGGACCGCCGCCCACTCCCCGCGGTGAGGAGCCGTCACCGGTGCTCTTGGTCCGGCCCTGAATGATCTCGTCGACGATGCCGTACTCCTTGGCCTCGTCGGAGCTCATGAAGAAGTCGCGATCGGAGTCCCGGTGCACCACCTCGATGGGCTTGCCGGTGTGGTGCGAGAGGATCTCGTCGATACGGCGGCTGACCCGGAGTATCTCCTGGGCGTGGATCTGAATGTCAGCGGCCTGACCGCTGAATCCGCCACTCGCCTGGTGGATGAGGATCCGGGTGTTGGGCAGGGAGTACCGGAGGCCGGGCGCGCCCCCGGCCAGCAGGACCGCCGCCATGGAAGCGGCCAGGCCCATGCAGATGGTGCCGACCCGCGGCTCCACGTACTGCATGGTGTCGTAGATGGCGAGGCCGGCGTAGACCGACCCCCCCGGCGAGTTGATGTAGAGCCAGATGTCCTTCTCGGGGTCCTCGCCGGCCAGGAAGAGCAGCTGGGCCATGACCACGTTGGCCACCTGGTCGTCGATGGGAGTGCCGATGAAGATGATCCGGTCCTTGAGCAGCCGGGAGTAGATGTCCATCCCGCGCTCACCCCGGTTGGTGGTCTCGATGACGTAGGGGATCAGGGTCATTGCCAGGCCAGTATACCCACGGGCCGTCGCCGCGCCCTCCGGGGGGGTCCGAGGCGCGGACCGACCCCCTGGAGAGATCGGGCGCCCCCCCGTCGGAGCGCCTCTGCCAAGCCCCCGAACCGTCCCCGAGTCGAAGGTATTGCTGATACTGACAGTATCAAGTATATTGACACTCCTGGCTGGGAGACAAGGTGGAGGGAGTCGGCCATGGCCCGAAAGTACAAGCCCGTCGAGCTATCCCTTCGCACGGTCCCGATGGACCTCGCGGAGGAGCGCGCCCGGTGCCCGCTCTGCGATAACCACAACTCCGGTGTGATCGGCCGCCTCGGTCTCCGCCTCGTGTTCCGCTGCGAGCAGTGCCGGGTCCGCTTCTACCGTCCCTCGGCAGCCCTGCGGTTCGGCTGATTCAGGCGCCTCCGGCGGCGATCTCGTAGGCACGCTCGGCCGCCGCCCGGCGGAGGAGGTCGACGTGCGCTGCGGCGTGGAGGCGGCGGCGGTCCTGCCCGGAGAGCCGGCGTCCCGCACCGATCCGATCGACCTCATGCTCGACCTGCGACTCGTCGACATCGAGCTGCTCGGCGGTGGCCAGGGCACCCAGGGCCAGCTCCAGCCGGACGCTGTCCCCTGCCGCCGGGCGCCGCTCCGCGCGGAGCTTCTCGAGACTGCCCCCGGTGTACTCCAGGTAGCGGTCGAAGCGAAGGCCCAGCTCGGCGAGCCGGACCTCCATGTCGGCGAGCTCGCGGTCAAGCTCGCGCTCGACCATGGCCGCCGGCAGGTCGACCTTGACCCGGTCCCGGAGGGCCTTGAGGACGTCGGACTGGAAATGCTCCTCGTCGCTCTGGGCGGCGGCCTCGACCAGCCGGACCCGGTAGCGGTCGCGCATCTCTTCGACCGTCTCCCCGCTGCCGTCGCGCTGAGCCAGGGCGTCGTCGAGAGGCGGAAGCACCCGCTCGCGAATGGCGAGGATGTGGGTTTCGGCCTCAACCGTCACTCCCCGCAGCTCCTCCTGCGGGTAATCGGCGGGAAGGGCGAGGGGAAACTTCCTCTCGTCGCCAGGCGTGAGCCCGAGGAGGGCGTCGACCAGCCCGGGGACGAGGCGCTCACGATCCAGCTCCAGGTCGCGCTCGTCTCCTCCGGAGAGCACCTCCTCGCCGCGCCGCATCACCAGGGTGCAGCGCAGGACATCGCCGGCCTGGGCCGGCCGGCTCACCTCGGTCAGGTCGGAGAAGCGCCGCTGGACCTCCTCGAGGGCGGAGTCCACGTCCGAGTCGCCGATCTCGGTGTGTGGCCGGTCGATGCGCAGGGTGCGGTAGTCGGCGAGGTCGACCACCGGGCGGACGGTGACCTCGACGGTGAACGTCACGGGCTGGCCGCGCTCGACCGTCCCGAGGGTGACCGAGGGGTCGCCGACCGGGTCGAGGTCCTCCTGGTCGACGGCACGAGCGTAGAGCTGCGGGACGAGCTCCTCGGCCGCGGCGTTGCGCAGAGCCTCCCAACCGACGGCACGCTCGACCAGCCCGGCGGGCGCCTTGCCCGGCCGGAACCCCGGGATGCGGAGCCTAGCTCCCAGCTTCCGGCCCGCCATCTCGAGCGCCCGGTCCAGCTCTTCGGGGGGGGCCTCGACGGTGAGTTCGACAATCCAGCCCGGCTTGCGCTCGACGAAGACGGACAGCTCGGAGGTTGCGGTGGTCACGTGGTCTCCTCAGGTGTCACAGGCCCGCCATTCTGAACGACGGGACGGCTTGGGCGGTGGCGCCGGCCGCCCACGTGCGCGGGCCGAGACTCGAACTCGGACGGGTCACCCCACGGGATCCTAAGTCCCGCGCGTCTACCGGTTCCGCCACCCGCGCCGGTCCTGGCAGGCCCAGGGCGAGTGTAGCACCGCCATTTGCGACGATCGGGAGGCCGACGGAACCCGGCGCCAGCCGCCGCCCCGAGAGGTCGACAGGGGGCGGTGCCTCCCGCTGGTCGACCCTCAGTCCCGGGCGACCAAAAGCCCTGGACACGGCCCGCGCAGACCCCTAGGCTTGACCTCATTCCGGCCAGCGGCCGGTTCACCGATCGCCATCCGCACGGAGGTCGACGTATGGAGCCTAGCCAGTCAGCCGCAGCGGTCGAGGCCCCGCAGGAGATCGTTGCGAAGATCGATCAGAAGGCTGTGAGGCTTTCTGCGCTGCTGCGGGACATCGACAATCACCCCATCGAGCTGTCCGCGGAGCTGGTCGAGCGGCTCGATGAGATCCTTGAGATGCTCGGCTGCCGGATCTCCGCGACCCGAGCCCTGCTCCGCCAGCCGGCGTACCTGACGTAAGGGATGAGCGTGGCCTGAGCCGGCATCGCCGTTACCCGGGGCTGCTCGGGTGAGGGCCGGTGGCGTTCACTGGATGGGCCGTCCCGCCCGCGGTGGCGGCGACCACGGGCTGCTCGGCAGCGGACGTGGCATGCGCCACCTCCCCGGGGGTTCGAGCCCGGCGGTACAGTGACGTGTGAGCAGCCACCGTTCGGAACCTGGCGGCCGCACTCTCGCCTCCTCGCCAGCCGCGCCAGTGGCGTGTCCCCCGACCGTTCGCCTCAACAGGAGAGATGCCCCATGGCCGCCAAGGAGCACTGGAAGACCGAGCCCGACGATCACGATTACCCGGCCGCCTCCGACTACCTGAGCCTGATCATGGACAAGGGAGAGGTCAGCAACGCGGTGGCGGCACTGCGCAAGGCCGCGATCACCCACTACAAGGCCAAGGATCTGTTGAGGGCCAGCCGCCTGGAGCTGCTGCCGGCCGACAACGTCCATGTCAAGAAGGACCTCGGCAAGGTCCAGGCTGGGAACCTCCTCTCGCCGGTCCTGCTGATACGTGGTCGGGTGGATGCCGACGTACCGCTGACGGTCGCCGATGGGTTCCACCGGATCTGTGCCAGTTACCACCTGGACGAGGACGCGGACATCCCCTGCCGGATCGTCTGACCTCGGGGGTTCGCCGCCGGCCCGCGCGTCCTATGAGCCGTCCTGCAGCGCGGCTCGCCGTGGTCTCCGGCGTGGTGCACGGTACGCCGTGGTTTCAGGCGTCGTATCGCTGCGCGATACGACGAACGCACTTCGCTCGGCCGGGGCGCTCTCGCGCCCCCTCGCGGTCTCCGCCCTACCCGAGCGCTCGCGGTTGGCGCGGCGCCCGGGCGGGCGGCGGCCTGGGCACGCCTCAGCAGGCGTGCCCGGCCTCGCTCCGTTTAGGCGTCGTAGTAGAGGAGGAACTCGTAGGGGTGCGGGCGGAGGGCCACCGGGTCCACCTCGTTCTCGCGCTTGTAGGCGATGTAGGTCTCGATCACGTCGGGGGTGAAGACGTCCCCCTTGAGCAGGAAGTCGTGGTCGGCCTCCAAGGCGTCGAGGACCTCGGGCAGCGAGCCCGGGAGATCCTTGACCTGGGCGGCCTCCTCACCCTCCAGCTCGTAGAGATCGGCCTCGATCGGCTTGGGCGGCTCGATCTTGTTGGCGATGCCGTCCAGACCCGCCATCAGCATCGCGCTGAACGCGAGGTACGGGTTGCAGGTGGGGTCGGGAGAGCGGAACTCGAGGCGCCGCGCCTTGGGCGAATCGCTGTAGGTCGGGATCCGGATGCAGGCGCTGCGGTTGCGCGCGCTGTAGGCGAGCTTGATGGGTGCCTCGTAGCCGGGGACCAGCCGGCGGTACGAGTTGGTGGTGGGCGCGGCCAGAGCGAGCAGTGCCGGAGCGTGCTTCAGCAGGCCGCCGATGTACCAGCGACCGAGGTCGCTGAACAGCGCGTAGCCGTTCTTGTCGTAGAAGAGCGGGACGCCACCCTGCCAGAGCGACTGGTGGACGTGCATCCCGCTGCCATTGTCACCAAAGAGCGGCTTGGGCATGAAGGTCGCGGTGTAGCCGTTCTGAGCGCAGACGTTCTTGACGATGTACTTGAACTGCAGAACGTTGTCGGCCATCATGGTGAGCGGGCCGAAGCGCATGTCGATCTCGGTCTGCCCCGCGGTGCCGACCTCGTGGTGGTGCACCTCGATATCCAAACCGGACTCGAGCATCTTGAGGACGATGCGGCTGCGCAGGTCCTGGAGCTGGTCGGCCGGCGGGACGGGGAAGTACCCCCCCTTGAGCTTCGGACGGTAGCCGAGGTTGGCACCGTCGCGACCACTGTTCCAGATGCCCTCATCGGAATCGATGTGGTAGTAGCCCTCGTGGGAGTTCTGGTCGAAGCGCACCGAGTTGAAGATGTAGAACTCGAGCTCCGGGCCCCAGTACGAGAGGTCCGCCACACCTGACTTGGCCAGGTAGGCCTCAGCCTTCTTGGCGATGTAACGCGGGTCGCGCGAATACGGTGCCCTGGTCAGCGGGTCCTTGACGTCGCAAACGATCGCCAGGGTCGGGACTTCCAAGCACGGGTCGATGAAACAGCGAGTCGGGTCCGGGAAGAGGAGCATGTCGCTCTCGAAGATCTTCTGGAACCCGCGGATCGAGGAGCCGTCGAAGCCGATCCCGTTCTCGAAGAGGTCGTCGTTCAACTCGCTCACCGGGATGCTGAAGTGCTGCCACGTGCCGGGCAGGTCGGTGAAGCGCACGTCCACGAACTTGACGCCCGCTTCCTTGGCCCGCTTGATCACGTCCTTCGGGGTGGCCCCGCCTGCTTGTTTGGTCTCGTCTGCCATCCACTTCCCCTTGCAAACCGCTGGCCGCCGGCACGGCCCATGGGGCCGAGCCTCTGCTATCACAACTGAGTGAGCCTACCGAGTTACAGGACGGATCCGCCATGGACTCTGAGGACGAGAGGCGGGATTGGGGGCTTGTGCGCCGAGCACAAAAGGGTGCCCGGCGACTTGCGTTGATTGCACAGATGTCGGGATCGCCTCGACCGCCGGACGGGAGGCGCTTCAGGCCGCGCGATGCAGTCTGGCGGCGGCCAGGGCGCTAGGCGCGCGGCTTGATCTCGTCGAGCTTGGCCCGGGCTCCCGCCTTGTCCTTGAAGTACAGCTTGTTGATGTCGACGTAGGCGATCTGAGCCGTCGGGACATCCTCCTCGGCGAAGATCGCGTCGACGGGGCACGGATCGACGCATGCGCCACAATCGATGCATTCATCGGGGTCGATGAACACCATGCGGTCGTCGTCGGTCTCGTGGATGCAGTCCACGGGGCAAACCTCGATGCAGGCCTTGTCCTTGAGGTCAACGCAGGTTTCGGTGACGATGTAGGTCATTGCAGCCGGAGTCTAGCAAAGGCCGGCTCGGAATTCGGCCGGCGACCGGGGAAGGCCCCCTGCCCGGCACGGGTACGCCGCCCGGTCAGTGGCCCCAGTGCTCGGCCTCGAGGTGGCGGATGGTCAGGTCCCCCCGCTCCCCGGTCCGGATGCGCACGGCCTCGTCGACCGGGAGGATGAAGATCTTGCCGTCGCCGATCTCGCCGGTGCGGGCGGCCGCGGCGATCGCCTCGACGACCGCCTCGACCCTGGAGTCCACCACCACCGCCTCGACCTTGACCTTCCGCTGCAGGGAGATGTGGACGCGGGTGCCCCGGTACATCTCGGTGTAGCCACGCTGACGGCCGCAGCCCAGCACCTCGGTGATCGTCAGCCCGGACGTCCCCAGAGTGTCGAGGGCGTCCTGGACGGCCTGGAGCCGATCCGGCCGGATGATGGCCTCCACCTTCCTCATCTCGTCGTCTCTCCTGGGACTGCGGCGAGTCGCTGACGAGTCGCCCCGGCAATAGCGTCAGGGTGAATATAGGCCCCTCCGGGCACCGGCATGAAGCTCTCCGGGTAACCCCACATGCCGTGCTCGCTGATGTCGAGGCCCTCGATCTCGTCGCGCTCGCTCGCCCTCAGCCCAACCGTCCTCTTGATGATCCAGAAGAGACCGAAGGAGAGGCAGAAGACGGTCGCGAAGATGGAGAGCACCGCCGCCGCCTGGGCGCCCAGCTGGGCCCAGTTCCCCGTGTAGAAGAGCCCGCCCCGGCCGACGCCGTCGACCTTGGCGAGCAGGGGGTCGGCGAAGAGGCCGCAGGAGAGCAGGCCCCAGACGCAGGCCAGTCCGTGGGCGGAGAGGGCTCCGAGGGGGTCGTCGATGAACTTGTCGATGAAGTAGACACCGAAGACGACGATCACCCCGGCGATGGCACCGATGATCAGGGCGGCCAACGGCTGAACAAATCCGGACGGAGCCGTGATGGCGGCCAGTCCCGCGATCGCCCCGTTGCCGATCATGCCGACATCGAGGCTCTTCTGCCGGACGTAGATGACGGTCATGGCGGAGAGCGCCCCGGCGGCCGCCGCCAGGTTGGTGACGATGAGAACGTCGGCGAAGTGCAGGTTGAGGGCCTCGAAGGTGGAACCCGGGTTGAAGCCCATCCACCCGAACCAGAGGATGAGCACGCCGAGCTGGGCGAGCGGCATGTTGTGCCCCGGGATCGCGTTGGGCTTGCCGTCGCGGCCGTACTTCCCGATGCGCGGCCCGAGCAGGAGGAGCCCGGCGAAGGCGGCACTGGCACCGGTGAGGTGGACCACGCCCGAACCGGCGAAGTCCTGCACCCCGAGGCCGGCACCCAGCCAGCCACCACCCCACACCCAGTGGCTGATCAGAGGGTAGATGAAGCCGGCAAAGGGGATGGCGAAGAGGATGTAGACGATGAACTTCGTCCGCTCCAGCATCGTCCCCCAGACGATCGCGAGGGAGATGGCGCAGAAGACGAACTCAAAGAAGAATTTGGCCGCCGCGGGGACGTCCGACCCGCGAAGGGCGGGCAGATCCAGTGTCGAGCCCGGGGTGAACGAGGGGAAGAAGCCTGCCCCGCCGCCGATGAGGTGGCCGAGGAATCCGCTCCCGGCGCCGAAGGCGAGGGCGAAGCCCACACCCCACCACATGATCGAGCTGATCGAGAGGTTGACGATGATCTTGGCCACCACGGTGCCGACGTTCTTCATGCGGGAGAAGCCGACCTCGAGCATGGCGAAGCCGGCCTGCATGAAGAGGACCAGCATCCCGGCGAGGATCACCCAGACGGTGTCGACGGCGACGCCCGCGCTCTGGGCCGTCACCTGAGTGGCGGCATGGGTGACGAGCGGGAAGGTGGCCCCGACGATGGCCAGGCTGCCGCCGGCGCGAACGCGCGCGATTGGTCGCAAGTGAAGATCTCCGTGCCAGACCTGATCCTGCGGCGCCCAACCTAGCCGAGTTGGCCCACGGAGGACGGTGGGCGCCGCGCACCAAATGATGGCCAGGTTTTCTGGACGCAACGCACAAAGGCCGCCCCCGGCCCTCCACCGCTGAACGGGGAGGGTCGGGAGTGCGGCCATGTGGAGGCGAGGCGACGGGGCGCTGCGCGCGCCCCTCCCAGCTACGAGGCCACGGCAGAAGGGTGGGGGTGACGCACCCGGGCCGGCCGTCCGAGGCGGCTGCTGTTCCAGGCAAACCAGGCCGCTCCGGCGAAGAACCAGACGACGACGATGAGGACGGCGGTCAGCGCGTCGCTCTGCGTCTGCGAGCCCACCACGGGCACGCCGTTGACCTTGAGGTTGCCCGCCGTGAAGGCCAGGTAGAGAACGCCGAGCAGCATGGCCAGGTTGGCGACCGCCCCGAGGAAGGGCACGGCCCGGTGCTTGATGAAGCCTCGCTCATGGGCGCTCCAGAAGGCGACCAGGGCGATGACGTTGGTCGCGCCGTAGACGAGGAAGGTGCCGATGTTGGAGCCGTAGATGATGACCGCAAGGTGGTCGGTGTTGACGACACCGTAGATGCCGAGCAGGGCGCTGACCCCGCCGAGGATCCAGACCCCCATGTGGGGGGTGGCGAACCGGCCGTGGAGCATGCCGAGGATGGAGGGCATCTCCTTGTCCCGACCCATCGCGTAGGTGATCCGGACGCCGGTATTGAGGCAGGCGAGCATGGTCCCGAAGAGGGCGATGAGGACGGTGGCGGCCACGATCAGGGCGAGCACCGTGCCCACGCTGCCTCCGAAGACGATGTCGCCCATGTTTTTGATCATGGTGCCGATCGGGGCCGAGTCGGCGGCCGCGGCGGAGTAGCCGGTGAGGCTGCCGCCGCTCACCGACCTGCCCACCACCATGTTGGCGGCGAAGTACTCGAACATGTACATCACCAGTCCCTGGATGGCGAGCGACAGCAGGATGCCGCGGCGGATGTCCTTCTTGGGATTCTTTGCCTCGGCCCCGAGCGAGGTTATGGACTCGAATCCGACCAGGAGCAGGATGGCGATCGTGCCCTGACCGAGGATGCCTGTGAAGCTGTGGTTGCCGGTCAGCACGGAACCGATGGTGTTGTCGTAGTGCAGCCCCGGGTGGGTGACCCGGAAGACGATGGCGAAGAGGGCAAAGGAGACCAGCGCGACCAGCTGGATGACGTTGATCACGATCGCGGTCATGGTCGACCCGCTGATGCCCCGGAAGGCGACGTAGGTGTTGAGCAGGGTGAAGATCAGGACCACCCCGATCAGCAGCCCCGTGGAGGGCGAGTGCCCGGAGGCGATGCTGTAGAGGTATCCGAAGAGGATGCCGCCGAAGGCGGCCATGATCCCGGGGTAGATCCAGTAGTAGAGGTGGGCCAGCCAGCCCACCGAGAACTTGGCCACCCGGGCGAGGCTGCGGTGGTGGGCCTTCTCCTTGTCGAGGAGCGCGGCCTCGGCGAAGTAGTAGGAGGACCCGGTCCCGGCCCGCGGATAGCGGTTGGCCAGCTCGGAGTACGAGTACGCGGTGAGGAAGGCCAGGATCAATGCGAAGGCGAGGCCGATCCACATGTCGCTCGCCGTCGCCACGCCGCCGACCGACTGGCCCGCCTGACTCTGGAAGGTGGTCCAGAGAAAGGCTCCGGGCGCGATCAGGGCCATGGCGTTGACGGTGACGCCGGTCAGGCTGAGCGTCTGCTTCATCCCCCCCGTGCCGCCAACCGCGCTGGGACCGGCCTCCACTTGTCTGGTCTCGATAGCCACGGGAGCCCTCCATTTGTGCGGTGGACACAACTGACCACGTGGCAATGAGACTAGCTGGAGGACCCCACCGATCAGAACGCCACTTTAGCCCCAAGATCCGGCCGTTATTTTGGGCGCTCTGCCCAACGTCGGATCAAATGGGCCTGGCATCGTGATGGTTTCAGCCTCAACGATGCTGCTGCGAGACCGCCACGCTGAGCCTGCCGCCGGGGTCCCCTGAGGGGGCTCAGAGGTAGCGGTCGAGCTCCCAGTCGGTGACATGAGCCGAGAACTGCTGCCACTCCAGTCGCTTGGCCTCGGCCAGCCGCTCGACCAGCTCCGAGCCCAGGGCGTCGACGATGACGTCGTCGCTCACCAGGGCCGCGACCGCCTCGTTGAGCGAGCTGGGAAGGGAGCGGACGTAGCGGCTCTCCACCGCCTCGGGGTCGAACTCGTACGCCTGCTCCTCGAGCGGAGGGGACAGCGGAAGCTCCCGCTCGATGCCGTCCAGGCCGGCGGCGAGCATGGCAGTGAAGGCGAGGTGGGGGATGCAGGCGGCATCGGGGCAGCGCAGCTCCACCCGAGTGTCGGTGCCCTCGGCCGGGCTCACCCGGGGGACGCGGATCAGAGCGCTCCGGTTGTTGTGGGCCCACGTGATCTGGGCGGGCGCCTCGTAGCCGGCGATCAGCCGCTTGTAACTGTTGACGACCGGGGCGGTGACCGCGGCCAGCGCGGGCGCGTGCTCGAGCTGGCCGGCGATGAAGTGGCGGGCCAGCGGCGAAAGGTGGTACCGATCCTCCGCGTCGAAGAACAGGTTGGCGCCATCGCTCGTGCGGAGCAGCGTCTGGTGAGTGTGCAGACCGCTCCCGCTCACGCCGGCGAGGGGCTTGGGCATGAAGCTTGCACGCAGCCCGTGGGTCCCGGCCATGGCCCGCGCTGCGACCCGCAGCAGGAGGACCGCATCGGCGGCGGCGAGAGCCCCCTGGGAGGCCAGGTCGATCTCGTGCTGACCGCCGGCCACCTCATGGTGGCTGCTGCCGACGTCGATGCCCAGCTCCAGCAGGGTCGTCACCAGCTGGTCCCGGGCGCGGGTGCCCGCGTCGAGCGTGTCATCGAAGTAGCTGGCGGTGTCACTGGAGCGTGGCCGGCCACCCTCGGCCAGATCAAAAAGGAAGAATTCGACCTCACAGCCGACGTGGTAGGCAAAGCCGAGGTCGGCGGCGCGCTGGAGCTGCCCGGCCAGCACGGCCCGTGCGTCACCGGAGAAGATCTCGCCGTCCGGAGTCCGGAGGTGGCAGAAGACGCGCATCACCGGGCCGCCGTCCGCCACCTCCCAGGGCACCGCGGTCAGCGTCGCGGGATCGGGAACCAGGTACATGTCACTCTCGAGCACCCGGGCGAAACCCTCGATGGCCGAACCGTCGAACCACGCTCCCCGCTCGCAGACCTCGGCGAACCGCGAGGCGGGGACGTTGACACAGTTGACGGTGCCGAAGAGGTCGACGAACTGCAGCTGCAGGCGCCGAGCTCCCGCCTGCTCGAGGCGGTGCACGGCGGCGGCGACGTCGTCAGGCTCGTTCATCGATGCTCCAGAAGGATGGTGATGACCACGGCAAGGACGATGAACAGCGTGAAGCCGGCACCGATCAGACCGCCGAGGAGAAGTATCCGCCGATCGGTCATCGTCGAGCCGGCGCGCTCCGGACCGAGCACGAACTGGGCCAGGTCGATGTCGTCGAGATGCTCGAGGTCGTGGAGCATCTCTGCGGCCGACTGGTAGCGCTCCTCCGGATCCTTGCGGATCGCCTTGTGGATCACCGCGCCCAGGGGCGGCGACACGGCTCGATTGCGTTCGTGGAGAGGCGTCGGCGGATCGTGGACGGTCTGGCTCATGACGGCCAGCGCGTTATCCCCCACGAAGGGCACCTGGCCGGCCAGGAACTCGTAGAGCATGATGCCAAGCGCGTAGACATCGGTCCGCTGGTCCCCCCGCTTGCCCTCTATCTGCTCGGGCGCCATGTAGTCGGGGGTGCCCAGGCGGTCGTTGAGATATCGCCACGTCACGCGCCGCGCGCCCGCCATCAGGGCGATGCCGAAATCGAAGAGCTTTAGCTGCCCCTGCGCGGTGACCAGGACGTTCTCCGGCTTGAGGTCGCGATGGGCGATGCCGTGAGCATGGGCGTGAGCCAGCGCGCCGGCGAGCTGCCTACCGTATCCGACCGCCTCATCGACACCGAGTGGCAGCCGGCCCCGCAGGTTCTGGCGGAGGGTCTCGCCCTCGACGTACTCCAGCACCAGGTACGGACGGCTGCGGTCGTCGCCCACGTCGAGAGAGCGCTGCACGTTCGGATGGTCCAGGCGGCGTGCGATGGCCGTCTCTCTGCGAAAGCGCTCGAAGGTCTGCGGGTCCCCGATGATTGCGAGTGACGGCACCTTGAGCACCACCCGCACCTGGGTGCGCTCGTCGATGGCCTCGTAGGCCTCGCTGAAGCCGCCCTCACCCAGCCTCCGCACGATGCGGTAGTGATCGACGACGGAGCCTGCGCTCAGCTGGCCCTCGGATGCCACCGTCATCTCCACGGAAGCCAGCGCCGCCCACGGTCCGGGGCCCGCGCCTCGACGGGCCCCGCGATCCGGGCGACAATCACGCTGACATTATCCGGAGCCCCCCTGGCGATCGCAACCTGGATCAGAGAGGCGGCGACGGCCCCGGGGTCGAGGTCGGCGGCCACCTCGTTGACGATCTCCTCACGGGTCAGCTCGCTCCACAGGCCGTCACTGCAGAGCACGAACACGTCGCCCTGCTGAATCGGGCGGCGGCTGATGTCGACGTTCACAAAGAGTTCGGCGCCCAGGCTGCGGGTCAGCTGGTTGCGAGCCGGATGATGAACGGCCTGCTCCGCGGTGATGATGCGCAGCCGGAGCATCTCCATGGCCTGGGTGTGGTCAGAGGTGCACTGAACGATGACGCCGTCGCGGATGAGGTAGACGCGGCAGTCCCCGACATGGCCGATCAGCGCCTCGTGGGCGGTGAGCACCAGGGCGGTGGCGGTGGACTGGAGATTGAACGCCTCCGGGTGGCTCTGCGAATGATTCCAGATCGCGAGGTTGGCGGCGTTGAACGCCTGGCGAAGCCAGCGCTCGGGCCGGTCGGGACTGGGTTGTCCCTCGGCCAGAGTTTCGACGACCAGGTGGCTGGCGACCTCCCCCGCCCGGTGACCGCCGAGGCCGTCAGCGACCGCGAAGACGTGGAAACCGCATTCCGGATCACTGCGGACGAGCACCGCGTCCTCGTTGTTCTGGCGGCAGGGCCCGGTATCCGTGCGCCCCGCGGCACGCACCGTGGGCACGGAGGCGAAGGGTCCCGCCGGTCTCGCCGTTTCCGTGCCGGGAGCGAGCCGCATCCCGCCAACCCTAAGGACCGGCGCCCCGGGCGGGCTAGGGTCTTCGCGTCCCACCGGTGGGGGCCCGGGGATGGGCGCAACGCCCAACACGCGCAGGACGACCGGCTTGCTCGCGCCGGTCAAGCCGAAGCCTGGAGGACGTCGCGAATGCGCAGGCAGAGCTGGAGATTGAGCCGGGTATCGGGATCGCTGAGGCGGAGATGTCCCACGTCCTCGATGCGCCGGAGCCGGTAGAGGACCGTGTTGCGATGCAGCTTGAGCCGCTGAGCGGTCTCGGTGGGAGAGCCATGGCACCGGAAGAATGCGTCGAGGGTGCGCAGCAGGTCCCCTCCCCCCTTCTCGTCGTAGTCCATGAGCGCACCGATGCTTTCCCGATAGAACTCGTGCACCTCGGGGTGCTGGGCCATCGAGTAGAGGAGGCGGTGGAGACCGAGATCGGCAAAGGACACCACGCTCGCCGTGCCGTCGAGCTTGAGCCCCATGCCCAGGGCCTGTTCGGCCTCGCGGTGCGAGTTGCGGACGCCGCCGAGCCCATGCTTGGGCCGGCCGATGCCGACCGCGACGGGGACACCCCCGACCGCCGAGCGGCAATCGGCGGCGAGCTCCAGGGCCGCGCGGCGGAGGTCGCCGAGGTCGGCGCCGGCGATGACGGCCACCGCGCCCTGGTGAGCGGCGGCGAGCACGGTCAGCTGGCGCCGCTGGGCCCAGCGCTGTACCGAGCGGACGCCGCTCTCCGGCCAACCCTGAGGGGCGGGACCCGCGGGGCGCGCTGACGGGCGCACCACCATGACGACGGACTCGTCACCCAGCGAGGCGCCGACGCGGCGCGCCCGCTCCAGCATCGACGCCTCCGACCCGTAGGCGCCGGTGAGGAGTGCGGTGGCGAACTCCCCCTCCAGGTCGTCCCGGGCGGCGAGAACTGCCCGCTCCCGGTCCAGCTCGATGGCGCAGGCCGAGGCTGCCCGGGCGCAGCCGAGCCGGGCCAGCTGTCCCAGGTCCCCCTCCGCTCCGAGGACGGAGATGAAGCCCCCGATGCCGTCGCGGAGAGGGATGGGAGCCACCACCCGGGCAAAACCCGGAGCGCCCACCGAGAACTCGCGAACGGGAGGATTGGCCGCGAGGACGACCGAGGAGTCTGCGAAGCGGCGCACCGCCGGCATCTCCTCAGCCCACGGCCCGGCCGCCACCGCGGCGGGAATGGCTCCAGCTTCGTGGCGAAGCTCTCCCGACTCGTCCTGCCACGCGGCGGCGAGCTCCAGAAGCTCGGAGAGACGGTCGACGATGCCGGCCGGGCCGGCACTGTTGAGCGCCAGCTCCATCAGCTCGGTCTGCAACTCCTGGGCACGGTCGTGGAGCGCGGTCCGCTGGTCCAGGATGAAACGCGTGGTGGCCTGCTGCACGTCGGCGAGGTGGGCCTGTTCGGGCAGCAGCAGCAGGGGAAGCATCAGGCGGTCGGCCAGCTCGATCGAGGCGGCGGCCACGTCGCCGACGACAGCCGCAGCCACCCCACCCTTGTCGGCGAAGCTCTCCAGGACCCGGGTGAGGTCAAGGCGCTCATCGAGCAGCTTGATCGAGCGCACCGCGATGAAGGCGATCTCCCCTCCCTTGATCGCCTCGAAGGCGGGCGGCCGGGTGCGCAACGAGGTGGCCCAGTCGACCTGCCGCTCCAAGCCCGCCCGGCCTCCGAGCAGGTCGGTGCCAGCGGGCAGGGCACCGCGCCAGAGGTCCATCACCGTGATCACCTGGATCTCCAAACCGGGGGGCCGCCATCCCGATCGTTCATCAGGCGCGCTCCAGGTACTGCTCCTGCTCCCACGGAGTGACCTGAGTGCGGTACTCCTTCCACTCCAGGGCCTTGACCTCGAGGAAGCGCTCCGACAGCGTGTCTCCCAGAGCGTCGAGCACCACCTCATCCGCCTCGAGGGCGGTGATGGCGTCCTTGAGGTTGTCGGGGAGGAGCCCGACGTTGCGACGCTCCAACTCGACATCGTCGAAGCCGTAGAGGGACTCCTCGACCGGAGGCGGCAGGGGCAGGCGGCGCTCGATACCGTCGAGCCCGCAGCGGAGCATCACGGCGAATGCCAGGTAGGGATTGCAGGACGGATCGGGAGAGCGCAGCTCCACCCGGGTGACCTCGGGACGGCCGACATGGGGGACCCGGACCAGGGCGCCACGGTTGGTGCGGGCCCAGGAGACGAAGACCGGGGCCTCGAACCCGCGCACCAGGCGCTTGTAGGAGTTGATGAGAGGCGCCAGCACCAGGCACATCCCGGCGGCGTGGTGGAGCTGGCCGGCGATGAAGTGCTTGGCGACGTCGCTCAGCCCGTAGTCGTCGTCGCCCGCGAACGCGTTGCCGCCGTCGCCGGTCCGGGCCAGCGACTGATGGACGTGCATGCCGCTCCCCGGCTGTCCCTGGAAGGGTTTGGGCATGAAGGTGGCGGTGAGACCGTGCTGCTGGGCGATGGCTCGGAGCGTGTAGCGGAAGGTGACCACGTCGTCCGCCGCTTTGAGCGCCTCCTGAGCGCCCACGTCGATCTCGTGCTGCCCGCACCCCACCTCGTGGTGCAAGGTGTTGACCTCGAGCCCCATGGCCCGGAGCTGCTCGGCCATGGTCTGGCGAACCGCCACGGTCGGGTCGGTGGCGAAGTCGAAGTAGCTGCCTCGGTCGTGGCGGGGCTGCACCGGCCGGCCCAGCTCGTCGCGCTCGAGCAGGTAGAACTCGATCTCCGGCCCCACCCGGTATTCGAAGCCGAGCGCCGCCGCGCGCTCGGTCGCCCGCCGCAGCGCTCGCCGGGGATCGCCCGGGTAAGCCTCTCCCTCGGGGGTCGTGAGCCAGCAGATCATCCGCCCGGTCGGCGCCTCAGCCCACGGCAGGACGGCAAACGTGGTCGGGTCGGGTACCAGATACATGTCCGACTCTGCGGTGCGGGCGACCGACTCCACCGATGAACCGTCGAACCACACCCCGTGCTCCAGCGCCGAGGCCAGCTGGTCGGCGGGAATGGTCACCGTCTTGACCGACCCGGTGACATCGGTGAACTGGAGATCGAGGTGGCGGATGCCGGCTGCCTGGGCTGCGGCGACTGCGTCGGGGATCTCGGGGCGGTGGCGGGGGGAGGCCATGAGCACCTCGGATGGCAGAGGCTCCTGACCAGAGCCTCCTGATTCGTACCCTGCGCCTAAGGATATCGGACGCCAGCTCAGGATGTCTAGAGGGAGCCCGGCCATCTTGCGCCGTCCCGCGCACCAAATGAGACGGGACGCACAAGGCCCTCACGCGCCCGTGCCGGCGGGGGCGCTGCGACGGCCCCACATCCGTCCGGTGACGGCCGGACACCGCGGGATGACGAATCGCACCAATGGGTGCAGGTGCACTACAGAACTTTGGCGTCCGTTGCTCTTGGGCGTCCCAGACCGGCCCCGGAGAATGAACCCATCCAATCGCGCTCCACGAAAGAAAGAGACGTGAGCCTCCCCCATCCGACCCTCCTCAGCCCCCCCATCTCCCCGCCCTGGGCGCACCCCAGCCCGCGGGGTTCCCGTCGCGGCAACCGCCTGGACCGGATCCTGGAGGCCATGACCCGGATCAGCGCGGAGAGGGATGTCGACTCGGTGCTGGCCGCCGCGGGCGGAGCCGTCGTCGAACTCCTCGAGACCCGCAGAGCGTCCCCGGTGATCGCCCGGGTGTACAGGATCGAACGCGACAGGATGATGGTCGTCAGCGAGCACGGCGCAGCAGCCGATGCCACCACCGTCGGGGAGAGCCGTCTCCTGATCGCCGATCCACTCATCCTGGCTGCGGTCACCGGGGACCGCACCCTGGCCGAGGCGGGAGCCTCCCCCCGCCGGATCGCAAGCCCCGTCCACGCCGGGACCGTGATGCGGGCAGTGGTGCTCGCCGAGCGGCGGGGCCGGGCGTTTCGAGACTCCGAGGTCACCATGGTCGAGGGGCTGAGGGGGATCGTCACCCTCGCGGTCTCCAACCTGGTCCACTCCCGCGGGATCGCCGGGGCAGCGGAGGAGCCGCCCGATGCGGTCACGGGCGTGATGGGCCGCGCTGCCTTCGAGCGGCACTGCCGGGAGGTGCGCGAGTCCTTCGCGATCATCTCGGTCGACGTCGACCATCTCAACCAGCTCAACAACGCCCTGGGTTGGGAGGCCGGCGACAACGCCCTTCGCTCCGTGGCCCGCGCTCTCCAGGCATCGACGAGGGAGCGTGACGTGGTCGGCCGCACCGGCGACGATGAGTTCACGATCCTCACCATCGGGGCGGCCACCGCCGTGGTTGGCAGCGTTGCCGAGCGCATGCGTGCCGCGGTGTCCGAACTCGTCACCGGAGCCCTCCCGAGTCGGGTCAGCGTCGGCTGGGCGGTGGGCGCGGCCGGCGAGGACGCCGGCGAGGTGTGGACTCGGGCGGACGCAGCGCTCGGCCGCGCCAAGCGCCAGGGACGCAACCGCGTGGCCGGGTCGATCACCGGCCGCCCGGGGGCGGCCCCCGGAAGAGGATGGACAACCCTGCTCAGCCGGACCCTGGCCTCACAGCAGATCCACCCTGTGTACCAGCCGATCGTCACCCTCCCGGAGGCGCGCATCGTGGCCTACGAGGGGCTGGCGCGGCCCGTCAACCTGGACGGGGCGGACAGCGTCGAGGAGTTCTTCGCCACGGCGCAGCGGCTGGGCGTGACCAATGAGCTGGACTGGATCTGCAGGCGCGCCGTGGTCCGCGGTGCCGAGGGCATCCGCAGCGACGCGCAGCTCTACCTCAACATCGACCTCTCCGCGGTCTCCGACGTTGACGAGGACGTCGAGCAGATGCTCAGCCTTCTGCGCTGGATCGGCCGGCCTCCCGCCAACGTGGTCCTGGAGATCGCCGACGCCGGCCGCTTCACCAATCTCGGTCAGCTCTCCGCTCGCGTCGACGTCTACCGCCGGGCGGGGTTCAAGATCGGCATCGACGATGCCGGCCGGCCCGGGATTGGGGTCGACCTGCTTTACGCGACGCGCCCCGAGATCATCAAGATCGATGCCAGCGTGACCAATCGCTGCGAGGAGGTCGGGGCCCGGTCGCTCATCTTCGAATGCATCGCGCTCGCCGAGCAGATCGGCGCCGATGTCGTGGCCGAGGGCATCGAGCAGCTGAGCGTCGCCACTGAACTGATGAAGCTGGGAGTGAACCGAGCCCAGGGCTTCCTCTTTGGCAAGCCGGAGTCGCTCACCGGACCGAACCGCGAGCTCGAAGGGGAGCCCGCGTTCCTCCGGGCGGTCGCCGTCACGCGCTGAGGCAGGCCCGACGAGCGGAGGACCCACGCGGGTGCTCCGGCGCGGGGATCACGCCGGCGCGGGGATCACCCCGGTGCGGCAGATGCCGGCGAAGACCTCCGCGCTTGGCTTGGGCCGGCGCTCGAGGGTGGCTCGGTCGACCGCCACCAGACCAAACTTGGCTCCGTATCCCTCCAGCCACTCGAAGTTGTCGAAGCCGGTCCAGTGGAGGTAGCCGAGCACATCGACGCCGTCGTCGATCGCCTCGACCACCGCTCGCAGGTGGTCGACGAGGAACTCGGAGCGGAGCTCGTCATCCTCGTCGGCGACCCCATTCTCGGTGACCATCACCGGCAATCGGAACTCCTCGCTCAGCGAGACCAGGGCACGGCGCAGGCCCCCGGGGTCGATGCTCCAGCCAAGGCTGTTCCTGGTCAGCGACGGGTCCGGAACGGGGCTCACGAAGAGGCGCGAGGAGGCGCGCCAGTCGAAACGGACCCGCTCGTCGGCGTAGTAGTTGAGGCCCAGGTAGTCCAGGGAGCCCCGTAGTCCGGGCACCACCTCGCCGCTGCCGGCAGGCGGAAGCACCCGGCCGCGCATGCAGCTCCAGAGGAACCAGCGGTTGAAGAGGAGGTCCGGTGCCCACGCCACGGAGCGGGCGGCGAGGGAGCCGGGAACTGGCCGGAAGGGCCGTTCGTGGTGGGCGATCGAGACCATCGCAGGCCGGCCGCGGGCGGCACCGCTCTGATGGAGGGCGGTCGCCGCGGCGGCGTGCATCCGGAGCATCCCGGCGGCGGCCCGCAGGGCGAGCGCCTGCGACCGGCGGTGAGGCGGCCACTGCCCCTCCGCGTAGCCGAGGGCCATCAGGACGTTCGGCTCGTTGAGCGTCAGCCACCAACGGACCTCCTCGCCGAACGCCTCGGCGCAGGCAGCCGCGTAGCGGGCAAAGAGGCGCGGCGCTTGCGGGTCGAGAAGGCCCCCGCGGTCCGCCAGCCAGACCGGCAGCGTGAAGTGGTGAAGAGTGACCACGGGTTCCATCCCCAGCTCGCGGCAGGCGGCGACCACGGCGGCGTAGTGGCGGAGCGCGGCGAGATCGAAATGGCCCGGCTCGGGCTCCACGCGAGCCCACTCCACCGAGAACCTCTGAGCCGTGTGACCCATGCCGGCGAGCAACGCCAGGTCTTCGCGATAGCGGTGGAAGTGGTCGATGGCGACCGCCGCCGAGTCGCCGCTCTTGACCCGCCCCGGCTCGTCCCGCTCCATGCGCATCCAGTCGTTCCAGAGTCCGCCCTCAACCTGGTGGGCCGCGCTGGCGGTGCCGATCAGGAAGCCGTCTGGGATGCGCAGCGAACGGCCGGGCACCACGGCTCAGGACGCTGAGGGCGCCGGACGGCGGAGGACGAGCCGGGTGCGTTCACCCTCCGTCCGCTCCTCGAGGACCTCGCCGCCCACCCTGCGGCTCCAGGCCCGGATGCCGAAGAGATGCTCGGCGACTCCCGTCACCACCTCCAGGCGCTGGCCCGGTGCCAGATTCCCATAGGCGCGACGCACCCGGCCCATGGCACTGTCGCCGCACTCTTCCTCAGCGGTGGCGAGATCGAGGTGGGACGTTTCCATCATGGGCAGAGTCTACGGCCGCGTCAGACTAGGACTGACCCTGCAGCCTCGGCGCCAGGCTTTTCCACCGGGACACCCACCGCGTTGCCCCACTCGCTCCACGAGCCGTCGTAGTTGGCGACCCGCGGGTAGCCGAGCAGGCAGGTGAGGACGAACCAGGTGTGGGAGGAGCGCTCGCCGATCCGGCAGTAGGTCACGATGCTCTTGTCGGGGGTCACCCCTCTGCTCTGGTAGAGCTCACGGAGCTGGTCCGCCGGCTTGAAAGTGTCGTCATCCTGGATCGCCTGCGCCCAGGGGATGTTGACGGCGCCCGGGATGTGACCGCTGCGCTGTGCGCCCTCGTTCTGATACTCGGGCGGCGCGGAGATCGCCCCGCTGAATTCCGCGGGAGAGCGGACGTCGACCAGACCGTGGTCGGAGCGGCCGAGGATGTCGCGGACCCCGGGAAGGAACTGCCGGAGGCCCGCGATCGCCTCCGGAGCCGGGTACGAGGCCGCCGCGAACGCCGGGACGGTCTCGGTGACCGGCCGATCCTCCTCGAACCACTTCCTCCGGCCGCCGTTGAGCAGCCGGATGTCGGCATGCCCGTGGATCCGGAAGGTCCAGAAGGCGAAGGCGGCGAACCAGTTGCGCATGTCGCCGTACAGAACCAGGGTGGTCTCCGGGGTCACCCCGAGGCGCTCCATGAGGTTCACGAACTGGTTCCGGGAGAGGATGTCGCGGCGCACCGTGTCGTTGATGTCCCTCTTCCAGTCCACCAGCGCGGCGCCCGGGAGGTGCCCGAGCTCGTAGGCGGATGCGGGGTCCCAGTCCACCTCCAGGATGCGGATGGCGGGGTCCTCGAGCCGCGCCGCCAGCCACTCCGTGCTGACCAGGACCTCGGGGTGGGCGTAATCGGTCACCGTGGCTCTCCTCAGACTGTGGTCTCCACCAGAATTCCGACGATTCTAATGACGTTTTCGTGAGCGGGGGTCAGCCGTTCGGGAAGACGCCTCGACGTCGCCCGCGGCGCCCATTGGCGGGGCGGCGGGCCCACGGCCCGGCGACGGCCGAGCAACCGGCTCCGCGGGGGTAGGCGCGCATCGTCTGCGCGCCGAAGGGGGGCGAGAGCCCCCCTGAGGGGCGGCGAGCCCCTGTCAGAAATGGAGGGCCCCCGCCGCCACATGCGCCGCGGGGAGAAGCCCCCGCGCGGCCTGCGGCGTGGGGAAGAAGCGTAGGATTGCGCGGCCCGCAGCGCTTGGGGAGAAGAGCGATGGAGATGACGTCCGCGGCGGCGAGTGAGCCGCCCAAAGAGACAGAGGTGAGAGGTACGGTCGATCTGGTCACCGAGCGACCGATCGTCCTTCCCCGTCAGGACGGGCCGCGCGCCCGCATCGAGGACTTCCTCGGCCGCCGCCCACTGCTGGTGCCCGCGGTGCTGCTCGGAATCGTCGCTCTTCTCCTCCTGCGCCGGGGACCGCGGATCGTCGTGGTCCGCCCTCAGAGCCAGCGCGACTCGTAGCCCGGCGCCTCGCCGGGCGCGCCAGGCCCCTGCCCGCCCGGGCTCAGGCCCCGATGCCGACCGCCGCGAGCAGGGCTCCGTTCTGCTCGGGCGACCCGATGCTGATTCGGAGCCGGTCGCAATGGTCACCGTCCGGAAAATGGCGGACCAGGATGCGCTGCTGCTTCAGTTCGATGGCGACACTCGCGGCATCGCCCCGCGGGGGCCTGCCGAGGACGAAGTTGGCCTGTGACGGGATCACGTCCCATCCCGCCCCACGCAGCGCCGCGACCAGGCGCTCGCGCTCGCTGACCACCATTCCAACGATGCGCGCATGGTGGGCCTGGTCGTCGAGAGCGGCGGCGGCGGCCGCGAGGGCAAGCCGGTCGACGGGGTAGGTTTCGATCACGGCAGCGACGTCGGCGATCACATCGGGATGCCCGAGCGCGTAGCCGACACGGAGCCCGGCCAGCCCGTAGCTCTTGGCGAAGGTGCGCACCACGAGCCAGTTGGGGTGGCCGGCGAGCAACGGGACGCACGACTCGGGGGCAAAATCGCAATACGCCTCGTCGATGACAACGACGGAGTCGACCCCGACCAGCGCCTCGGCCAGACGGACGGGCGGCGCCCAGCTCCCCGTCGGTGAGTTGGGATTGCAGAGGAGCCGCATCACCCCCGGGATGGTGGCGAACGCCTCCGGGATCGAGCCTCCGTCGTCCAGAGGAACGGAGACGACTCGGGCTCCACTGAGGCGGGCGAGCACCGAGAGCAGGGAATACGTCGGCCGGGTGAGCACGACGGCATCACCGGGATCGGCAAACGCCCGGAAGCAGGTCTCCAGGATCTGGTCGGCACCGTTGCCAAGGACCACGGACGAGGGGCTCACCCCATGGTGCCGGGCCAGCGCCGAGCGGAGCGGCTCCCCCTGGGGGTGCGGGTAGCGGTGAAGCGCGGCCACCGCCGCCTCGACCGCCGGGCCCACGCGCGGCGATGGGGGCAGGGGAGATTCGTTGGTGTTGAGCTTGATCCAGTGGGTACCGTCGGGTGGCTGCTCGCCGGGCACGTAACCGGATCCGGAGCCCAGAGACGCGCGCCGGTATCGGGACATGGTCGGAGTATGCGAGAGCCGGGGCTGACGGGGTGCTGAAGAACCCCGCCGCAGCGTGATCGGGACGGGTCCCGGTTTGAAGCTTCCTGGAGACATCGCCCCGGGCGAGGAGACCGTCGGCCGGGGCAGTGGGGTCGCGCGGGTGGTCCGGCTGCCAGATGGGCTTGCCCCTACCCCTCGGCGAAGCCCCAGTACACGTCGAGGCGTCGCACCTCACCGGTTCGCTCGAAGATGGCGCCACTGGTCGCGAGGTCCAGAGCCAGGCTGGTGATCACTCGACAGGGGCCTTCGCGAGGAGTGAGCTCGATCCGCGACGGCCCCGCCCGATGGGCGAGAACCGGGACCTGGCACAGGGTGAAAGCCAGCGTCCCGACCTCGAGATGCAGGCTGGTCTCCTGGCCGTCGACGTCGATGAAACGGAAGGTCCGGGCCTCCGAGAGGAACTCCGCCCGGGTGGCGAGGTCAGGCTGGAAGATCAACCGCCCCTCCTCCACCCCAACCCCCATCTCGCCGCGCCTGATGATGAGGTCTTCCTTCACCTGCCCGGTCATCCCCGGCTGCTGCGCCCCGGCGAAACTGGGCGTGTGGGAGTAGGGATCGATCGGCATGGCACCGTAGACCTCGGGAGGCTTGTGGAGACCAAGTCCAGATTTGATTCCGGTGTACTGCTTCCACAGCCGCTCAACCAAAGCCTTCTCTTCAGGGTCGTCCGCGACCGAGGCCATCACCTCCTGAACCGACAAGAGCAGCTTGGAGACCATGTGCCAGTAGATGCACCCGAGACCCTCGTATTTGTAGAAGGCTCCGGAGCGGCCCGTGAACGCCCGATGATGAAAGACGGACTCGTACAAGGCCAGGATCTCCGCGACCTCAGCCTCCGACAGGTCACGTTCGGCCAGGGCCCGGGCGAGGAGGTGGCCGTTGTGCAAGTCGGCGCGGAAGTGGACGGCTCCGTTCACGTCCCGTACCAGGATCGGGTCGTCACCGTCTTCAACCATGCTCGCCACGATTGCCGAGCCCAGCACCGCATCCGGCGCCAGGTTGTTCTTCTCGAGGAACCCGGGGAGCTTGCGGTCGGGGTAGAGGAGATAGCTGTCCTGATCGGCGCGGTACAGCCTGCTCTCCCGAAGCGCATCGAGGACGTCGGCACACTCCCGCGCGGAGAGGGCGCCAGACCCGAGCACCGCCGCCTGACCCTCCAGCATCTCGTCGAGACGGCGGATCGCGATCCCGTCCTCGGAGACCTCCATGAGGTTGTAGGCATGGTAGAGGCCGTCGCCACGCCGGTTGGCACGAATCGAGTGGTCGATGTGACGCAGGGTAACGTCGCAGAAGGATCCGAGCTCAGCAACGGTCAGGTAAGCTCGTTCACCCGAGAATCCCCCCGCGTAGATTCGCTGTCGATATTCGTCGCCCGCCGTGCCCAGACCGTCGAGCACGCTCCTGCGCTCGCGGTCGGAGGTCGGGCCGTCAGCGCGCGCGGGGTGCCGTCCGAGCACGTCGGCAACCTGCCGCAGCGCATCAGCCACCTCCGACGCCACCTCGAACTCCCCGAGATGCGTCGCTCGGAAGAACCTTTCGCAGAAGGCCACGAGACGGCGCAACTGGCAAAGCGTCACGACCGAGACGCCGTTTCCGACCAGGGCGTTGTTGGCATCGTTCCACTCCGGTCGCTGAGTGTTCATCCAGATGCCGGCCTCGGGTACGTAGTTGAACAGCCTGGCCAGCATGGAGATGAGCAGCTTCTCCGCAAGGTTCGCGTGGTAGGGCGTCCCATCGGGTGCGGGAAGCAGCTTGCCGTCAGATCCAAGGCTCGCGGCGCGACTCCGGATCTGCTGATCGAGGCTGACGTCGAAGTCGATGGTCCTGAAGGGGTCGCGAAGCATGGACGTGTGGGGCTTGATGCGATAGGGGAGGTCTGCGAACGCGAAAACGCGTCGATTCAGCAGTCGCTCGAGCGCTCCGGTGTGATGGCGGGCCGAGACCTCGAGCAGCCGCAGCAGGTAGACGACTTGATGGTCTCCCCAATACCCGATGTGCGACCACGGGTCGGCGGGATCCACCACCTGCCAATCGAACCCCACGCGTGCGATGTGGTACGGGTTGTAGCCGTCGGCCGTCGACGCGTCGAGGAACTTGAAGATCATGCTTTCGACATAGCCGGGGAATGACAGGGCCAGCGCCTCCCAGTTCTGGAAGATGTCGCGCCAATTCCCCTCATAGTTGAGAAGCCGGCCACCGTCCGCCGCCTTCAGCTCGATGGAGAACAGGTTCCAGGGGCGGCTGGGATCGCCGTGCCGTCGGCTGAAGCTCAGCGGCAGGTACTCATTGACCAAGCGCTCCAGGTCAGGATTCTCGGCCACTCCCGGCAGCTCGAGCAGGCTGCGGTGCGAGAGCATCTCGGGGAGCCCCTCGAGGAAGGCCGCGCTCCGCGCCGATACCGCCTGGCTCGCTGAACGAAGATACGACCTCAGATCCGAGCTCGAGATCTCGTATCCAGTGCCTGGTACACCGCCGCGCATGGCGTTGAACAGGGCATTGGAGAAGTGCCGCCAGCTGGCCAGCTCGTCGGCGGTGAGTTGAAGGCCGTCGACGCCGGCCACGATGCGCATCAGGTTGTGGGTACCGAGCTGGATGTCCCCCTCCAGCCCGGCGCGGAGGTCGGCATTCGACGTGAGGAGCCGGATGAGCTCGGCGACTGACGTCGCATCCTGCCCCACGTCGGCCACCATGTTCCACCCGCGCTGTTCGTCTTCCGACAGCTCGATCCGCGCGCCGACCAGGTACGCGCCCCGCCGACCGCGGATGAAGGTCTCGTCCTCGAGCTCATGGCCCTCGCGGAACCGGTCTAGCTGTGCCGAGCAGAGAAGCCGGTGGGCGGGGTGGATGCCCTCGGACCAGACGGTGGTCGTCCTCAGTGCCTCGTTCGGCTCATTGCGATCCGTGGGGATTGCGCTCAGCCGGAACAGGGCCAGCCCACTCGAGGGGTCGAGCTCGCTCTCCTTGTAGGCATCCGCGAGAGTGCTGAACTCCATTTGGAACGCACGCGTCAAGCCATCGGGGAGTACGTTCTGGATACCGTCCACCACGTCGAGCTCCACGGACCCCGGTGCCACGTTGAGGATGGCCGTTCGCCGGACGAAACCGAAGCGTTCGCTGGTCAGCCAGGCGGCGGTGAAGGAGAGGCCGAGGTCGTGGTTCACCTCCTCGAACACCACGCGGTTGCCGTACACGCTCTTGGCGACACTGCGGGTGATCTCGTAGAGCCCCGCGTATCGTGGGGAGAAGGGCTCCCAGAGATGAACCCGGCCCCGCCGCCTGACTCGCAGGATGGTCTTGCCGCCCACCTGGTCTTGACTGTCGTGAATACGGTCGTCGGTCTGGTAGGGGAAGAGCGCGTGATCAGGGTCGCCACGCCCGGCGGTGAGGGCGCCGTTGCTGGAGAGAAAGATCCAGTGGTTGGAGTCGCTCACCATGCTCATCAGGAAGGGAGGCATCGCATCGTGATTGGCGATGCGGTAGAACACCTCGCCACCGACCTCGACCAGACCTCCCACCGGGTCCGCGGTCCGGAACTTGAGGCGTGAACTGCCGGCATACTGGCGTGTCATCGGTCCCCCTCGGTTGGGCATCACTCCCCGACGACCGCTTCGACGTCCACGGTGGCTCCGGCGGGGGCGAGGGGCATCAGGGTGCCCTCCACCCTGGCGCCGCCGACGATGAGATGGGTGACGCGCCCGGTGGTCCCACCCTGCTTGATGACGGCGATCCGGTAGGTGGCCCCGCGGAAGCGCCGGGTGGCGCGGAAGCCCGGCCAGTTCGCCGGGATCACCGGATCCACCCGCAAACCCCCGTGCTCGGGCCTGATCCCAAGGATCCACTGGGTGATGGCCACGTAATTCCAGGCGGCGGCGCCGGTCAGCCACGAGTTCTTGGCCTCACCGTGGCTGGGGGCGTCGCGGCCGGCGATCATCTGCGCGTAGACGTAGGGCTCGCAGCGATGGACGTCGCTGATCGCCTCGCGCGCGGAGGGATTGGTCCGCCGGTAGACATCGAAGGCGCCATCCCCGTCACCGGTCATCGCCTCGGCGATCATGATCCACGGGTTGGTGTGGCAGAAGATGCCGGCGTTCTCCTTGTACCCGGGCGGATACGAGGAGATCTCTCCCAGCTCGATGCGGTAGCGGGCGTAGGCGGGTTGCTGCAGCATCACCCCGTGTTCGGTGAGGAGCCGGTCGCGCACGCTGTCGAGGGCCTGACGGGCACGGCCATCCTCGATCCCGACCCCGGCCATGACGCAGATCCCCTGGGACTCGACGAAGATCTGTCCCTCGTCGCACTCCTTGGACCCGACGGGACTGCCGAAGAAGTCGTAGGCGCGCCGGAACCAGGCTCCATCCCAGCCATGCTCGGCGATGGTACCGGCCATGGCGGCGGCTCCGGCGAGAAGCCGTGAGCCCTCCTCGACCTCACCGCGCAGGCTCACGACGGCGGCGAGCTCGCGCGCAGCCATGACGAACTGACCGGCGATGAAGATCGACTCGGCGACCCCTCCGCTCTTGTTCTCGGTGGTCTGGAAAGGCTCGCCCGGGGTGTCGGAGAAGCAGTTGAGGTTCAGGCAGTCGTTCCAGTCCGCGCGCCCGATGAGCGGGAGGCCGTGGGGGCCGAGCCGGTCCAGGGTGTAGGCG
>JBEKGP010000006.1:0-54147 GCA_050012735.1 Candidatus Dormibacteria bacterium
CATGGTGACCCGGTGAGCCAAACGGCTCCTGAGACGAGCGCTGCTTTCTCCGCCATCGAGGAGCGGGCGGCCACCGTGCTCATGCACACCTACGCGCCCCAGCCGGTGGCGATGCGCACCGGCAAGGGCTGCATCCTCACCGACGTCGACGGCCGTGAGTACCTCGACCTGGCCGGCGGGATCGCCGTCAACGTGCTGGGGCACGCGCATCCGGCGGTGCTGGGCACGCTGGTCGAGCAGGCCGCCCGCGCCATCCACCTGAGCAATCTCTACTTCTCCGAGCCCCAGCTGGAGGCCGCGGAGAAGCTGGTGGCCACCGCCTTCCCGAGCCGGGTCTACTTCTGCAACAGTGGGGCGGAGGCGATCGAGACCGCCATCAAGATCGCCCGCAAGTGGGGGAAGCTGAACCGCAATGGCGCGTCCACCATCATCTGCGCGCGGGGTGCTTTCCACGGCCGCACCATGGGTGCGCTGGCGGCCACCGCCAACCGCCACTACCGCGAGCCGTTCGAGCCGCTGCCGCGCGGGTTCATCCACGTCGCCTACGACGATCTCGGCGCGGTCGAGAGGGCCGTCGACGACCACACCGTGGCGGTGCTCATGGAGCCGATCGAGGGCCAGTCGGGGGTCGTGCCGATGAGCGACGAGACCCTGCGCGGCCTGCGCCGGCTCTGTGACGAGCGCAACCTTCTGCTGATGCTCGACGAGATCCAGAGCGGGATGGGGCGCACCGGCACCTGGTGGGCGCATCAGCACGCCGGGATCGTCCCCGACGTGATGGCGGTGGCCAAGGGGTTGGGCGGCGGGTTGCCTATAGGCGCCACCCTCGCCGGGCCGCGTGCCGACATCTTCACCCTGAGCGACCACGGTTCGACCTTCGGTGGCGGTCCCTTAGTGACCGCGGTGGCGGCCGCCGTCATCGACGCCATCCTGCGCGAGGGGCTGGTCGAGAACGCCGCACGGGTCGGCGAGCGGCTCCGCCACGGTCTGCTCCGGCTCGCCCAGGAGGGCGCGCCCATCGCCGAGGTGCGGGGTCGCGGCCTGATGCTCGGTGTCGTCCTCACCCGGCCGGTGGCTCAGCAGCTGGTCCTGGCCGCACTTCACCACGGTCTGCTGATCACCGCGACCGGGGCCTCGGCGCTTCGCCTCATCCCGCCGCTCATCCTCAGCGAGGCGCAGGCCGACGAGGCCGTCGAATGGCTGGCCGCCACCTTCGAGGCGGTGGCGGACACCGCGGGCGCGGGTGCCGCGCCCGAGAGCGGGAAGCCGTGAACGTCACCTCCGCCCTCGTCACCGCGGCCAAGGCGGAGCGGCAGCAGGCCATCCTCGAGCTGGTCCGGGACCGGAAGGCGCGCACCCAGGACGAGATCGTGGCCGCCCTGCATCGCCGCGGCCTCGACGCCACCCAGGCGACCGTGTCCCGGGACGTCCGGGAGCTGGGACTGGCCCGTGTTCACGACCCGGATGGACTCCGCTACGTCGCGGCTGCCGCCACCGACGAGCTCTCACCGCTGAGCACCCGGCTGCGCGCGGTCATGCGCGAACATGTCCGCTCCATGGAGTTCGTGGAGCACATCGGGATCCTGCGCACACGCCCGAGCAGCGCGCCGCTCGTGGCGGCACTCATCGACTCCGCCCACTTCGACGAGGTCGCCGGCACGGTCGCGGGCGATGACACGGTCCTGGTGGTGGTTCGCTCGCGGCCGGGGGCGCGCCGGCTCGCCGAGCGGTTGCGCGATGCACTGGGCGGAGGGCCGACCGCTGCCCGCGCTCTGGAAGGCAACCATCCGAGCGGTCACGGAGGTGTCCGGTGAGCAAGCCCAAGCGCTGCGTCCTCGCGTACTCCGGCGGTCTCGACACCTCGGTGTCGATCCGCTGGCTCCAGGAGCGGCTCGGCTACGAGGTGATCACCTGCACCGCCGACATCGGTGAGGCCAAGAACATCGAGGAGGTCACCGACCGGGCCCTGCGCACCGGGGCGGCAGCCGCCTACTCGATCGACGCGCGCCGCCTCTTCATCGAGGAGTTCTGCTTCCCGACGCTCGCCGCCTCGGCGATGTATGAGGGCGTCTATCCTCTCGCCACCGCGCTGGCCCGGCCCCTGATCGCGAAGATCCTGGTCGACGTCGCCCGCGACGAGGGCGCGGAGGCGATTGCCCACGGCTGCACCGGCAAGGGCAACGACCAGGTCCGCTTCGACGTCGCCACCGCCGCCCTGGCACCGGAGCTGGAGGTGATCGCCCCTGTCCGCGACTGGGAGATGGGCCGTCCCCAGGAGATCGAATACGCCCGCGAGCACGGCATCGAGGTCCCCGTCACCCAGCAGTCCCCGTACTCGGTGGACGCCAACATCTGGGGGCGCAGCATCGAGGCCGGCCCCCTGGAGGACCCGTGGCGAGAGCCCACCGAGGACGTCTTCGCCTGGACCGTGGACCCGCACCTGGCTCCCGAGGAGGGTGGTCTGATCTCACTCGGTTTCGAGCACGGCATCCCGGTGACCCTGGACGGTGAGCGGCTCACCGGGGACGTCCTGGTCACCCGGCTCAACGGCCTCGCCGGTGCGCACGGGGTCGGCCGGATCGACCACGTCGAGAACCGCCTGGTCGGGATCAAGTCACGCGAGATCTACGAGGCCCCGGCAGCAGTCGTGCTCCACGCCGCCCACACCGCCCTGGAGACGCTGACCCTGGGCCGCGACGTCTTCCACCTCAAGCGCCGTCTCGGCGACGAGTGGGCCCGGCTGGTCTACGACGGCCTCTGGTTTGGCCAGTTGCGCAGCGCCCTCGCCGCCTTCGTCGCCGTGACCCAGGAGCCGGTGAGCGGCGAGGTCAAGCTCCGTCTCTGGCGCGGCACGGTGAGCCTCGCCGGCCGGCGCGCGCCCGGCTCCCTCTACCGCGAGGAGCTGGCGACGTACGACCGCCGCCAGGACACCTTTGACCACTCCGCGGCGCGCGGCTTCATCGAGTTGTTCGGTCTGCCGCTGCGGACCCAGGCGCGCATCCAGGGAGCCCTGGAGGACAGCGTTCCGCTCAGCCTCGAGCGCAAGGTCAAGCGGCGCTGATGCCACGGGGCAAGCGCAAGGACCCCGAGCCGGCACGGCGCGCCCCCTCCAAGGTTTGGGAGGGGCGGCTGGGAACCCGCACCGCCCGGGGGGTGGAGGAGTACACGAGCAGCCTCGGATTCGACCTCCGGCTCCATGCCGAGGACATCGAGGGGTCGACCGCCCACGCGCGGATGCTCCGCGAGGTCGGCCTCATCAGGGCTGGTGACCTCCGGGCCATCCTCTCCGGCCTGCGCGCCGTCGGTCGCGAGCTGGAGCGGGGCGACTTCGCCGTCGACCCGGCCGACGAGGACATCCACGCCGCCGTGGAGCGCCGCCTCCACGAGTTGATCGGTCCGGTCGCCGGACGCCTGCACACCGGTCGCAGCCGCAACGACCAGGTGACCACCGACCTGCGCCTCTGGTGCCGGCGCCGCACCGTCGACCTCATGCTCGGCTGCGCCGGGCTGCAGGAGGCGCTGCTCGGACGCGCGGTCGAGCACCGGGCCACCCCGCTCCCCGGGTACACCCACACCCAGCGGGCCCAGGTCGTCTCGCTCGCCCACCACCTCCTCGCCTACGTCGAGATGCTCCAGCGCGACGCGGAGCGGCTGGGCGACGGCTATTGCCGCTGCGACGTGCTGCCGCTCGGCAGCGGGGCGCTGGCCGGCACCACGCTGCCCATCGACCGCGCCAGCACCCAGCGCGCGCTCGGCTTCGCCGCGCTCAGCGCCAACAGCCTCGATGCCGTCTCCGATCGCGACTTCGTGGTGGAGCTGGTCTCGACCTGCGCGCTGCTGATGGTCCATCTCTCCCGGCTCGCCGAGGAGATCGTGCTCTGGACCACCGCGGAGTTCGGTTTCGCTGAGCTGCCCGACACCCACGCCACCGGTTCCTCGCTGATGCCGCAGAAGAAGAATCCCGACGTCCTCGAGCTGGCCCGGGGCCGGGTGGGCCGGGTGACCGGCGACCTGGTCGCGCTGCTAACCGTCCTCAAGGGGCTGCCGCTCACCTACAACCGGGACCTCCAGGAGGACAAGGAGCCGCTCTTCGATGCCGTGGACACCAGTCTGGCGACGCTCGGCATCCTCGCCGACGTGGTCCGCCGGCTCCGTTTCGACGAGGCGGCGATGCGCCGCGCGGCGTCCGATCCGATGCTGCTCGCCACCGACGTCGCCGAGCACCTGGTGGTGCGCGGCATGCCCTTCCGCGAGGCCCACGCGCTGGTGGGCGCCGCGGTGCGCCGCTGCGTCGCCGAGCGCAGGACGCTCGCCGATCTGAGCGTCGAGGAGTGGCGAGCGATCTCCGATCGCTTCGACGAGGACGTCGTGGCGCTCTTCGACGTCGACGCCGCGCTCCGCCGCCGCGAGCTGCCCGGCGGCCCCGGCCCGCGGACGGTCGGCCGCGCCCTGACCCGGGCCACGGCGGGAGTCGCCCGCACCCGCAAGCTGGCGGCCACGCTGGCTGGCTGAACCGCACCGAAGGCGTCACTTCAGTCTGATCGATCGCTCTCTCCTGCCCCCCGCGTCCTGGGGTCCGCGCTCTCCGGAGGGTTTGCCCACCTCATGGAGGGCGAGGGACGGGTTCCACCCTTCGACCCGCTGACAGGGTGCTGACGAACTCCCGACGGTCCTGCCGCCCCATCCTCGGCGACGCGTCCTCCTTCGGGGGCAATTCATTACCCCGTTAAGGACATCGATGTCTTTAACCACTTTTGAGACATGCACGCCCCTGCTCCGCTCGCGGGTGGGGCGGACCTCCCCCCACCTGAACCCCGGCCGGCCCAGCCTTCGACCCCCCGGCGATCAGCGCTTCCCCCGCTTCCGATCGGGCCCTCGCGGCTGCCCTCCGTCCCCCGGTACCCTGAGCCGATGACACTGCCGGTCCTCGTCGTCGGGGACGTCCAGGGCGACCACGAGCGCCTTTCGGTGGCGCTGGCCGCCTTCCCCGAGGACGAAGTGGAGACCGTCTTCCTCGGCGATTTCTTCACCGGCGGCCGGCCGGGCGACGCCGGTGGCCACAAGGCGGCCCGGATCGCCATGGAACGGCGCCACAGCCGGGCCATCCTTGGCAACCACGACCTGCTGGTGACGGCGCTGATCGAGGAGCGGCGTCTCGGCGGAGAGCGGCTGTGGGCGGGCGACGGCGAGCTGCTGGAGTCCGTCTGGCGGCGGCGGCGGGGCGACCCCGCCGACCTCGAGGCGCTCGCCGGCGACGGCGAGATGGAGGCCTGGCTCCGCCGGCTGCCGGTCATGCTGCTGCTCGACGACGGCACCCTGGTCCAGCACACCGACGATGACGACTACTCCGCCCTGGGTGAGAGCGTCGAGGCGGTGAACCGGGCCGCGGCCGGCCTCTTGAGCCAGGAACCTGGAGGGGTGGTCCTGCTCCTCCGCCATCTGATCGGGCGGCGGGCCTTCGAGGACCGCGAGCGCCTCGACGCGCATCTGCGCCGCTTCGGCGCCCGGCGCGTGGTCCATGGCCACACCCCGCACTGGAAGGCCGGCCCGGACGTGCGCCAGGGGGGGCGGGTGATCGGCTTCGACGGCCGCTTCTCCCGCTATTGGGGACGCAATCCCGGCGAGGATGCGGGCCCGGTGGGGGCCACCGTCGCGCTGCTCCCGCCGATGCCACCCGCGCTCGCCTGATTCGCTGCGGCGCGGCGTGCCCGGCGGCGGCTGCGGCGTCGCGGTGACGGCATGGGCAGCCGTCTGCGCAGGTGACACATCTCCCGCCCCTCGCTCAGACCACGTCCACCTCGGCGCGGGCGATGCCTGCCGGCCGGAGGTCCGGCAATCCGGCGGGGTGGTGACGGGGGAGGGCGCGCGCACACAGGAGCGCGGCCAGCACGCAGACGGTGGCACCGCCCAGGAAGGGGAGGGGCTCGGCGATCCCGTAGAGGGCACCGAGCACGCCAGCTCCGAAGGCGCCGCCGCCTGCCTCGAAGAGCCCACCGACGCCCATTGCCCGGCCCCGCAGTGAAGCCGGCGTCGACTCGCTGATGACGGCGAAGAGGGAGGGCTCGACGAGCATGACGGCGAGCGCCTCGGCCGTGCCGACGGCGAGGATCGGGACGATGCTGCGGAGCCATGGGTAGGTGGAGGCACAGGCGGCCACCACGCAGAGCGCCGCGGGCACCAGCAGCCGCCGGTTGGCGCGGTCGCTCAGCCGGCCACCCTTGCCGGTGAGCAGAAGGATGGGCACGGCGAAGAAGGAGATGGAGAGCCCGATGACCAGGCTGTCATAGCCGCGCGCGTTCAGGTACTGCGGCCAGACGACGTCGTACATGCTGAACATCGTTCCGGATGCCGCCAGGGCCACGCTGGGGACGAGCAGCGCGGGGTGGAGCCACCACCAGCGCCGTGCCGGCGTGGTGATCGGAGCCGGTGTCGCGGCTGGTGCAGGAGAGCCGTCCCGCGCCGCGGAGGGCGCCGGTTCGGGTGGTGACCCGACGATCTCGGCGCCGCGTGTCTCGGGCATGCGGATGACGGCCCCCAGGCCGAGGAGGACGGCGATCCCCGAAGCCGCGAAGATCCCCGAGTCTTGCCAGAGGGCGATGGCCCCGCCGATCGCGGGCCCGAGGAGCAGCCCGACCATCTCGCAGCCCTGGAGCTGCGCGTAGCGGTGGCCCCGCTCCCCGGGCGCGGTGAGGTCGGCGAGCGCTGCGCGGAGGGCCGGGACGTAGGCGCCGCCGCTCGCCCCCTGCCCGACCCGCAGCAGGGCCAGCAACCACAGCGGTCCCAGGTTGAGGAAGAGCCCGCCGGAGAGGGCCGCGTAGAGCAGCCGGCTGCCGATGAGCACCGGCTTGCGACCGATGCGGTCGACCAGGTGCCCCGCCGGGAGCTGCACCAGGGTGCTGGCCACCAGTGGCCCGGCGACGAAGAGGGCGATGTCGGCGGAGGTGCCGCCATGGGAGCGGACGTAGAGGGGCACCACCGGGAAGAGGGCGGCGATGCCAGTGAACATCACCAGCTGGCCGAGCAGCAGCCGGTGGGCGGGTTCGAGGCGGCGGGTCAGGAGCGCCCGGAGGATTTCGAGCACGGCCGGCCCATGATTGCATCGGCGCGTGAATTGTCCGCCAGCACCGGGCGCTAGGCGTCCTCCCCGGCGTCAAACGCGGTGCCGTGAAGGTGTGGCATCCCCTCCTCGAGTGCAAAGCGCGTTTCGCAGATCGGGCACTCCACGAAGGGCGCCAGCTCGTCGTCGAGGGGCGGCAGCATCTGGGTGCTGCACTGGGGGCAGACCAGCACCTGGGGCTCGACGTCATCATCGCGCTGCATCAGATCGGCCGCCTGGATCAGGTCGACGGCCACCGACTGGCACTCGGCGCAGACGAAGGTGGCGAGGCTGTCGTCGTGCTCCAGGTAGCGCGCTTGCGAGTCCACGTAGACCGGGGCGTTGAGCGCCTCGAAACGGCCCCCGGTGCAGCCGCTCGGACAGCGGAGATCGCGGTGGCGCATCTCAGCGCGGCCGGAGCAGTTGGGCGAGCCGGGCCACGGGTGGCTCCTGGCCGGCGGTGACGTAGGCGGTGACGACGACCGAAAGGACCATCACCTTGAGTGCCCGCACCCAGGAGACGGTGTCACGGCCCCCGAGCAGGGCGGCGACGGCAGCCCCCTCGACGGCTGCGCTGATGGCGCCGGCGAGATCCCGCGGGGCCACCAGCGAGTAGGCGGGCAGCCGCCCCAGAGCCCCTCGCACCTCGGTCTCGATACCCGCGACGAACCGCGCCCGCAGCTCCCGGCACCGAGCCTGGAGCGCGGGACGGGAGAGGCTCAGCATCGAGACGTCGAGCCACGCCCGCCACAGCTCGGGGTGGCGCGCGCACAGGTCGGCGGCGGCGTCGAGCGCCGCCACCAGCCGCTCCAGGGGGTCGTCGATGCCCTCGACCGCCACCGCCCATGCCTCGCTCATCTGCCGGTCGAGCTCCCCGGCCACGGCCAGCAGCAGCTCGTCCTTGGACGCGAAGTAGTAGTGGAGGAGACCGGGGGCGACCCCCGTCTCGCGCGCGATCTCCTTCATCGAGGTGTCCGCGCTGCCCTGGCGGCCCAGCACGGTGGCCGCCGCCCGGACGATCTCAGTGCGCCGCCGCCGGCTGATCGCCGCGCGACCGCCCGCGTTCCCCGACGCCGGATTCGCCACCGCCAGGCTCATGGGCGGTCCTCCATTCACTTTGATTGGGCGTCCGACCAGCATCCTAGCACCGGGAACCCGGGTCCGGCGCGGGGGCGTCGCGGGGCTCCGCCGGGCCCCGAGCGGGGTCCGCTCAGCCGTCGAGGATGGACTTTGGGTGGAAGGCGAGACCGAACGCACCCGGTCCGGCATGGCAACCGATCACCGCCCCCACCTCCACGATGGTGGGCAGCTCACCGGTGACCGCCGCGATCTGAACGGCCACGGCGGCGGCATGCTCGGGGCTGGCGGCGTGGGCGACGGCGGCCTTCGTGGGACCCCACTCGGGGGTCATGGATGCCATCTCCTGCACCAGGCGCTTCAGCGCTCGCGGGTAGGTGCGCACACGCTCGACCACGTCAATCTTGCCGTCGCGGACTCTGAGGATGGGCTTGATGTCGAGGACCGTGCCGAGAAGGGCCTGAGCGCCCCCGATCCGTCCGCCGCGATGGAGGTACTCGAGGGTCTCGACGGTGAAGACGACCTGCTGCGTGGCCACCAGACGGTCCAGGGCGGCGATGATGTCGTCCGCCTCGCCGCCCCGGTCCCGGATGGCGATGGCCGCCTCGACCGCATTGGCGTGGCCGGGCGCGACCGACCGGGTATCCACCACCCGGATGTCGAGATCGGGGAGGGAGCGACGCGCCTGCAGTGCCGAGCTGACCGTCCCGCTCAGGTCGCCCGAGATGGTGGTGCAGATGATGGTGCCGCCCTGAGCCCCCAGCCGGGAGAAGACTGCGGCGAAGTCGCTGGGGGGCGGTTGGGACGTCCGGGGAGCAGGGCCGCCGGCGCGCATGCGCTGGTAGAACTCAGCGGTCGACATCTCCACCTGATCGAGGAACTCCTCGTCCCCGAAGAAGACCCGCAGCGGCACCACCGTGACCCCGTGGGCGGCGGCATAGGCGGCGTCGAGGTCGGAAGTGCTGTCGCACACGAGGTGGATCAGGCTCACTGAGGGTTCGATCCTAACCGCCAGGCGCCCTGTTCCTGCGAAAAGTGCATCGATCCAACCAGTCGCGTCACAGACGGATCACGTCTGCACCGCCGAGGCCGGATGGTAGAAGAGGCCGAAGGCGCCTGGCCCCACGTGGCAGCCGAGCACTGCGCCGACCTCGACGATCTGCGGGGGCTCCCCGGTGACAGCCGCCACCTTGAGGGCGAGCGCCTCGGCGCCCTCGCGGTTGTCGGCGTGGGCCAAGGTGGTCACGATCCGGCCCCACATCCGGACCGCGGACGCCAGCTCCTGGACGACGCGATCCAGGGCCCGGGGATAGGTGCGCACCTGGTCGAGGACCTGCACCTTGCCGTCGATGAAGGCAAGGATCGGCTTGATGCTGAGGACGGTGCCGAGCAGCGCCCGGGCGGCACCGATGCGCCCGCCGCGCCGGAGGTACTCGAGGTTCTCGACGGTGAACACGAGGTGCTGTGCCGCCTTCAGCCGGTCGATGGCGGCCACGATCGCGTCAGCGCTGCCGCCCCGGTCGCGGATGGCCGCGGCCATGGCCAGCGCGGCGCCGTGGGCCGGCCCGCAGGACTTGGTTTCGACGATCCGGATGTCGAGGTCGGGCAGGGCCTGGCGCGCCTGCATGGCCGAGCCGGCGGTACCGCTCAAATCGGAGCTGATGGTGGTGCAGATCACCGGGCCGCCGTCACTCCCCAGCCGCTCGAAGACCTCCGCGAACACGCCCGGCGACGGCTGGGAGGTTTGTGGGTGGGGCCCGCCGGCGCGCATCCGCCGGTAGAACTCCCGGGTCGGCATCTCCACCTGGTCGAGGTACTGCTCCTCTCCGAAGATGATGCTGAGCGGGACCATCTCCACGTCGTGGGCGGGGTAGTAGGCGAGGCCGAGGTCGGCGGTGCTGTCACACACCAGGTGCACGCGTTTCACTGCGGCAGTGATCCTACCCGTCCGGCCCGTGGTCGCCGTCGTCGCGCGCCCGCGGCGCTGCGCGTCACAATCGGCCACGATGCTGCTCGCCATCGACGTCGGCAACACCGACACCGTCGTCGGGGTCTTCGACGGGAGCCGGCTGGTCACCGATTTCCGATATCACACGGAGCCTCGGGCGACCGGCGCCGAGCTCGGGCTGGTGGTCGTCTCCCTGCTTCGCTCCGCCGGGCTGGAACCTGAGGCCATATCGGCCGTCGCGGTCAGCAATGTGGTCCCCGACCTCTCCCGGAGCATCGAAGAGCTGGCCCGCCAGCGCTTCGGCCATCCCCCGCTGGTCGTCGGGCCGGGGGTTCGGACCGGCATCCGCATCAACTACGACGACCCGTCGCTGGTCGGAGCCGATCGGATCGCCAACGCCATCGCCGCCCAGCACCTCTACGGCGGTCCGGCCATCATCTGCGACTTCGGGACCGCCACTACCGTCGACGCCATCGACGCCGCCGGCGACTACCTGGGCGGGGCCGTGGCTCCGGGGCTGATGGTCAGCCACGACGCGCTGGTTGCGCGGGCCGCCCGGCTCTCCCCCGTCGACCTGGCCGCACCCGAGACCGTCCTGGGGCGCAACCCCCGAGCCTCGATGCAGGCCGGCCTCGTCCTCGGCTACGCCGGCCTGGTGGAGGGGCTGGTCCTCCGGATGCGCCGCGAGATGGAGGGTGACCCCAAGCTGATCCTCACCGGGGGCCTCGCTCCGCTGATGGCCGGCCTCATCTCCGGGGTCTACGTCGTCGACGAGCGCCTGACCCTTGTGGGTCTCCGCCTCATCTACGCGTTGAACGAGAGCTGAGGGTGGAGCATCCACGGCGGGGTGAGGCGAGCCCCTCCTAAAGGATTGGGGTCCCCGCGCCGCCTGCGGCGTGGGGAGCGCGGCTCGCCCCCTACCATGACTGCATGACTGTCGCGGAGCCGGCACCGGCGGCGCCATCCCGTCCCCTTCCCGCCCCCGCCCCGCTGCGGATCGGGCGGCTGGAGGTGGACTCCCCGGTGCTGATCGCCCCCATGGTCGGGATCACCGACGACCCCTTCCGGCGGCTCGCCCGGGAGTTCGGAGCCGGCCTGGTCTCCGCCGAGATGACCGCCGCCGAGCCGGTGGTGCGCCGCATCCCCCGGACCCTGGAGCTGCTCACGTTCGATCCCGGGGTGCGCCCGGCCGCCGCCCAGCTGGTCGGCTGTGACCCGGCGATGATGGCCGAGGCCGCCGCGATCTGCGTCGAGCGGGGGGCGTCGGTGGTCGACGTCAACCTCGGCTGTCCCGTGCCGCGGGTCACCACGCGGGGCTCGGGCGCGGCCCTGGCGAGGGATGTGGCCGGCGCGGCGCGGGTGATCCGGGCCATGGTCGAGGCGGTCGACGTTCCCGTCACCGCCAAGATGCGGCTCGGCTGGGACCACTCCTCGATCAACGCCTCGGATCTCGCGCGCGCCCTGGAGGACTCCGGGTGCGCGATGGTCACCGTCCATGGGCGCACCCGGGCGCAGCGCTACACAGGGCAGGCGGATTGGGCGGAGATCGCCCGGGTCAAGCACGCGGTCCGCATCCCCGTCGTGGGGAGCGGCGATGTCACCGACGTCAGCGAGATCCGGCGCCGGCTGCTCGCCGGCGACGTGGACGGCGTGGTGGTTGCTCGGGGCGCCCTGGGCAACCTCTGGTTCATACGCCAGGCCGTCCACCATGTCGCGACCGGCGAGCTCCTACCCGACCTCGGCTTCGCCGACCGGATCGAGCTCACCCGGAGGCACCTGGAGCTGCTCATCGAGCATTACGGGGAGACCCATGCCCTGGTGATCGGTCGCAAGTACGTGGCCTGGACCATCAAGGGGTGCAACGGCGCGGCCAAGCTCCGAGCGATGGTGCAGACCCTGGTCACGCGAGCTGACCTCGATGCCATCCTGGGCCAGGCACTCGACGCCGGCCTCGGCCCGGGTGGCTGGTTCCAGCCGATCTTCGCGAGCGGCGAGGGCTGAGCGCCACACTCGCGCTGGCGAAGATCCACTCGTCACGGATGGGAAAATCTGAGTCCCCGAGTATCCGAAGATCTGAGCCCGCGCCACCCAAAAAAAGAGGGCGCCCCTGGAAGTCCAGAGACGCCCCGAGAGGGGGGGCTTATGAGGTGCGGTCCTCGACCGCTGTGACGATGATAGTTAGGTTATCAGATCGGGGTCAACCAGGTGGGGCCAGCTTGTTACGTGAACGTCGCCATCATCGTTTCACGTGCAGCACCTATACTCCCCTGCCTCCCCACTGATGCGCCAAGCGGCGCACGGCAGGTCCCACCCACGTTCACGAAGGTCATCCAGCACCATGGACAAGCCGGTCTTGCTCACCAAAGAGGGCCTCGACAAGCTCGCAGCCGAGCTCGAGGAACTGCGGACGGTCCGGCGCGCCGAGGTCGCCGAGCGGATCAAGTACGCCAAGGATTTCGGTGACATCAGCGAGAACGCCGAATACGAGGCCGCCAAGAACGAGCAGGGGATGCTCGAGGGGCGGATCCTTACCCTGGAGATGATGGTCCGCAACGCCGTGATCATCGAGCCGACGGAGGTCGGCGGGGTTGTCCAGGTCGGCTCGACCGTCGAGGTCAAGGACGAGTACGGAACCCAGGCCTTGACCATCGTGGGACCGGCCGAGGTCGACGTCGCCTCGGGCCGCATCTCGATGGAGTCGCCGGTCGGCAAGGCCCTGCTCGGCCGGCGGATCGGCGACAAGGTCGCGGTCCAGAGCCCCGGCGGAGTGCGCGAGGTCAAGATCACCGCCCTCCGCTGAGGGGCAAACCCGCCAGATCGCGTCGGACTGGCCCCAACCAGCGCGGAACGGGCCGTCGCTCCGGCACCATGTACGGGCGCATGCCTGACGATCCCCTCATGGTTGAACGGAGGCGAAAGGCCGAAGCCCTCGCCGCCCTTGGCCTTCCCGTCTACAACGTCGACTTCCGGCCCGACCACAGCCTGGAGGAGGCGCGCCGCGCGCTGGCGGGCTGGGAGGCGACCGGCCCGCCCGCGGACACCCCCGGTCCCCCGGTCGCGGTCGCCGGGCGGCTGATGCTCCACCGCGTCCAGGGCAAGAGCGTCTTTTCCCACCTGGAGGACGAGGGCGGCCGGATGCAGGTGTGGTTCCGGCAGGACCAGCTCGGCGAGGCCGCCTTCGAGGCGGTGCGGCTGCTCGACCTCGGTGACATCGTGGGCGTCTCCGGGACGCTGATGCGCACGCGCCGCGGGGAGCCGACGGTGCTCGTTAGCACCCTGACCCCGCTGGTCAAGGCGCTGCGCCAGCCGCCCGAGAAGTTCCACGGGCTCCACGACCAGGAGACCCGCTACCGCAAGCGCTACTACGACCTGATGTCGAGCGCCGGCCAGAGGCGCCATTTCCAGCACCGGGCCGAGCTGCTGCGCAGCGTTCGGCGCACCCTGGAGGGGCGGGACTTCCTCGAGGTCGAGACCCCCATCCTCCAGCTCATCCCGGGGGGCGGACACGCCGTGCCGTTCCGGACGCATTGGAACGCCCTGCACACCGAGGTCTACCTCCGGATCGCGATCGAGCTGCACCTCAAGCGCCTGCTGGTCGGTGGCTACCGCCGGGTGTACGAGATCGGCCGCGTCTTCCGCAACGAGGGCCTCTCGCCGCGGCACAATCCTGAGTTCACGATGCTCGAGGCCTACCAGGCTTACGCCGACTACGTCGACATGCGCGAGTTGACCGAGGCGATCGTCGTCGATGCCGCCCGGGCGGTACCACCCGGGATGGAGGAGGACGGCGCCGCCGCCCCCCACCCCGACCCGCTGCACCGCCACTACGGCGGTCGCGATCTCGATCTCACCCCTCCCTTCCGAGCCGAGACGATGGCCCGCCTGATCGAGCAGGTCTGCGGCTTCGACCCGGTCCGGGCCTGGGACGACGGCAGCCTGGAGGCGCAGGCCCGGCGGGCGGGGGTGGAGCTCCAGCCCGGCCAGGGCCCCGGCACGGTGTTCAACGAGATCTACGAGCAGAAAGTCGAGCGCACCCTTTTCGACCCCACCTTCGTCCTCGACTACCCGGCCGAGGTCAGCCCGCTGGCGCGGCGGCGCAAGGACGACCCCCGGTTCGTGGAGCGCTTTGAGCTGGTGGTCGTCGGCCGGGAGCTGGCCAACGCCTTCAGCGAGCTCAACGACCCCATCGACCAGCGCGCTCGCTTCGAGGAACAGGCCCGCCAGCGTGATCTGGGCGCGACCGAGACCCAGCCGCTGGACGAGGACTTCCTGGAGGCCATCGAGGCGGGCATGCCCCCGGCCGGGGGCCTCGGCATCGGCGTCGACCGTCTGGTGATGCTGCTCACCGACAGTCCCGGCATCCGCGATGTGCTGCTGTTTCCCACCATGCGCCCGACCGGCGACGCGGAGGCTGACGCGTGATCCCTCTCCAGGCCCTGCGCGATGACCCCGACCACTTCCGCCGGGGGGCGGAGCTGAAGCACGAGGCGGCCCCCGTCGACGAGATCCTCGAGCTCGACGTGCGCGCCCGGCGGCTCCGCAACGAGGTCGAATCGGCCCAGGCGGAGCGCCGCCGCGCATCGTCCGCCATCCGCGGCGCCCCCACCGACGAGCAGCGGGCGCAGCTCGCCGAGCTCAAGACCCGGATGCAGTCGGGCGAGACCGAGCTGGGCGAGCTGGAGGGGCGCATCCAGTCGCTCCTCCTCTATGTCCCCAACCCGCCGCACGAGTCCGCGCCCATCGGACCCGACGACAGCGGCAACGTGCCGATCCGCACCGGGGGCGAGCCTGCGCACTTCGACTTCGAGCCGCGACCCCACTTCGAGCTGGGCGACCGGCTCGGCATCTTCGACTTCGAGCGCGCCGCCAAGATCAGCGGGGCCCGCTTCGCCATCCTGCGTGGCGAGGGGGCCCGGCTCCAGCGGGCCCTGATCGCCTGGATGCTCGACATCGCGACCCGCGAGCACGGCTACACGGAGATCCTGCCGCCCTACCTGGTGCGGCGCGAGTGCATGGTCGGCACCGCCCAGCTGCCCAAGTTCGAGGACGACGCCTACCGCACCGACGACGACCTCTTCCTGGTTCCCACCGCCGAGGTGCCGGTGACCAACCTCTACCGCGAGGAGATCCTGGACGGCGCGGCACTCCCCATCTGCCATGTCGCCTACACCGCCTGCTGGCGGCGCGAGGCGGGGGCGGCCGGCAAGGACACCCGCGGCTACATCCGGCTCCACCAGTTCGACAAGGTCGAGATGGTCCGCTTCACCCGTCCCGAGACCTCTCTCGACGAACTGGAGTTGCTGACACATCAGGCAGAATCACTCCTCCAGCGCCTCGGCATCCACTATCGGGTGCTCTCCATGTGCACCGGTGACATGGGTTTCGCCCAGTGGAAGAAGTACGACGTCGAGGCCTGGGCGCCGGGGATGCAGCGCTGGCTGGAGGTCTCCTCCTGCAGCGTCTTCGGGGACTTCCAGGCGCGTCGGGCCAACATCCGCTACCGGCCCGCGGCGGGCGAGCGGCCCCGATTCGTCCACACGCTGAACGGCAGCGGTCTGGCCGTCCCCCGCGTCCTCGACGCGGTCCTCGAGACCTATCAGCGCGAGGACGGGAGCGTCGACATCCCTGAGCCGCTCCGGTACTACATGGGCGGCGTCGACCGCCTGGTGCCGCCCGGAGCATGAGCGCCCACGAGGTGGTCTCCCGGGTCGCCGTGGACCGGATGATCGTCACCGGCCACCGCCTCGAGGTGCCCCTGGACTGGAGCCGGCCCGGCGGCGGGGAGACGATCAGCGTCTTTGCCCGCGAGGTGGTGGCCGCCGAGAAGGCGGCCGATCGGGACCTTCCGATGATCTGCTGGTACCAAGGCGGACCGGGGATGGAGTTCGCGTTCCCAGTTTCACGGGGGGCTTGGCTGGAGCAGCTGCTCACCCGCTACCGGGTGCTGCTCCTCGACCAGCGCGGCACCGGCATGAGCTCGCCGCTCGAGGCGCGGTCGCTGCCGCGCGGCGATCCCGGTGAGCTGGCCGAGTACCTCCGTCACTTCCGCGCCGACTCGATCGTGCGCGACGCCGACCGGTTCCGCTCCGTTCTGCTCGGCGAGGCGGCGAGCTGGCATCTCTTCGGGCAGAGCTTCGGGGGATTCTGCAGCCTCACCCACCTCTCGTTCCTTCCCCAGCATGTGGCGGGGGTGATCATCACCGGCGGCTTCGCCCCCGTGCTCCGCGACGCCGACGACGTCTACACGGCGCTGGCCGGCCGTATGGCCGAGCGCAACGCGGATTTCCTGGCACGCTTCCCGGAGGACGCGGAGCACTTGCGCCGGATTGTCGACCACCTCTTGTCCGCACCGGACGTCGACGCACACGGGGAGCGTCTCACCGCCCGCGCGTTCCTCACCCTGGGAACCTGCCTGGGCCACCTTCATGGGGCGGCCGAGGTGCACGGCGCCGTCGAGCGGGCCGCCCACGACCTGGAGACCCTGGGGGTGCTCGGTGATGGAGTGCACCAGCAGGTCGCCGGGTTGATGTCGCCGGCGACCAATCCCCTCTACTCCCTGCTCCAGGAGGCGTGCTATGGACAGGGCGGTCCGACCCGGTGGGCGGCGGCGCGCGTGATCGGCGCCGATCCCCGCTTCCGGCTCGACGCGGAGCCGGCACCCTGCCTCACCGGCGAGATGATGTTCCCCTGGATGTTCGAGGAGTGGGCATCGCTGCGTCCGTTCCGGGCGACGGCGGAGGCGCTCGCCACCCAGGTCTCGTGGACGCCCCTCTACGACGTCGACCGCCTGCGGGCCAACCGGGTCCCGGTGGTCGGCACCGTCTACTGGAACGACCCCTATGTGGAACGTGGCCTGGCCATGGAGACCGCTGGGCTGCTCGGCAACTGCGAGGTGTGGATCACCAACGAGCACGAGCACCAGGCGTACCGGGTGACCCCGGGACGGGTGGCGGAGCGGCTCTTCGCCATGCTCGACCAGCGCCGCGCGCAGAGCTGACCTTCCGGCGGGCCGCTGGGCTCCCGCGGCTGCTCGCGCATAATCGCGGCATGGCAGACGGGGTGGAGCGCGAGATCAAGCTGAGCGCGGATGGCGGCTATGTCCTCCCCGATCTCGACGACCTGACCGCCGGGGTGGTGGAGGACTCGGGGCCGGAGCCACAGGAGTCGACGTACTGGGACAGCGACTCCCTGGAGCTCGTACGGCAGGGCTATGGGCTACGCCACCGCCGCCGCCTCGACCGGCCGGGTGATCCCGGGATCTGGACGCTGAAGACCCCCGGGCGGATGGACGCCGACCGGATGGTGAGAGGGGAGCACGAGTTGCGCGCGGAGGGGACGGCACCGCCGGCGCAGTTGCTCTCGTTGATCCCGGAGGCGGTTGATCCCACTGTCCTGCACCCCGTGGCGGTGCTCAGCGCCACCCGGCGGGTGCTCACTCTGGGCCGCACGGCGTCGGGTGAGAAGGGCGCCGGCACCGTCGAGGTGATGGACGACACCGTCGAGGTCAGCGCCCCCGCGGGCGGTCCCATCGTCGACCGCTTTCGCGAGCTCGAGGTCGAGATGCAGGATGGCGCGGACGAGCTCGCGGACCGGGTGGCGGCACGGCTCCGCGAGGCCGGCGCGGGGCCACCCGAGAGCACCTCCAAGTACCGGCGGGCGCTGCGGGCTCTGGGCCTCCAGGCCTGAGGCGGCGCCTAGGGCGCGCCGCGGGGAGGTGCCAGTCCCTTCAGAGGGGACGGACGGCTAGACCGCGGCGTTCGGCGAGCGATCCCACCGCCGCACCCAGCGCTCTTCGGCGACCAGTGCCGGCCAGACGTGCTGCTCCATGAGGCCGTCGTAGAAGACCTGGCGGCGCCGCGCGTCCTCGTCCCCCTCCAGCGGTGGCACCGCCGTCTTGCGGTCCTGGATCCAAGGTGGGACGCAGCGGAGGATCACCCGGCTGTTGAGCCGGAGGGCGCACTCCGGGTCCCGAGCCTCGTCGACCTCGACGTCGATGCGCAGCAGCGGGCCGGTGTTGTCGAAGAGCTCCCAACCCTGGGCCCAGCGGCGGCCGCGGCTCTGGTCGGTCACCAGATTGAGAGCCTCGGTGCCGATGCGCTCGCCGCTCGCCGGTCGCGACAGCGCCGTGAGGGCCGCGCGCATCCGGGAGTCGAGCGCCTCGCCGAGGTAGGACGCCAAGGAGGGCGAGCGATTGTCCAGGTCGGGCGGCGGCAGCTGCCCGCGGAACTCCACGGGAGCGAGGGCCTGGACGGTGCGGGCGTGACGCCGGCAGAGATGCCAGGAGTTGACCGTCACGACGTGGTCGGCGCACCACGCCGTCGGGCAGGGGGCTCCCCGCCGGTCACGGTAGTCGCACGAGACCCGGTCGGGAGCCTGGCAGCCGGGCTCCGAGCACGGCTGCTCGCTGGGGTGTCCGGGCGAGGCCGCGGGTACGCCGACAATCTCCGCTTCGACCGCCTTCCGGCGCCTCAGCAACGACACGTCGCCTTCCCCCAAGCCCAGCGTCTGCCCCTCCGGGCACACCCCTCCTGGGCATGGTCAGACTATCAGGAACTGTCCTCTCCTGTCAAACGCTCTGACATCGGCAGAAGGCTGAAGCGCTGCACAGGTTTCTCCCCACGGTGCCTCCGGCGAATTCCCCAACAGCGCGATTCCCGAGTGACGGACCGCGCCCCCACCGGGGGAGCGCGCTAGAGTCCCGGCGACCGCCCGCCGAACGTTTGGGGAAGATTCATGCGCTGGACTATGCCGCCCGATCGAGTCCCTGAAGCCTGGTTCAACGTCGTGCCGCGGCTTTCGCAGCCGATGGACCCGCCGCTCCACCCCGGGACCAGGCAGCCGGCGGGCCCCCAGGACCTCGCCCCCCTCTTTCCGATGGCCCTGATCCTCCAGGAGGTGTCGACCGACCCCTGGATCGACATCCCCGGCCCGGTCCTCGACATCCTTCGCCTCTGGCGCCCGACTCCCCTGGTGCGTGCCCGCCGCCTCGAGCAGGCGCTCGACACCCCGGCGCGGATCTACTACAAGGACGAGTCCGTCTCCCCGGCCGGCTCGCACAAGCCCAACACCGCCGTCCCCCAGGCCTACTACAACCGCGAGGAGGGGATCAAGCGCATCGCCACGGAGACGGGTGCCGGCCAGTGGGGGAGCGCGCTTGCCTTCTCCTGCTCGCTCTTTGGCCTCAAGTGCAAGGTCTACATGGTGCGGGCCTCCTACCAGCAGAAGCCCTACCGGCGCCTGATGATGGAGACCTGGGGCGGCGAGGTGGTGGCGTCGCCGGTGGACCAGCCCGACAGCCCCGGTTCGCTCGGCATGGCGATCAGTGACGCCGTCCGCGACGCGGGCAGCCGTGAGGACACCCACTACTCGCTGGGTTCGGTGCTCAACCACGTGCTCCTCCACCAGACCGTGATCGGCCTGGAGGCCAAGGAGCAGCTCCAGCTGGCGGGCGAGGAGAAGCCCGACCTGGTCATCGGTTGCTGCGGTGGCGGCTCCAACCTCGGTGGCCTCGCCCTGCCCTTTGTCCCGGACGAGGGTGTGGAGCTGCTGGCGGTGGAGCCGACCAGCTGCGCCACCCTCACCACCGGGAAGTTCGAATACGACTTCGGCGACACCGCCGGGCTCACGCCGCTCCTCTCCATGTACACCCTGGGCCACGACTTCGTGCCGCCCTCGATCCACGCCGGCGGGCTCCGCTACCACGGCGACGCCCCGATCATCAGCAACCTGGTGCACACCGGGCGGATGCGCGCCTCGGCATACAACCAGACCGCCGTCTTCGAGGCCGCCATCCAGTGGGCGCGGACCCAGGGGACGATCCCCGCACCCGAGACCGCGCACGCGATCAAGGCGACCATCGATGCCGCCCTCCAGGCTCGTGAAGAGGGCAAGGAGAAGGTCATCCTCTTCGGCTACTCCGGGCACGGGCTCCTCGACCTGCAGGCGTACGACGACTTCCTGAGCGGGAAGCTGGCCGGCAGCTGAGGTCCGCACGCTCCCATCCCCGGGCGTCCGGTCAGCGGGCGTCCGGGGTGGGTGCGCCCCCCGGCGCCGTCCAGGCCGCTAGAGCGGGAGGCCCTGCTCCAGGTACCCGAGTGCCTCGTCGATGTCGGGCAGGAACTCGGTCCACTCTCGGGCCGGGTCCTCGACGAGCGGCTCCATCGCGACCAGCATCACGCCGAGCACCGCACCGACGAAGGCGCGCACCTGGATGTCCTCGGCGGGACGTCCGGCCCGGGCAGCAACCGCTGCGGCGAGCACCTGGAAGGAGCGGACCAGCTCGTTGATCCAGCGGGCTCTGACCTCCGGTACCGAGAAGGTGAGGGCCATCCGCACCTTCTCCAGCTCCCGCTCCTCGGGGGAGAGCTCGGCGGTGATGCCGCCGATGCTGCGAAGCGCCTCGCGGCAGGCCTGCAGCGGGGTGAGGTCGGGTGGCAGCTGGCGGAACACCTCCATCAGCGCCTCGTCGTAGTCGTCGCGGAGGACCACGTCCTCCTTGGTCGGGAAGTAGCGGAAGAAGGTGCTCGGTGAGACCTCGGCGGCCTCGGCGATGTCCTCGACGGTCGTGCCGGCGTAGCCCCGCTCGACGAAGAGGCGCATCGCCTCCTGCTGGATGGCGGCGCGGGTCTTCGCCTTCTTCCGCTCGCGGAGCCCGGGACCTCGGCCCTCGATGGCCTCTGATGACGTCATCTCGACCCGATCCTCATTTCGCGTGCCAGGTGTCTCCGGCCACGATCGTAGCTGCTCACAAGGATGTTGGTGCTGCCTCGGCACCGTCGGGGAGCAGGAGTTGCGGGGCCGCCCCGGTTGGGTCAGCGGCGCCGCTCTCCGGCGTGGGACCCAGCGCCGGGGTGCGCAGCGGCATGAACAGGAGGGTGAGCACCAGGCCGATGCCGGCGATGCCGGCGGAGACCAGGAAAGCCGCATCCATGCCGTGGACAAAGGCCGCCTGGACTCCGTGGGTGAGCGCCGGGGATGCGAGCGTGTGAGCCACCGCCAGCCCCTGGGTCAGCCCCTCCTTCATGGTGGCGATCAGGTTGGCGGTGAGGCCGGTGACGGGAAGATGCGCCTGGTACACGGAGCTGAGGGCGCTCCCGAAGACGGCCGCGCCCAGCGGGCCTCCCATCTTGTTGATCGCCTGGAGCACGCCGCTCGCCACGCCACTGCGCTCGGCGTCGATCTGGGCCAGCGCCGCCGACGCGGCGGGGGCGAACACCAGGCCCATGCCCAGGCCCCCGACCACCATCCACGCCGCGGTGACGCCGGCTCCGGTTCCGAGGGTGGTGGACGCCGCCCACAGGCCGGTGAGCACGAGGATCAGGAAGCCCAGGCTCATGACCAGCTTGGCCCCGATCCAGCGGATGAACAGGGCCGAGGGCAGAGCCCCCAGCAGCAGTCCGGCCAGCAGGGGGAGGAGCCGGACGCCGCTGCCCATCGGGTCCACCCCGGTGACGCCCTGGAAGTACTGGGGCAGGGTGAAGATGACGCCGATCATCACCACCGCGGAGACAGCGAGGAGCAGCACTCCCCAGGTGAAGCTGCGCGAGCGGAAGAGCTCGAGGTCGACGAGCGGCTGGCCGCCGGGTCGCCGAGTGAGCAGGACCTCCCAGCCCAGGAAGGCCGCCAGCAGGGCAACCCCGGCCAGCATCGGGCCGATGGCGATGGCGCTCCCCCAACCATTCTGGCCGGCCTGGATCAGGCCGTAGGTGAGGCCCACCAAACCGACGGTGGAGAGGCCCACGCCCACCGGGTCGAGGCCGGGCCGCTGCGTCGACTTCGACTCCGGGACAAGCATCAGGACGGCGACCAGCCCGAGCAGGGCAACCGGCACGTTCATCAGGAAGACCCACCCCCACCAGGCGTGGCTGAGGATGTAGCCGCCCAGGATGGGGCCGATGGGAAAGGAGATGAAGTTGACCGCCGCCCAGATGCCGACCGCCTTCGGCCGCTCCTCGGGGGTGAAGAGCACCGCCAGGGCGGACATGGCCATCACGATGAGGGGGGCGCCGGCGAAGCCCAGCAGCACCCGGGCGGCGAGGAACTCTGCCGGGGTCTTGGAGACGGCGCAGGCGGCCGATGCGAGGCCGAAGAGGAGCAGCGCCCCGACCATGACGCGCTTGCGTCCGATCCGGTCGCCGAGCAGGCCGGCGGGCAGCATCAGGGCCGCCAGCACCAGCAGGTAGCCGGACGAGAACCATTGCAGGTCGGCCTCGGAGGCGTGCAGCTGGGTGGCCAGGGTGGGAAGGGCCACGCTGAGCACGGTCGCGTCGAGCCCGACGGCGAGGACGGCGAGCATCACTGCTCCCAGCGCCCACCAACGCCGGGCCCCCACTCCGCGCGGGGGTGCCGGTGCGTTCATGGTGGTGTCATCCTTTTGATATTGACTGCCATTCGATACTAACAAACATGGTGGCGACCGTCAAGAGATAGTTGCAATCAGGTTCTAGGCGCATCGAGCGGGAGGCCCGGCGGGCTCCGACCCTCCCTCCTGGAGCGGATGATCAGTGGCACTCTGAAGCCGCTCATGAATCCCCTCCGGCCTCCCCGTCCGCCCGCCGCGGCGTCCCCGTCCCCGCGGCTGGCAGAGCCCTTCGGGGTCATGGCGAAGCCGATCGGGCCTCTCTGCAACCTCGCCTGCGACTACTGCTACTACCTCGGCAAGACCAGCCTCTTCCCGGCCGGCGAGCGGTACCGCATGTCGGATGCGGTCCTGGAGGCCCATATCCGCGCCTTCATCGACGCGAGCCCGGGCCCGCTCGTCTACTTCGCCTGGCATGGCGGAGAGCCGACCCTCGCCGGCCTGGACTTCTACCGGCGCGTGGTCGAGCTGCAGGAGCGGTACCTCCCGCCGGGATGGAGCTGCCTCAACAACCTGCAGACCAACGGGACCCGCCTGGACGACGCTTGGTGCACGTTCCTTGCCGCGAACCGCTTTGCGGTGGGCATCAGCATCGACGGCCCGGCCCGCTTCCATGACCGCAGCCGCCCCGATCGTCGCGGGCTCCCGAGCCACGCTCGGACGATGCGGGGGCTGGCCCGTCTCCGCGAGCACGGTGTCGAGCCGGATGTGCTCTGCACCCTCAACGCGCGGACCGCCTCGGCGCCGCTCGAGGTCTACCGTTTCTTCCTCGCCGAGGGGGTGCGCTGGGTGCAGTTCCTGCCCGTGGTCGAGCGGGGCGGCGACGGCGCGGTCACCGAGCGCTCCGTGACCCCGGAGGCGATGTCGGCCTTCCTCTGCACCGTCTTCGACGAATGGGTGCGCCACGACGTGGGCCGGATCGCCGTGCAGAACTTCGCCGAGGCGCTTCAGGTGGTGAGCGGGCAGCCCGCCAACCTCTGCATCATGTCCGAGACCTGCGGGCGGGTTCTCGCCCTCGAGCACGACGGCAGCGTCTATGCGTGCGACCATTTCGTGGACCCGGCCCACCGGTTGGGGAACGTCGTCACCGATGGTCTGGGCGCGCTCGTCGAGTCACCCGCGCAGCTCGCCTTTGGCGAGGCCAAGAGGGCGGGTCTGCCCGCGCTCTGCCGCGCGTGCCCGGTGCTCTTCCTCTGCAATGGCGGCTGTCCCAAGGACCGCTTCGACCTCACGCCGGAGGGGGAAACCGGGCTCAACCACCTGTGCGCCGGTTACCGGCAGTCGTACCAGCACATGCTGCCGCACCTTCAGCGGATGGTGAGCCTGGGTCGCTCCGGCAAGGGGGTGGCGGCGATCATGGGAGCGCTGGAGATCGACGAGCGCGAGGAGCGGCGCCGATGGCGGGTCGCGTCGCGCAACGATCCGTGCCCGTGTGGCAGCGGCCGCAAGTACAAGCACTGCTGCCTGGCGAGCCGCCGCTGAGCAGTGACCTGATGGACGTCGCAGACCTGCTCGCCGGGATCGACGCGGAGCTTCGCGCCGGGGGTTCTCCCAAGCGCGCCGTGCAGGAGAAGGCGTACCTGAAGAGCCGGCTCGACCATTACGGGGTCAGTGTCCCGGCGGTTCGGGCCGTGGCCCGGGGCATGGCCAAGCGGCGTGCTCCCCTCGAGAGGGAGGAGCTTCTCTCCCTGGTGGAGGCGCTCTGGGCGGGCACCGTCTACGAGTGGCGCAGGACGGCGGTCGAGCTCCTGGAGCTCGGCGGCGATCGCCTCCAACCGGCGGACACCGTGCTGATCGAGCGCTTGCTGCGCGAATCCCAAACATGGGCGCTCGTCGACGAGCTGGCCGCCCTGGTGGCCGGCCCCCTGGTCGAGCGCCATCCTGAGCTGGGCGTCGTGCTCGATCGCTGGGCGGGCGACCCGGACTTCTGGATCCGGCGATCCGCGCTCCTCGCCCTGCTGGTCCCACTCCGCCGGGGCGGCGGCGACTTTTCGCGATTCTCCCGGTACGCGGAGACGATGCTGGAGGAGAGGGAGTTCTTCATCCGCAAGGCGATCGGCTGGGTGTTGCGCGACACCGGGCGCAAGCGTCCTGACCTGATCTACGCGTGGCTGCTCCCACGGGCGGGAAGGGCGTCAGGCGTGACCCTCACCGAGGCGATCAAGTCGCTCTCTCCGGCACAGCGCGCGGCGGTGCTCGGCTCTCGCCACCCCTACCCTGACGGCGTCGCGACCAGCAGGGGCCTGACGTAGTCGAGGAATCCCGATACGTTCCCGGCCATGTTGCCGGTGATCTGCCCCCCGCAGTCGTAGGCGTTGAGCGTCGTCGATCCCTTACCGCCGCTCCTCACCAGGACGATGGTGTACTGGATTCCACCGGCGCAGCCCCCGCTGCTCGTGGTGGTGCCACTCAGGCCGATGCCGGCCGACAAGATCGCCTTCCGGAAGGTCGCCAGGGAGGTCGCGGAGGTGAGCACCGCCTGTGCCGACCCGTAGGGGGGCGGGAGGGCCTGCGAGGAGCTCATCTGGACCTGGGTGAGGTTGCTCGTGTCGACCGGGCTGCCGCACCCCGCGATGGTGGCGGCTGCGACCAGGCAGAGCGGGAGCATCGAGGCCCATCGCGTCATGACGGCCGAGACGATACTCCCGCCATCCGCGTGACGGGGCGTGATGCCGGTGCTTGCCCGGCACCCCTCGCGTCAGGGAGCGAGCGTCGGCAGGGTGGAACCCGCGAGAAGGGTGTCGCAGAGCACTTTCGTCTCCGCATCGCTGCCGCCCTTGGCCGTGTAGATGCGAGCGGTGATGACGCCCCCGCCCAGGGTCACGTAACACTCCGGGACGGACTCGTACTCACCGGCGGAGATGGTGGTTATCGCGACCCAGCCGGCCGCCCCCTCCAGGCTGCTGCACAGCGACTTCGCTGACGTCGAGTCGGTGCCGGCAACGGTGAGGTAGGCAACGAGGGAGCCGTCGATGGTGCCGGATGCCCCGCAGACGAACGTCTGGTCGGGGTTGGCGGAGGTGTCACCGGCTCCGCCGGTGACACCGGACACCGTTGTCGACGTCGCGGTCGGCGTGGTGGCGGTCGTGGAGCCGGTGGCGGTCGGAGCCGCGGTGGCCGGCGTGGCGACGGAGGTCGAGGTGCTCCCGCACCCGGCCGCGGCAAGGGCGGCCATTCCGAGCGCCCACGATGCGATGAGACGACGCGTCCGACCCACGAAGAATCCTCCCAGTCTGGAGATCATCAGTCCCTTCGGTCTCCACCAGGCGGCGGTCAGCCACCGGCCCCGAAGCCGCAAGCGCCAAGGCTAGCATTCGCCTTCCTCGACGCACCCGGAGCTGATCGCGCCGAACGGCGGCGGAGGGTGGAGAGCGTCGTCTGACGCGTTTCATGGTGTCGGCGCGTACCGGATGCGTTGCCAGCGCAAACTGGAGCTCCAGCGAGCCGGCCGGCTGGCGACACGTCCCATGCTCCAAACCTGCCGGCCCCTTGACGTCCGGACACTCGAGGAGCGGTGACAGCGCTCGGATCCCAGCCCGTCGAACTGCTCGCCTCCTGCTGGACGACGGCGGGCGACGCCCGACCCACCCGCGGTGACGAGCGCAGCCCGTTCTCGTTGCCATCGCGCATCGAGGCGGCGGCCGACGCCGGCTACCGCGGCTTTGGCATCGTGCATGCGGATCTGGCGGCGGATGCGACATCCGGCTTCGATGCCATCGCCGCGATGCTCGCAACCCACGCCATCGTTCACCTCGAACTGGAGATGTTTAACGACTGGTTTGCCACCGGATCACGGCGGCGTGCGAGTGATCTGGTCCGGTTGGACCTCCTCCGGGCAGCCGAGCGACTCCGGCCTCGGCACATCAAGGTTGGCAGCGAGATCGGTGGTCACGAGTGGCCGTGGGGCCGGCTGGTGGAGTCCTTCGCCGAGCTGTGCCGCCAGGCGGCGGACGCCGGTACGCGAGTTGCCGTCGAGCCCATGCCCTTCGGGCAGGTCAAGGATCTGGCCCTCGGACGCAGGCTCGTTGACGACGCGGGCCAGGCCAATGGTGGCCTGATGCTGGACCTCTGGCATATGGCGCGCGGCGGAGTTGACCTTGCCGAGATTCGAGACCTGCCTGTGCGTTACATCTTCGCTGTCGAGTTGGATGACGCTGACGAGCAGGTCCGTGGCGCGACCCTGTCGGAGGACACGCTGGACTTCCGACGGCTGTGCGGAGAGGGTGATCAGGACGTTGCCGGCTTCATCGCCGCCACCCGGGCGACCGGATACGCGGGGCCCTGGGGCGTGGAGATCCTCTCTGAGGACTTCCGCCACCTCACGCTCCAGGAGCAGGCACGGCGCTCGTTTCAGACCACGATGGGCGAGTTCGCCGCCAGGTAGGGCAACCCTGCGGGCGGCGGGGGTCCGCCCTCAGTCGCCCCGCGCCGTGGTCGTGAAGCGCGGGAGTCGCTGGTGTCCCGCAACCTTGAGGGCCGCCGCGCGCGCAGCACTCGTCGCCGCCTCTTCGGCGTCACTTCCCGCGAGGACGCCAAACAGCAGGCCGGCGGTGGCGGCGTCGCCGGCGCCCGTCGTGGCGAGAGGGCCCCTGGCGGACGCGGGCAGGTACAGCTCCCGGTCCGCCCACGCCTCGGCACGCTCAGAGAGACAGCGGCCGGCGCGTGACAGCCGATCTTGACCTGCGGTGAAGAGGTGCATCCCCTGTTCCCCATTGGTCAACAGGACCACGGCGGAGCCCTGCCCCAGCAGGGCCAGTCCCAGCTCCCGCACCTCTGAGACCGACGTTGGCCTGGCGACACCCAATGCGCTGACCAGATCGTCCACGCTGGGGGAGAGGACGTCGACCAAGGGGGCTGTCCGCCGGAGCAGGAGCCCCCAATCGACCTCTGCCGCGGGCGACCCCGGCGTCACAAAGGAGAGGTCGAGTGAGGTCGTGCTTCCCGCCTGACGCACCCGGGCCAGCAGGTCGTGAAGGCGGCTGCCGCAGTCGGCGTGCAGGAGCGGCAGCAGCGCCGGGTAACCAAGGTGCACCAGATCGGCCGCGTCCGGCTGCACGCGGGTCCCGTCGAAGAAGGCGTTGGCACCCACGTGGTGCCAGAAGGACCTATCCGTTCCCGGGGGCTCGAACACCAGCGAGTACGAGGTGGTCAGGCCCTCGACCTGCCGGATGCCTCGACAGTCGGCGCCGACCGTCGCGAGGGCACGGGCGACGGCCGATCCCAGCTCGTCATCTCCCAGGTCAGCGACCAGGACCACCTGCGCCCCGAGCGCCGCCAGATCGCCTCCGGTGTTGGCCACCGAGCCTCCAGGCCGGATGTCGAGCGGACCCACCTCGATGATCGCGCCAGGGACGATGCGCTCATCGCCGCTCAGCTTCGGCCGCAGGTCGGCGCAGATGTGCCCCGCGACGGTGGCCCGCCACATCCTCGTCAGCCGCGCCGAGCGACGGTGTTCGGCGGCCCCGGCGCCGCCGAGGGGCTGATGGCCTCGGCGCCCTCGTACGCCGGATCCCACATGGTCGCGTCCACTGCGGCCTCGATCTCCTCGTCCGCCATCAGACGTCCCAGCCCCCGGTCGCGAGCCTCGCGTGCGACGGCGATGCCGATCCGGCGCGAGACCGCTCGCAGGTCGGTGAGCGCCGGGTAGAGCGCGCCCCGGGCCAGGCGCTCTGGGGTCACCATCTCGGCCAGTGTGGATGCGGCCGCCAGGAACATGCCGTCGGTGAGCTCGCGGGCGTGCGCCACCATGGCGCCCAGCCCCACCCCGGGGAAGACGAAGACGTTGTTGGCCTGCGCGATCAGCTGCTGCCGGCCCTCCACCTCGACCGGAGGGAACGGGCTTCCGGTGGCCACCAGGGCCCGGCCGTCGCTCCAGGCCAGGACGTCGGCGGGCACCGCCTCCGAGCTCGAGGTCGGGTTGGAGAGCACCAGGACCACGGGGCGGCGGGTGCCCGCGGCCAGCTCGCGGATGGCGGCCTGGGTGAAGAGACCGGCCCGTCCGCTGGTGCCCACCAGCACGGTGGGCGCGACCTGGCGGATCACCGTCTCCAGGTCGCAGGAGGGGCCGGGGTCGAGCCCGAGCCGGGCCAGCTCCTCGCGTGGCATCGCGTAGGGGAGCTTGTCCTCCTCAAGCTGGTCGCGACCCTCGAAGATCAGGCCGCGCGAGTCGATCATCACCACCGCGCGGCGCACCGTCTCCTCGGACGCGCCGGATTTCCGCATCGCCGCCTGGAGCAGCCGGGCGATGCCGATGCCCGCGGCGCCGGCTCCGACGAACACCGCCCGCTGGTCGGATAGCGTCCCCCCGGTCTCGCCCAGCGCCGCCAGGATGCCCCCCAGTACCACCGCAGAGGTCCCTTGCATGTCGTCGTTGAAGCTGGGGATGCGCTGTCGGTACCGGTCCAGAAGCCGGATCGCGTTGTGCTGCTTGAAGTCTTCCCACTGCAGCACGGCGTGAGGGAAGACGTCATCCACGGCCTCGACAAAGGCCTCGATGAAGCGGTCGTAGGCGGCGCCGCGCAGTCGCGGCTTGGGGTAGCCGAGGTACAGCCCATCGCCCAGGAGTTCGGCGTTGTCAGTCCCGCAGTCCAGCGAGACGGCCAGCGTGAGGGTGGGACAGATGCCGGCTCCGGCTGTGTACAGCGCCAGCTTCCCGACGGGGATGCCCATCCCTCCGGCGCCCTGGTCGCCCAGGCCGAGGATGCGCTCGTTGTCGGTGGCCACGATCAGGCGGACGTCGGGCCGGCCTGCGTTGCGGAGCAGCTCGGGGATGTGATCGATGTCGTCGGGGGTGATCCACAGCCCCTGAGGGCGCCGCAGCAGATGGCTGTAGGCCCGGCACGCGTAGCCCACGGTGGGCGTGTAGACGATTGGCGCCAGCTCCTCGAGATGGTCGATGAGCATCCGATAAAAGAGGGTTTCGTTGCGATCGTGGAGCGCGGTCAGCCCGATGTAGCGCTCCAGGTCGTCCCCCTTGCGGCGGAGGTGCTCGAATTCCAGGGCCACCTGCTGGCGGATGGTCAGCGTCCGCCAGGGGAGCAGCCCGCGCAGACCGTGATCGGCTCGCTCCTGCTCGGTGAAGGCGGCGTCCTTGTTGAGCTGCGGGTCGGCCAGCAGCTCTTGCCCCCGGGGCGGATCGGAGGGCACCGGTTGCTCGGCCGGCGCCCATCGGTTCGGGGTGGTGACCACGCTCTTTCTCCACCGTAAGGTCGGGGGAGGAGCCCTCCGGCGTGCCCACACCTTGTCACCCTGCCCGCCGCCATCGACACGGCCGGATGGCTCGGATTCCTGGGGCCGTTCGGCGGGTGGCGGCTGGGCCCATTCCCCTCCATCAACTGGAACCGCGGACCCTCAGCTCGACGCGACCACGGTGGTCCGAGCGATGTCAGGGTCCGTGAAGACGTCGAGATCGTCACGGCTCTGCGTGGAAAACTCCGAGACGATGGCACCCTCCGGCCCCGCCTGGAACCAGTGCAGCGTGTTGGGCGGGACGATGCGTTGCTGACCAGGTCGGAGGATCACCTCGTGCCACACCGTGTACGCGCCCTGGTCCACCTTTGCCGGCCGGCAGGTGGGCTTCTCCGCCGGCTGACCCTCGAGGTAGAGGTACACGAGGCCCCGGCGGCAGCGGAATGTCTCCTCCTTGCCGGGGGTGCCGTCGAAAGGCGGATGACGATGCTCGGGGCAGGTCTGGCCGGGGAACATCACGAGCTCCTTGGCGCAGACACGCCGCGTGTTGACGTACACGACGACCTCCAGTCCCGTTTGATCGAGCTCTGACAGGCCGAAGTCGGACACCTCGATGCTGTCGTGCTCCTCGGGGGTGAGGACGAAGCCGGCCTCCTCGAGCAGCTGCGCCGCTCGCCGCCGAGCGCCCTGGATCTGATCATGTGTCAACACAGCTCGAGCACTCCTCATGATCGGGGCTGACCGCGCCCACAGCAGCGAGGATGATGCCGATCACCCTCAGAGATCCTGTCCAGCCATGGCGGCCACTCGCTGCCGATCCGGGATGCCGTCGGTGCAACCCAGTGCAGTGCAAGCGAGAGCGCCGGCCCAGCTCGCGAACCCCAGGGAACGCTCCAAGGGCCAGCCCTCGAGGATGCCGACGATCAGCCCCGCAGCGAACGCATCGCCGGCTCCTGAACCGTCGACCACATCGACGCTCGGAGCGGTGAATTGCCGCGTGTAGGTCGCGGTGCGAACGAGCGCCCCCGCTCGGCCCAAGGTGATGATCACGGTTTCCGCGCCGGCCTCGTTGAAGATGGCGGCCTGGCGCTCTGGGTCCCGCTCGCCCGTCAACTGGCGCGCCTCGTCGCCGTTGGGCAGGAAGAAGTCGACGCTCGGCAGGATCGAGCGCAGATCGTCCATCGAGGCCTCAGCCTCTCCGGGGAGGACGACGTCCAGCAGCGTTCGTGCGCCCGCTCGACGCGCCGCCTCGAAGAGCGCGATCACCTCCTCGGGGTGAAGACCGGGCAGAACCAGGTAGCCGCCCAGGTAGACGACCTCGACCCCGGACATCGCTCCGGGGCCGAAGTCCCGCTCCGTGAGGTCGGCGTTGGCCCCCAGCGTGTGGATGTAGCGCCGGTCTTCACCGACCACCGGGACGATCACGGTCTTTGATGTGCCCATCGTCTCCGACCGTCCGATGAAGGAGACGTCGACCCCATGTCCGGCCAGCGCCGAGCAGACGAAGTCGCCGAAGGCGTCATGGCCAACCCTGCCCACGACCCGGGAGCCGACGCCCAACTTCGACAGGGCCACGGCGACGTTGGCGGCGCAGCCCCCGGCCTCCAGGAGGAAGTCACCGGACACGAGAAGCTCACCGGCCGTTGGCAGGCGAGGCAGCGGAGGCACGAAGAGGTCGCCGACAAGAATGCCCGCACAGAGGACGCGCGGGTCGAGAGTGCCACGCTCGGCCGGCCGGCTCATCACGGGAATGGCCTCAGCACGACTGACCCGGGCCTGGCAAGCGAGTCATCTGGCCAACCCCGGCGCGGCCCGGGCGCGCTGCAAGATCGAGCACAGTGCGAGCCGTGGAAAGCGTGGTGACCAGGACGTTCACCATGCCGCTGCGCAGCGCACCCAGGATCGCGTCACCCTTGTCCCTCTCGCTGGAGATCGCGACCACGGCTTGGATCCTCTCGAGATCCGCGCGGTCGATCGCCACCACGCGATCCCCCATTCCGCCGACCACGGCCTGACCATCCGCGTCGAAGAAGGATCCGAGGATATCGCCGACCGCCCCGTGGTCGCGCAGCTCGCGCATCTCGGACACGGAGAAGCAGCCCATTCTCACCACGGCGCTGCCGTCCCGCGCGTCACCGATCCCTATCAGGGCGATGTCGGCGGTGCGAGCGTGCCCGAGGACATCGCGCACCTCGTCGTGATTCACGAACGCATTCCGGACCTCTGGTGTCTCCGCGTAGGCGGGCGCATACAGCACCTCGGCACTGCCCCTGAACGCTTCGGCGAGGCGGCGGCAGATCTCATTGGGGTTGACGCCGGTATCCACCAGCGGCGACCCTCCGATGGCGCTGACGAACGTCGCCGTGCGCGCTGGGGGAGTGCCGACGAAGTCGGGCACAGCGCCGACATTGCGACCCATGCCCAGCGCCACCACGTCTCCGTCCTTGAGCTGCCGCTTGAGGAAACCAGCGGTGGCCCGGGCCACCGCCGCCCGCCGACCCGCCTCATCGGTCTGGTCGTTGACCAGGAGAACCTGGTCGAGGCCGAACTGTGAAAGCAGCTCGGCTTCCACTCGAAGGCCGAGGTCGGGGTGGACATTAACCGTGATCTCCACGATGCCGACCCGCCGGGCACGATCGAGCAACCGCCCGACCTTGGGCCGGGAGAGACGAAGGGAGCGTGCCACCGCCTCCTGGGTCATCCCCTCCAGGTAGTACTGAGAGGCGACGCGGGTCATCAGCTCGACGTCGCGCTCGACCCCCGGTGGCCGGCCCAAAGCGAGCTCTGGTGCATCGCCATGAGTACCCATTCAGATGACCCGATCGTTGCCGCCGTCGACGGGCACCTGCGCACCGGTGGTGCTGGCAAAGGCGGGCCCGCACATGGCCAAGCACATCTGGGCCACGTCCCGACTGCGCACCTCCACCCGCATCACGTTGTTGGCCCGGTACTCGGCGACGCTCAGACCGTACTGGCGCGCGCGGGCCTCGATGATCTCCGCCGTCCACAGCTCGGTGTCGAAGACCGCGTTGGGATGGATCACGTTGACCCGGATGCCGTCCGCACCCCACTCCAGGGCTGCCACCCGCGCCACCTGGGTGAGGGCTGCCTTGGAGGCCGAGTAGGTGGCCGCCCCAGGGCCCGGGGCAGGCACGTTCTTGGAGCCGATCACCACCACCCTCCCGCCGCCGGGCGCCAGTCGCAAGAGGGGGTGGAGGTGACGCAGGAGCAGGACCGATGCTTCGACATTGACGCTCATGACCGCACGCCACGCTCCCATCTCCAGGGCGTCGAGGCGCTGGCTGGGTGGGAAGACGCCCGCGTTGAGGACGGCGATGTCGATGCCACCGAACCGCTTGACCCCGGCCTCGATCGCGGCGGTCACCTGCTCAGGGTCGGTCACGTCGCACTGGGCGCCGTACCAGGCGGGCCCCGGGGCCACCTCCGCCACGGCCGGGTTGAGGTCCAGGCCCACCACCGCGGCGCCCTGCTGCAGCAGGAGCTCCGCGCAGGCGCGGCCGATTCCCGCGGCCGCTCCGGTGACCAGGGCGATCTCGCCGGCGAATGGCGGCCCGGTGCCCTTTCTGGTGAGCTTGGCCTGCTCCAGGTCCCAGTACTCGACGTCGAAGATGTCCTCGGCGGGGAGGGCGCGGTAGCCACCCAGGTCGCCGGCGTCGAGGATGATCTCGATGGTGTGCCGGTAGATGTCCGCGGCGATGGACGCGTCGGCCGCTGATCGGCCGGCCGCGACCACTCCCAGCTGCGGGTCGATGACGACCCGGGGCGCGGGATCCAGGGTGTGCAGGGGGCGTTCGGAGCTTCTCAAGTGCTCTGCGAAGTAGCGTTCGTATTCGCGCGCGTAGGCGGCGACGTCGCGTCCCAGGAGGGGCAGCCGCTTGGTGCGGATCACGTGGTCGGGGGTCGCCGGCCCCTGCTGAGAGATGGCCGGCACGTCGGCGCGCTGGGCAAAGGAGAGTGCGGTCGGCGAGTCGTCCACCTGCAGGATCATCGGGGCCCCGGCCACCTCCGAGATCTCGCGCCGAAGGCGGGCGACGTCGAGGGGGGAGTAGGAGCTGCGCGCTGGCGTGGCCTGGCGGGGCCGGCTTCGGACCTCCCGGTGGATGCACGCCTCGGCCAGCGAGACGACCTCGATCATCCGCTCATACGACTCACGAGCCGTCGCACCCCAGGTGAAGATGCCGTGGTTCATCAGCAGCATCCCGATCGTCTGGGGACCGCGCCGCCTCGGATACAGGTCCGCGCAGAGGGCAGCCAACTTGAAGCCGGGCATCACGTAGGGGACGTGGAGGAGGCGATCGCCGTAGAGCGTCTGGATCAACGCGGCTCCGTTCACCGAGTTGGTGAGGGTGATGACCGCGTCCGCGTGGGTGTGGTCGACGTACTTGAAGGGGATGATGGCGTGGAGGATCGCCTCGACCGACGGGTCGGGCGCGGCGGGGGCGATCATGCCGATGCGGAGCTCCCGTGCCATGTCCGTGTCGGAGAGGGTGGTGAGCTCGGCGAGCGCCAGCAGCTGCCGCATCCGGACCGGCGCGAATCCGGCCGGCTCGATGGCGGCCAGGTCCCAGCCGCTACCCTTGACCCAGAGGATGTCCTCGGCCTCGCCAAAGAGGTTGGTTTCGGTGAGCTTCACCGAGGTGTTGCCACCGCCGTGCAGCACCAGGAGCGGATCCTGGCCCAGCAGGCGGGAGCTGTAGGCACGGAGCTCCAGCTCGGTTCGGCAGCCGGCCGCCTGCTCATCCTGCCAGCGGCTGGTCACCCCGGGCGTCTCGGCGGTGGTCACCTCATCGCGCCCCACCCGGGGTCTCCAGGGCGCCTTTGACAGCCTGCAGGAATTGCGCCGCCAGCGTGCCGTCGACCACTCGATGGTCGGCCGAGAGGCTGACCCGCACCATGGGCAGGACACCGAGCGTGCCATCTCGGGCGACGGGCCGGTCCTCTACGGTGCCGACCGCCAGGATCGCGGTCTGGTCGGGATCGACGAGCGCCTGGAACTGCTCGACTCCGTACATGCCCAGACTGCTGACCGTCACCGCCACGGGCATGCGGTCCACCGCCAGCAGCGAGCCCGACCGCGCCCGCTCGGCAGCGCTGCCGAGGAGACCGGGAAGCTCCGCCAGCGGGACCTGATCGGCCTCGGGGATGCTCACCACGCGGAGCCCGTCGTCGCAGGCGACGGCGAGCCCCACGTCCGATCGTTGGAGCTGGCGGAAACGTGGCCCGTCATCGACCCAGAGCCGGTTGACGGTCGGGAAATCGCGCAGCGCGGTGGCCACCGCCCGGACGGCCAGGTGCGTGTAGGTCAGGCGTGAGCCGGGAGCCGGGGAGACGCACGCGCGTTGGGCCCTGATGAGGTCGCGTGCTCCGCTGGCGTCGACCGAGACCGTCAGTGTGAACTGGGGAATCCGCTGGGCCGATGCAGACATCCGGCGTGCGATGACCTGCCTCAGTTGGGGTATGGCAACGAGGTCGGGGTCGTCTGCGGGAACCGAAGCCGCCTGCCCGGCCCGCTCGACGTCGCGGACGGTGATGACCGCGTCCTGGCCGGTGCCCACGATCCTGGTGAGGTCGATGCCGAGCTCGTTCGCCAGCCGCCGCGCGGCGGGCAGCGCCGAGACGCGGCCCGATGCCTTCTCTGGGGAGCGACGCTCGGGCTCTGGGCGCGGGGCGGGAGACGGCGAGGCTTCGGCCGCCGCGATCCGGGCGGTCGCGGAGTCCGTTGGCGCCGATCCGCGGCCCTCCTCCACTCCGACGTGCGCAACCGGCACGGCCTCGCCCGGAGCACCCACATATGCCACCGGCGAACCGGCTCGCACGGTTTCGCCGGCCTCGTGGAGGACTTTGAGCAGTGTCCCGGCGGCCACGGACTCCACGTCGACCTGGGCCTTGTCGGTCTCGACGCTGAGCAGGGGCTCGCCCAGCTTGACCGCGTCGCCCTCTCTCTTGAACCACTCGATGATCAGCAGCTCGTCGGTGGTCTGACCCAGCGACGGCATGTCGATCCGATGCGCCATCTGCCGCCTCAGCCTTCGCAGCAGCGGCGGATCGCAGCCGTGATCCTCGCCACCGACGGCACCACGGTCTGCTCCATCACCGGGGCGACCGGAAGCGGCACATCGTGGCTGGCAACCCTCCTGATCGGCGCCTCCAGGGAGAAGAGGCACTCCTCAGCGACCCTGGCGGCAAGCTCGCCGCCCCATCCCCCGGTCAGCGTGTCCTCGTGAGCGATGACCAGACGGCCCGTCTTCCTGACCGAGGCAAAGATCGTCTCCTCGTCGAGAGGGAGCAGCGTCAGAGGATCGATCACCTCGCATTCGATGCCATCTCGGGCCAGCTCCTCCGCGGCCGCGAGGGAGCGGTAGAGGCTCATGTGCGTCGCCACCACCGTGACGGAGGTGCCCTCACGCTTCACCACGGCCTTGCCGATGGGGAAGAAGTACTCCTCCTCGGGCACGTACGAGGTCAGATCCATCCCACCGGCCTGTTCACGTCCCTTGCTGCCGTAGAGCAACTTGTGCTCAAAGAAAATGACCGGGTCATCGTCACGCACCGCGCTCTTCAGCAGTCCCTTGGCGTGATACGCATCGGAGACGCAGACGACCTTGAGGCCGGGCACGTGCACGAAGTAGCTCTCCGGGGACTGACCGTGCTGTGCCCCCCGGTTGGCCGTGCCGACCGGACAGCGGAGGACCATGGGCACGCTCAGCTTCCCGTTCGACATGTACCGCATCTTCGCCGCCTGGTTGACCAACTCGTCCATGCACTCGAAGAGGAAGTCGGAGTACTGCAGGTCCGGGATCGGCCGCATCCCCATCAGCGCAGCGCCCACCGCGGCACCCGCGATCGCCTTCTCACTGATCGGAGTGTCAATGATGCGCTCGTGGCCGAACTCCTCGGTCAGGCCGAGGTAGACCCCGAACGCACCCCCGAAACCTCCGGGGACGCCGACGTCTTCGCCGATGAGGAAAACCTTCTCGTCGTGCCGCATCTCCTCGGCGATCGCTTCCCGCAATGCCTCGGCGATGGTGAGCCGGCGTCCGCCCTGGGAAGGAGGGAGCCCCGCGGTCACGGGGCGGACTCCCTGCTGATCACGGTCGCGTAGGCGTCGGTCAACGCGTCCTCGGCTCGCGGCAGGGGTGACTGCCGGGCGAACTCGATGGCGTCGTCGAGCGCCGCCTCGACCCCGGTGTCCGTCGCGTCGAGGACCTCCTCGCCGACGGTCAGGGCGAGGCTTTCGCGGATGCGGACGATCGGATCCCGCCCCTTCCACTCCGCCTCCTCCTCACGGCTGCGATAGCCCCTGACGTCACCGCGGCTGTGACCCGCGAATCGGTAGGTCTTGAACTCGAGGAGGATCGGGCCCGCCCCTGCGCGCGCGTCGGCCACCGCCCGTCCGGCCGCCTCGCGCACGGCGAGCACGTCCATCCCGTCGACGATCTCTCCCCTCACGCCGTAGGCAGCGGCGCGGGCGGCCACATCCGGGACGAGGCTTGTCAGGGTGAACGGGGTGGAGGCGCCGTAGAGGTTGTTCTCGCAGGCAAAGACGATCGGGAGGTGTTGGACGGCTGCGAAGTTGAGGCCCTCGTGAAAGGCACCCTCGTTGCTCGCGCCCTCACCGAAGAAGCAGACGGCCACCTGGTCGGTGTGCATCAGCTTGAATGCGAGCCCGAGGCCCGTGACCACCGTGTTGCCTCCCCCGACGATGGCGATCGCCGGGAGCATCCCCACCGAGGGGTCGCCGAGATGCATCGACCCACCCTTGCCGCCGCAGCAGCCGGTCGCCTTGCCGTAGAGCTCAGCCATCGCCGCCCGCAGATCGACGCCCTTGGCCAGGGCGTGACCGTGGGGTCGATGGGTGGAGGTTATCCAGTCCGTCCGTCGCAACACGTCGCAGACGCCGACCGCCACCGCTTCCTGACCCTGGTACTGGTGAAGTGTCCCCGGGATCTCGCCCTGCAGGTAGACGAGGTAGACGCGCTCCTCGAAGCGCCGGATGAGCTGCATCCGGCGATAGAGCTCCAGCTCGTCGTACGCATCGACCTCGGTAGTTCCCGGTTCCGACCCCGGCTCAGCACTCGCGGCGCGGTTGTCCGAGCTCATCCGGCATCCGGCTCCGTCGCCGTCCCCTGGCGCCCGCTTCCCCCGTACTGCCGGATCAGGGAGCGGACCTTGGCCGTCATCCGCTCCTGGGCGAGGACCATCACGTCGGAATCCTTGTGGGAGCCGAGCAGCCGGTGCACCTCGGGGCGGGGGCCGGCCGAGCGGGTAGCGGCTTCCAGGCCATCCCAGAAAGCGTGCTTGAGGACCGTGCCGACATTGAACTTGGCGACCCCGAGGGCGATCGCCGGTGCCACGGCGGCTGGGGGGAAGCTGGTTCCACCGTGGATGACCAGCGGCACGTCGATCCGCCGGTGGATCGAGCCCAGCCGCTCCAGGTCGATGGAAGCCTCATGGTCCATGAGGATGTGGATATTCCCGACCGACACCGCCAGACAGTCGACACCGGTCTCCGCCACGAAGAGGGCGGCTTGGTCCGGATCCGTCGCGCTGGCGTGACTGTCATCCACGCCGGCGGCCGTGGCCTCCGCCAGGCTGCCGAGCTCGGCCTCCACCGCCACCCCGGACTGGTGGGCCACGCGGCAGAGCTCCCTCACCGCGACGATGGCATCCTCGGGGCGCCAGTGCTCGGTGTCGATCATCACCGCGTTGAAGCCGGCGTCGATGCCACGCCTGGCCTGGTCGAGGGTGTGAGCCTCGTTGAAGATGAGGGAGACGTCCACGGAGCTGCTCGCCGTGTAGCTGCGTCCGATGGCACCCAGGAGCTCGATGCCGCCGCTCTCGAGCCACTTCCCGTCCACCATCATGGCGCCGAACCCGAGAACCACAGGTGCGGACTCCGCCTCGGCGGCGGTGAGCACCGCCTCCAGCGAGCACGCGTCCCACGCCTCGAAGTACCCGACGGCGTAACCGTCAGACCTCGCCCTGCCCAGGATGCGCTGCAGCGGGACGAGCGGCATCTAGCGGCCGCCCAAGTCGGACAGTCGAATCTCGGGGATCTCCATCACGCACGAGGCAGCATATTCGGCTCGATGAGCAGATGTCAAGAAGGTGAGCAACCGCTCACCTCCTGATCCCGCCAGCAGCGACGAGGGGCTCGGCGTGCGGCGCCGTTCGAGGAGGTTGCCCCGCCAGCCTGCCGGATCAGAAGAGCGGGGCGATCAGCTCTGCCGCATCCTCCAGGCTGCTGACGTCGTCCGTCGTGAAGGCGGCGGGGGTGTCGCTGTCGATGTCGATCTGACCCACGACCTCGCCCTCGTGCCGGACCAGGACCACGCACTCGGAGCGGGTCCCAAGGCTGCACGAGATGTAGTCGGGGTCGCTCGCGACATCGGCGACCACCTGAGCGGCACCGAGGGCCACCGCGCGCCCGCAGACGCCCTCGCCAACCCGGATCCGGGTGTGCTCGGTCGGCCGTCCGCTGAAGGCACGAAGCACGAGGGTGCCACCCTCCAGACCGTAGAGATATACGGAGGTGTGGCGCGAGGAGGCCTGGCGGATGGCTCTGGCGGCGCGCTCCAAGCCGGTGATGCCCGGAGGCAGGTCGCGCAGGGGTTCCCAGGCGGTGTCCGTCATCTGCCGAAGCCCATCTCTGCCGTGCCGCCGGTCCCGCGCGCCCCACCCGGCGGAGTTTCGGTGCCGATTGACGGTGCCAGTGCCCCGCGCACCTCGTCGATCAGCCGGTCGACCGTCGCCTCGTCGGTGGCCCAGGAGCAGACCAGCCGGATCAGGGTGCCGCCCTCGCCGTGGGCCCAGACGTGGAAGCGAACCGCTGTGGCCAGCCGGGCGGCCGCGTCGTCGGGGAGCTCGACGAAGACCTGGTTGGCCTCGGCCGCGCGGGGGGGCACCCCGCAATCGATCAGCCCGCGCGCCAGGCGCGCCGCGGCGGCGTTGGCCTGGTCCCCCAGCCGGTACCAGAGGTCGTCGCCGTCGAAAAGGCGGGCAAACTGGATGCCCAGAAGCCGCCCCTTGGCGAGCAGCGCACCGCGCTGCTTCATGTGGTAGCGGAAGTCGCGGCGCAGATCGTCGCCGACCAGGACCACGGCCTCTCCGCACAGGGCCCCGTTCTTGGTTCCCCCGACAAAGAAGGCGTCGACCCCGCAGGCGGCGATCAGGTCCAGCCGGGCTCCGAGGGTAGCCAGCGCCGGCGCGAGCCGGGCGCCGTCGACGTACACCCAGAGCCCGTGGGCGTGGGCGTGGGCGCAGAGGCCCTCGAGCTCCTCGCCGCTGTATACGCTGCCCCCCTCGGTAGCCTGAGCGAGGAAGATCCCGGCCGGTCGCACGCTGTGCTCATCCTCGTGCTGGGCCAGCGCCTGGTCGATGAGGCCCGGGTCGAGCTTGCCGGTGGGTGTGGGGATCTGCACGACGCGGTGGCCGGTGGCCTCGATGGCGCCCGTCTCGTGGACGTTGATGTGCGCGGTCTGCGCGGCGAGCACCCCCTCGTGTGAGCGCAGGAAGGCGCCGAGGCAGGTGAGGTTGGTCTGGGTGCCGCCCACCAGCAGGTGGACCTCGCAGTCCCGCCCGACCTGGGCGGCGATCCGCGCGGTCGCGAGCCGCGAGTACTGATCCTCCCCGTAGCCGAGCTCCTGCCCGCCGTTGTGCGCCACGAGGGCCTCGAGCAGTGCCGGATGGGCCCCTTCAGAGTAGTCGTCGAGGAACGTCAGCATGCCGCGTATGGTCGCAGCCCATGGCGCGGCTCCGCTGGGGCTCGGGCCTCCCCGCCTACTCGATCGCTCCCGACTCCGCCGGCTCCGCGATGGGGCGACCCCAGGTGACCGCGTCGAGAACCGCGGCCGGCACCGTGGTGCGGAACTGCGCGTCCGGTCGTGCGCCGAGCGCGTCGTTGACGGTGGAGAAGGCGATCCTGAGGGCCACGAAGGTTGTGATGGCGAAGATCTGAGCGTCCTGGAAGCCGGCGTCGCGGAGCGCCTGCACGTCGGCGGGGGCGATGCCGCTGGGGTAGCGGGCGACCTTGCGCGCCCATTCGGCCAGCGCGCGTTCGGCGTCGTTCAATGGGCCATCCTCGCCGCGGAGTACGGCGGCCGCCGTCTCCGCATCCGCCCACTTGGCGAGCTTGGATCCCCACGCCAGTGAGCAGTAGGAGTCGCCGAAAGTGGACGCGCAGGCGGTGACGAGAATGCCGCGCTCTCGGAGGCTCAGCCTGGCGCCGGAGACCGCCGCCTTGATCAGGTCGAAGAGGCTGTTCATCGTCTCCGGCTGATAGGCCCACAGCAGGGAGGCGTTCATGACGAATCCGAGCTCGGCCATGTCGTCGTCGAACAGCTGAAGAGCTGGGCCCTCTCATGCGCCTCACCCCGCCGAGCCAGGAGGTCGAGCTCCGGATCCACCCGCTCCCGGAGCTGGGTGAGGGCGTCGCCGGGTGTCCCGGCTCCGAGGCGTGAGCAGCCAAGCTGACCCTGGCGGGGGGTCGGGGCGTGGAGGCTTTGGTGGTCAGGCGGTGGGAGGGATGATGAGGAGGCAGTCAGACGGGTGGAGGTGAGACATATGAGATGTCCTCGGTGCGGCTCCGAGAAGCTGGTCGCGATCATCAACGCCGACGTGCAGGTCCCGGTTGAGGGGCCTGACCGGCTGCATCTGTCGACGACCGGAGTGGGCTCGGTCAACTTCATGGACGACCCCCGGTCGCTGGTCTGTCCGGAGTGCGGCTGGGAGGAGGAGGGCGAGGTCGGGTTCACCCACTTCCGGCACCAGGTCGAGGTCGGCTTCGCGCTCACGTGAGGGGCGTCCGGGGGGACGGGTCAGAGGTTTTGGAGGACAGTGATGCGCTTTCGGGTTGGGATCACTCAGGTCAGCACCGCCAGTCTCATCGTTGAGGCGGCTTCCACGGACGAGGCGCGGGAGGAGGCCCGGCGGCGTCGGGACGAGAACGGTGGGTGGGACGGGCTCACCACCACCCTGTTCTTCCCCGGCGAGGAGGAACTGGATGTGGAGGTGGTGGACGACGACGAGCCGCTCACCGCCCACCCCGGGGTTGGTGGTGAGGAGGAGGGAGAGCCGTGTGAAGTGTGCGGCGGGCCGAACGACGACGGGGGATGGATCGGCCGCTGCGGTGAGTGCGCCGACGCCACCGAGGAGATGGTCGGCAAGCCCTGTCCCTCCTGCGGGACGGTTTTCACCGACGCCAGCATGGAGGATCATCGCTGCCCCGGGTGCGGGGATGACATCGTGCCGCCGGGGCGGGCCAAGGCCGAGGGGTAGGCGGGCCCTTGGCCCGGGTATCGTCGATGCCCCAGGGTCGATGTCCCTGCGGACGATCGGATCAGGTGGCGCGCCGCTCGCTGGCTTGGGGGCTTGGCGGGGCGGCGGGATAATCGGGGCGAGGGGCCGGTGGTGGGAACGACGAGGAGTGGTGGATGGCTGAGATGCTGATGGGGAAGGCCGAGCGCCTGGGTGTCTACCAGGTGGGCTGCCCGGTGTGCGAGGAGCCTGGCGGGGTGGCACACCCGGAGACCGGATCGCGCTTGTGGAGCGAGTAGACAGGAAGCGCCACCGCCGTCTGCAGGTCGCGGGCCCGCCCCGCCTTGTCGAAGTCGACCCGGTAGGGCATCACCGGGGCCAGCACGTTGTCCAGGCTGGTCAGCGCCGGCAGCAGGTGGAAGCGCTGGAAGACGAACCCGACCTGGTGGCGGTAGGCGGCTCGCTGGGTGTCGCCAAGGCTGGTGATCTCCTGCTCGCCGACCCGGATGCTGCCGCGGTCCGGTCTGTCCATGCCGCCGACCACGTAGAGCAGCGTGGACTTGCCGGAACCGGAGGGGCCGCTCACCGCCACGATCTGTCCGGCCGCTACCTCAAGGGTGACGGCGTCCAGGGCGCACACCGGGGTTCCCAGGCCGGTCCGGTAGGTCTTGCTGACCTCGCTGAGGCTCACGGGAAGGCCGGAGCCGTCACCGTTGGTGATGCTCATCTCACTCCTCGGCCAGGGTGGCGGGGACTGGCTGCCCAAGAGGCGACGAGCGTCAGCGCGAGCAGCGCCCCACCGAGGGCCCATGCGAGAGCGACGCCGGCCACTCCGCCTGCGAGGCTGCCCAAGAGGCCAATGCCCGCGCCCGCGTAGAGCGCCATCCGGTTGAGGTGGCGACGCTGCCAGCCGGTGGCTGCCAGAGCGGCGAGCTCCGGGCCGCGTTCCCGGAGGTTGAGGTAGAGGACGTTCGCCACCCAGGCAACCCCCAGGCCGAGGGCCAGGACTGCGGAGAGGTAGTCGACGCCGCGGACCTCGCCGCTCACGAAGTTGCCCAGCAGGCTGCCGGTGACCTGCTGGCTGAAGGCCAGCTGGGTGCCGGGGTGGCCGCGCTCACTGTCCTGCTGGGGGGTGCTCCGATGCCTGGGCTGGCCCCGCCGCGCCGTGTTCCGGCTGATCCTCGGCGAGCTCCTGTTACACGGCCGTCCCCCAGCTGCAGCTCCAGCTGGCCCTGAACGGCTCGGTGAGCCAGGTCTACGGCTACAGCTTCATCCTCACCGACATGGTCGGTGACGCCACCGAGATCGAGCTCTGGCAGCGCCAGCGTGCCCACATCGAAGAGCGGATCAAGGACGCCAAGCTGGGCTGCGGCCTGATCCACCTGCCGCGGGGAACGCTGCGGGCCAACCGGGTCTGGCAGGCCGCCGCGGTGATCGCCGTCAACCTGGTGGCGATGCTCTCGGCCATCCTGCTCGACACCCTGCCGAAGCCGCCCGTCTCGGACGACGCTCCCGCCCTCGACGACGACGTCGCGGTGGACAACGACGAACCGAGCCATCGTCTGGCCACCACCGTGCGCCGCTGGATGATCGCGGCCCCGGGCCGGCTCAGCCGCAAGCGGCCGCCGGCTCCAGCTCCACCTACCTCGGGGCTGGCTCTGGGCCGATCGGATCATCGCCGTCTACGACCGGCTTCGAGTGATCCCGCTGGGTACCTGACCGCCACCTTGCCTCGCGCCCACCGTCTGCGATCGGCGTCAGCATGCCGTGCGACGGCTCCGAAGCCCCGCATGCCCGATGGGATCACCGACAACCACCGACCTGAGGCTCGTCGCGCCGTCTCTTCCCGCCCAAGTTGGCGCCAGCACCCATCACGGACCTCACGACGCTCGACCACCCTGGTCTCCGCACCGGCCCCAACCCTTACTCACCGATCCAGGTCTGACGTCACTCTCGCCGGCGAGGCCGCGCCAGCGCCCACGCAGCCGGCAGCAGCCCGGCGGCGAGCGCCAGCTTGATGGCGTCCCCGATCACGAAGGGGGTGAAGCCAAGTGCCAGCGCCGTCAGCGGCCCGAGGTGCTCGGACAGCGCCAGCCAGGTGACGCCCGGGAGGTAGATGCACAGCTCGCCGGCGACCATGGTCGGCAGTGAGCGCAGCACCCTCCGATCGGCACCGCGCTCCGCCAGCAGACCGCAGACCGCGGCAGCGAGGATGAAGCCGACTATGTAGCCGGCGAGCGGCCCCGGCCAGCCGCCCATGTGACCGGCGAACCAGGGCACGCCCAGCACACCCAGGACGGCGTAGAGGACGCTGCCGGCGACGGCTCGGCGGCAGCCGAGCGAGCAGCCCACCACCAGCACGCCGAGCGTCTGCCCGGTGATCGGCACCGGCGTGAAGCCGAGCGGGATCGAAACCTGAGCCAGGGCGCCGATGAAGGCGGCGGCGCCGAGCACCAGCAGGGCGTCGCGGACCCGATCTCCAGGGACGAGATCGGCCAGCACCAGCGGGCGCCGCACGGTGGTGACCTGCTCCACGGCGACAGGGTACCCACTCATGCCCCCGAAGTGAGATGGCGCAGCACCACCTGGAGGATGCCGCCTGGCGGTAGTACGCCAGGTCCGTCTCCGAGTCGACAACTGCCTGGTCAAGTGACAGCAAAACGGTTATGCTGCGAACATGGATTGCTACATCACCGTCCAGAAGCGGGGGACGATCGTTCTTCCGCCAGAGATTCGGCGCCGACACAGCTTGGACAAACCAGGTGCTCAGCTCCAAGTGGTGGAGCGTGCCGATGGCGTGATTGAACTGCTTCCCCAAGTGCCGATTCCGGCCGAGGAAGCCTGGTTCTGGACCGCTGCTTGGCAGGCGAAGGAGAAGGAGGCCAGTGCAGATATTGCCGCAGGTCGGGTCGCGGCCTTCGGTGATGCCGATTCCTTCCTGGCCGATCTTGACGACCAAGGTTGAAGTACCAGCGCACTGACAGCTTTAAGCGGGACTATAAGGGCCTACCCGAGGGCTCACAAGACATGTTCAAAGCTGCCGTCCGAAGCATCAACCAGACCTATGCCATTGCGAACAAGCAGTGGCCCATACAATGGCCAGCGACCCTTCGGATGAAGCCAACCCACGCGTCCGGAGTCTGGGAGATGACGTGGTCGTTTGCCTCTCCTGACGGTCGAGCGACCTTTGAGTTCTTCGAAGAAGACGGTGAGCACGGAATCCGTTGGCGTCGCGTAGGAGACCACCGGGTACTGCCATAGTTCGTCGCAAGATTTGATCTGGGCCTCGGACCGTTGCTACGACCACGTGGGTGCCGCCCACTTGGCACGAAGGCGCCGGGCGGGGAGCCCTCCAGCCCTCCCCGCTTGAAGGCGACTACGGCTCAGACGAAGGAGGATCAGGACCGCCGCGTTGATCACCATCACGGCCACGACCGCGGTGGTCATGGCCACCGGCACCGTGATCACCACCACCGTGGCCACCCTAACCACCCCGTCACGCCGCCGGTCGGCGATCGCCACCAGCAGCGCGATGTAGCTCCAATCCTGCCAGTTGATCTGCAATCCCAGACGACTGCCAGGTCGCGCCCGGGGTGGATGGTGGCACGAAAGCTGGAATGAAATTGGCAATCCCACCTATCAAGGCGAAACAAGCAAGCGCGCTAGAACACCATATCCCTTATTCACCAAGGGTATTTGGCGGAGGGAGAGGGATTCGAACCCCCGAGAGCTTGGCGGCCCTTGCGGTTTTCAAGACCGCTCCGATCGGGGGTCTGAACTCGGAATCTCGGCACTCTTGAGATCGGAATCGCTGTAAGGTAGCCTCATTCTCGCCCGATCTCAATGGGATGATAGTGGGATGGAAGTGGGATGACCACCGGCACGGGGGAAGGTCCGAGCGGTTCGAATGACCGCTCGTCCACCCGCCAGGGGCGGGGGGCCGGCAGCCTCCGGCCACACGGAGCGGGGAAGTGGGAGTACCGCTGGGGAACCGACAGTGCGTCGCACTCGGTCACCCTCTACGCCAGCACCGAGACGGCGGCCTGGCGGCTGGCCCGGGCCGAGCGGGACCGCCGGGCGGCCCGGCCTCGACTGCGGTCCCGGGCCACGACCTGGACCGCCGAGGGCTGGCTGCGCGAGTGGGTGGCGGACGAGACCCGTTGGCATCCGTCGTCGTGGCGCCCCTCCACCCGGCGGCGGGCGGTGGGGCTGCTCCACCCCATCCTCGAGGAGGGCGCCTGGGCGGGTAAGCGGCTCGCCGACATCCGCCCCTCCGACGTCACCGCCGTCCTCCGCCGCCAAGCCGAACCGGGGCGCAACCAGAAGAGCCCCGAGCGGGGATGGAGCGACCTCACCCTCCACCATCTTCACGCTCTGCTTCGGGTCGCCTTCCGCGACGCGGTGGGGGAGGAGCTCACCGTCACCAACCCGGTGCGGGACGCTCCCGCACCCAAGCAGAGATCGTCGCGGCTGCCCATGGTGCTGGAAACGGACGAGAGGCGGCGCCTGATCCGCGCCTGCCTGGCCGACACCTCCGACTCCCGCCTGCTCGCCATCGCATACCTGGCAGAGCTAGGTCTGCGCGCCGGCGAGCTGAGGGCGCTGCGGCTCGACGATCGGCACACGGTGTGGGGAGAGCACTCCATCAGCATCGAGCGGACCACCCGAGTGCGCCCAGGTAGCCACGACGTGACCGAGGAGGGGGATACCAAGTCGCGAGCCTCTCGCCGGCAGGTGGAGGTGCCGGAGCACCTGGAAAAGGCGCTGTCCGCTTACCTGAGGCTGCGCTCCGGGGACCGGGATGATCCGCACCGGCTGGTCTGGGAATCCCAGCGCGGCGGCTATCTGCCCCAGAGCGCCCTCGCCCCGGCCCTGTATCGGGGCCTCCAGCTCGCTCAGATCGATCGCTTTCTTTGCCGCGACGACCGAACCACGAAACGTGGCCGCGGGGTTATCGCTTTGCTGCCCTACCCCGAGTACTCGGGCGCCCCCCGCTGCGCCCGCTGCGGCGAGCAGCACTGGCGGCTGCGGGTCCATGACTTGCGTCACTCGGCACTCAGCGCCTGGTTGGCCGCCGGCCACACCCCGCAGGCGGTCGCGCGTCGCGGTGGCCACTCCACCATCACCCTCCTCTCCATCTACGGCCACGGCCTCGAAGAGCAGGACCGGGAGATAGCCAAGAAGGCGGAGGAGGCCTGGACGAAGGGGGAGTGAGCCGGGTGGCGGCTGCCCGATGCGAGCCCGTGAACGGCGGGGAGGCGGCCGGCCGCAACGGCAGTCCAGCGAGGGGACGGTGGCATCGCCAGCTGCGGCCTGAGCGTGGACCGGGATGCCGAAGAGGAACTGGATCTCTCCGGCCCCACCGCCCACCTCCATCGAGCCAGTGAAGCGGCTAATGGCCATGAAGGATGATCTCCGCATCCAACTACAAGAGGCAGAGGAAACGCACGACGTGCACCGGGAGCGGACCTGCGTGCTGTGCCAGCCGCACGCCGCGGCGAGGTCTCGAACGTGAGCGGGGCGGAGCGAGAGGTTGAGGGCAGCGACTGGCTGACGGCGACCGGCAAGCCGATTGCGCTCGTGACCGTCGTTCTCCCAGGCGGCTGGCTAGCTTACCCGTCTAGTTGCCTATTCGACCAAGGCCGACACGGCGAGACTTGCCACCCAGTTGTATTGGGACGAGCCACCGAGGGCTAGGCGAACGGTCCCGCGAGCTGCTACAATACTACACATGACTGTGTATGTAACGGCGATCAGCCCTAGCACGGCGCGGCAGCACGAACACATCGGGGAAATCCGCTGGCTGGACTCGAGCCACTCGACCTCGAATACGATGAGCATGGCTAGAAGCATCGCCTGGCTCCGCGAGGGCAATAAGTTGTTTGTCGCTGGCGACAAGGGGCCGGCCGAGGTGCGAGTGGTCGATGCGACTCCCCCACACCTGAGAACCGTCGCCGACGGTAACTACACCGACAATCTGCTCGCCCTTCCCCGCTACTGATTGCGCTCGACTGCCCGGATGCTCCTATTCTCCGAACTCAAACTTGGCGCACGGCGCGCCTTCATCGCCGAAGGCGTATCCCTGAACGCGCTGGATGAGGGAGCCGACGTCCCCGACGCGTGGGAATGCGAGATCTGCAGCGAGCGTTTCAACATCGACCGCCTGAGCGTTAACGGAGCCCTTGACCCAGTCTGCCCGCAGCCTCACGACCCCCAAGAGGGCGTCGGATGGGAGTTTGTACACCCCTTTGGCAGGCCAACTCGCGCCGACGTGCTTTACAAGACGCCGTAGCCCCCACGACTGTGCCGCAGGAGCCGTCGCCGACAGCGTCCGCCGACGAGTATAAGAGCGCCGCTATCCTGAAGGCTGCCTTCGTCGTTCGCGAGAGGATCTTCAGCCTCCGCGGGCAGATCATCTCGGGTGCGAATGACATCGAGGGTTCGATCGACCTCGTGCTGTCCATGTACTTTGTCCAGCCGGAATCCACACGGCGCTTCTCGACGTGGATACTGTCCCGCATTCCGTTGAGCGCGAAGATAGACGTTCTCGAGGACGTAACCGCGGAGCTGGGTCTGAGCGATCACGTCCAGGACGCGCTCAGGCGTTTACGTCGAGCGAGCGACCTTCGCAATGACCTAGCCCATTCAACTGTCACCTTCAATACGACCGTACCCGCCATCTCAGAGGCGACGATGGAGGAGTTCGCCCAATGGCACTCCCACAGGGTCACACGCCGGGGAGTCAGGGACGCCCGAATTGAGGCCGACCACCTCGCCCGGCAAGCCATATTCGTTGATGCGGTCGGAGTTGACGTCATGCGTATCCTCGCTGCCCTACTCATGCGAAGGCAAGGTGTGGACGCGGAAGCGGCATTCGCGGACTTCGACAGGCTGAACGCCAAGTTGCTTCGCGTAACGGTAGACCTAGAGGCTTCGCTCTAAATGGCCACGCTCTACGAGCAGAAGATCGTGCAACTCGTGGCGCCAGACCCTTGCAGCCCCGGAACACGGTTAAAGTGACACGGTCCCGTACCGTCGAGGCTTTGGTACCTGAGCAACGCCTGCTCAACGATGAGTGTAACTTCCTGGCGGTCCGCGGGAGAGGGTTCGAAAGGTTCGGGTTCGACCGTAGCTGGGAGGTATCTGAGGACTATGCCGTCCGGAACCTCCACCCCTCCAGAGACACCACGTCCGGCAGGGACAGGCACTCAATGTTGAGGCTCTTGCAAATGAACGGGATCTTCGGCTGACGCTCGTTGCCGTCGCTGCCTTCCCCAGTAACTACCGTGGCAGAGCGCAACCGAGCAACAGCAATGACGAAGGCGTCGGCTCGATTCCTCCCCTTCTTGAGCATGTTCCGATACCTTGCCACGATGGCTTGGACCTCCTGAATCACGGCGGCATCGGTGGCGACGACAAACCTCGCAGTGTCACGAGCGTCGCACCAAGCTCTTGCGACCAGATCCTTCTTGTGTGCTTCGTCGAGGACCTCATCGGACATCAGAAATCGGCCGGCGTCGATGAGATGGTCAATCTCCTCCCACAACCCCGGGAAGGAATCTTGGCGGTAGAAGCGCTCTAACCCATCAATAAGAGCGCTCGTATCCACGGAGTACACCCTCGAGGCTTGAGCCATCTATCGGACCGCCGCTTGGAGCTTCGGAACTTGGTCGAAACGCACTTCCAAGTAGTCAGCCACGTCCATGGATGAAATCGCCCTGGCGTGAAACGCGTCAAGTACCGACGCGATGTAACCGTGCCCCAAGTCCCGAGCCTTCACTACGTAATAGGAGGGGCCACCTTCAGAGTCGCGCCGACGATCCCTTTCCCTTTGGCGTGCCTCTTCGTAAGCTCGTGCCAGCTCTGGCTCCCGCTTCCAATACAAGTCCCACGTGGCCTTCCCCAACGACACCAGCCGGAGCAAAACCGCCTGCGAACTCGCACCGAAGCGGTGACTCAACGCTGAGAGTTCGTCAAGGGACCATTGATGGTCGGCCGCCGCGCGCTGCACGGCTGACACCGCAAGGAAGGGCGTCGCTGGCATGAGGGCGCTGGCGGCTACCTCGTTACAGAAGTGCTCCAACCGATCGTCAGGGCTGGCATTCAACTTGCGCTCATGAAGGTCGCAGAGCCCTCCGGCATGGAGGCCGATGTGGCACACCTCATGGAGGAGAGTGAAGATGCGCGCCCGCGGGGCATCTTTGCCATTTAGGGCAACAACTGGAAATGGCCAGTCGGAGATACTGAACCCACACATCTCGTCATGGTCGATACCCTTGGTCTGCAGGACGATCATTCCCAGCCTCTCCGCAGCAGTAATGCATGCGTTAAGGGCCTCTCCGGAATTCGCCCAAGATGCTGGGCGGATTGAATCCAGCTGCAGCACGTCGCGGACGTGTGCTCCCACCGCTTCGGCACCCATGCTGCGATTCGTCGTGAAGGGAGCCGTCTCAGCGTCAGGTACTGACCCCGGTGAAAGCTCCGAGAGCTCAAGAAAGACCTCTCGTTGTGACAGGCTCCTACGGAATTCACTGTGCAACTCGGGGCTCCAGGGACGCTCCATGTCATGCGCCGCGGTGAGTCGGAAGTCCTTCAGAGCGTCGAAGTCCCTTGCCGGTGTCGGCAAGAGAAGAACCGCCAGAGGTCGCTTGTAGACAGCCGCCGCCCGTCTCAGTTGCTTGATTGTGGGGCTAACCGAGCCACTTTCCCATCCTTCCACGGTGGCCGGGACGAGTTGAAGCTTGTGAGCTGCAGCATCGACCGATAGGCCCACTGATCTGCGCGCCCACTCCAACACAAGCGGCGCTACTGGAATTAGATCAAGGCTCATCGGGCATCACCGAACTCTGGCAAAGCGTAGCCATCCAACCCCGCGTAACGTTCCGAACGCGCCCAATTCCTCCTCCTTGGTCCCCTAGTTTGTCACGCGGCCTCATCCCCTGTCCCTAGGTGAACTGAGGGTGAGCCGCGCCGTGCGGCCAGCTAGAGGCCGGCACGAGGGCAGCTGAGTCCGAGTGGGGCATTTGATCCCACGTCCCTCCTGACAAGAGCCGCCCGGCTCTTTTCTTGTTCACCCGCTGCACTGCTTGAAGAAGAAGGCGACCCCGGCCTGTGAACACTGATCCCGTATCCCGAGCGCCCAATCTCCCAGCGTCGGTCGGGCGCCCGGTCCGCTCTCCCCGCCTCCGATGATCCAGGAGGGGCGCTTGTTGGCACCGTCCGCGTTCCATCACCAGGTTCATCGCTACAGGAAACCGACGCCGGTGTCGGTTACTTGTATCGATAGGCACGTCGCAACCTAGACCACTCCCGCCCCATTGGAAGGTCAAAAGGCTGTCCGCGCGGACGTCGTCCTCGGGACCGGCGAGGAACGCCTCGCGTGGAAGATCGTGTAGCGGAGTGGGATGACGTCGCCCAACGCTTGTCACATCCCGTGTGAAGTCGCGCCCCGGCCATTACTGGTATTGCGTGCTCGCGGCGATCGCGGTTAGGTCGTAGGCGACGACGTCACGGCCCGAAGGCGGTGGTGGCCGAGAGACCTCCACGACGGGTCGGCCGTCGCGTTCGCCTGGCGTGATGGAGGAACCGACGATGGAAGACGAGGAACACCTAAGTTATTCGGAGGGCCACGACCGTGACCGATGACCTTGACGAGCCAGCGCTGCCTGGCGACCACGCCCATCCCCTGGAGCCCGATGAGGCAGCCACCTGGGCCGTCATAACCGACCGCGTCACCAGCCTCGCCCACCGTCTACGGGAGGGTGGAGAGGTGGCCCAGGCGGACCTGACTCTGCCCGACATCGACATCAAGCGGGTGTTGAACGCCCTGCACATCCCCGACGACGCCGGTCCCCACGCGGCTGACCTGGAGCGCATCCTCCGCCGGATCCCGGACGGCTGGGGTCGATGGATTGGCTGCGGCAAGGGCTGGTACCCCCTCATCATCGACCTGGATCACCGGCTCGCCGCGCTTGACCCCACCTACTGGGTCCACCAGGTCAAGGAGAAGTACGGCACCCTCTGCTACTACATCGCGACGCGTGGGCCCCAAGCCGCCACCATGGAGGCAATGGTCGACCAGGCAGAGATCGCCTCTGAGACCATCTGCGAGACCTGCGGAGAGTCCGGGGTACTCATGGCTCACGACAGTTGGTTGAAGACGCTCTGCGATACCTGCGGGCGGGCGACTGGCTATCGCCCCGCGCAACCCGGGGAGGCGTGACTAGCGATACAGGGAACGGACACCGGTGTCAGTTTCCGGTGTCGTTGGTTGTCCGTCGGCCGATCGCGCGTAGCAAGCTGCCATCGGCGGTGGCCGTGGCCTTGACGGCGCCTTTGCTCTTGTTCGCGCGACGGGGATCTCAGGTCGGGTAGGCGACCGTGGAGCGGCGGGTGGTGGGGGGACGGAGCTGGACGACCTCGCATAACCCGGTGCATCCCGTCGAGCGGATTACCGCGCACTAGGCTCAGAGCGAGCCGGGCAGGATCCACCCTTTGCTGCGCCCGCTGGGCTGGTCGCGATCAAGGAGACAGTCCTCGACTGGCTGGCGACCCATACCCCTGCGGCGCCCGCGGTCAGTCCCTTCCGGCGGCTCCACTCCTGCCCGAGGCCAGCGTCACGATCATCGTCGCTCTGCGCCTGCGGTTGAGGGGCGTCAACCTCGGCCATGACCGGTGTTGTCAGCTCGCGGCGATCGCGGTTAGGTCGTAGGCGACGACGTCACGGCCCGAAGGCGGTGGTGGCCGACAAACCTCCACGACGGGTCAGCGGTTGCGCTCGTCTGGCGTGATGGAGGAACCGACCATGGAAGACGAGGAACATGATTCCGTTCCGCGGGGTGGGCCCAGCTGTCTCGCTACCCCGAACCGTGTTTCCGCGATCAGGGCATTCCACTGGCGGCGACTGCGCGGCCGGGTGTTGCTCTGCCTGGTCCTTGGCGTAGCGCTCGCTGTCGCATCCTGCTCGCTCTCTGGCTCGTCCCAACCGACGGGGACGGCGCCTATAGGCCGCCCGGGGTCACCGAAGCCGATCGCCGCGATGAGCGGCACCGCGGTCCCGTCTGGCTCCGAGACGGCAAGCTCAAGTCCTATCGCCGAGACCCTGGCGCCGAGTGCATCACCGTCCTCGTCGTCATCCGCCACCCTGCCTGCGACCCTGAGCCCCACGCCGCTTCTGACGCCTTGGCCGTCGGTCGGACTTGCCCCTGCGCCATCGCAAACCGCAATCCCGACCGCTACGCCGCAGCCGTCCACACCGACGGCCGCGCCGCAGGTCGCTCCACTCGTCGATGTCGCGGTTACCACGTGCGCCACCGGGGATTCTGAGTCGACGGAACCGTACTGCGTCGTCCCGGGCTCGGCGACCACCACATCATGGGTGGTGACACCGGTGCAGCTCCTTTGGACGACCTCACAGACCACGTCAGAGGGGTATCTTGCCGCTGTCGAGCTGAACAGCTCACCCTATTGGTCGGGTCTCACCTTCTGCTACTCGGTGATGCCGGAGGATGACGGCAGCCTCGACGGGATGGGCAGTGACGGCTGTTCGGTGGGTCCGTCCAGCGGAGGGAGCTTTGGCGGCTCTCCGACGCCGCCCTCTGAAACGGAGCCGACCATTGTCGTGTGGGTCTGGACGTGCGCGGGGACGGACCTCGCAGCGTGCCAGGCCTATGGGGCCTCGCAAGGCTGGATCCTTCCCGGCAACTTCTGATCGGTGTCGTCCCGACCATCGGCCAGCACGCCAAGCGCCTGTCGGTCTCGATTTCAGCAGGGTGTTCGCGAGCCATGCCAGGCACAACATTGCTGCCCACGTCCGGTCCCACTGCCACGGACGCTGCGCCTTTCCTCATCGTGGGCACCTCGTCACGCGCCTGCCGCGACGCGGTGGCCGAGTTGGATTACCCAAGGGACCGTGGGCGGCGCCGCAACTTACACCCTTCCCGCCCTGCCGAAGGTTGAAAGGCTGTCCGCGCGGACGTCGTCCGCAGGGAGCGGACGGAACGCCTCGCACCGGGGATCGTTGTGGGGAGTGGGATAAGGTCAACCGACCTTCGTTGCATGCCGTGCAATCTTCGCGCCCCGTGCTTCGGGCCAGCGCCGTGACCGGTTCGGCCTCGGGCAAGGCCATCACGCGGTTTGTCATCCACTGAGCTTCTCGCCCTGGCAGACCTGCGGCGCAGCATCCCCGCTGGCTTGTGCCGCGCC
>JBEKGP010000007.1:0-53257 GCA_050012735.1 Candidatus Dormibacteria bacterium
GCGAGCATCTCCAGGACGTGGGCGGTGACGTCCTCGCTGGGGGGGTCGAGCATCGCCCCGAAGTCCGCGAAGGGGATGCGGTAGACGAGTCGCCGCGTGTTGTCCTTGTCGAAGGATCCCCATGCCCCGTTGCGTGAGCGCATCGCCTCCACCCAGCGCGCGCCCTTCTCCGCCGCCGCCCGCGCGCGCGCGCCCTCGCCGCCCTCCAGGAGGGCGAGCACCACGATGGCGGTGTCGTCGACATCGGGGTAGCTGTCGTTGTCGAACTCGAAGGCCCAGCCTCCGCACTCCTTGAGGGGCACCTTCACCTGCCAGTCGCCGCCGGTCGTGATCTGCTCACCGATGATCCATTCGATCGCGGAGCGGATGGCCGGGTGGCTGCGCGGAAGGCCGCAGGCGCGGAGCGAAAGCACCGCCCAGGCGGTGTCCCACACCGGGGACATGCAGGCCTGCAGCCGCCAGCCCTGCGAGTCGGTGACGGCGAAGCGCTCGCGCAGGCCGCGCAGCCCCTTGCGCATCACCGGGTGGTCGGCGTCCATCCCCTCCAGGTGGAGAGCGATCAGCGAATAGACCCAGGGCGGCTGGATCCCGCCCCAGCTCCCGTCGGCCTCCTGGTGGTCGGTGATCCACGCGGTGAGGTTGCGCCGCGCACGCTCGCGGCCCGGCTGCCGGGGGAGACGCTCGTACAGCTTCTGCAGCCGATCCACCCACCAGAAGACGCCGCCGCCGGGCACCCGGTGCAGGCGCGGCTCACTGCCCGCCGCCACCAGCTCCCGGACGCTGAACCCCAGCGGCCGCACCGGTCTGCGGCTGAGCACGATGAGCAGTGGGGCGATGGTCCCGCGGGCCCAGCAGGCGAAGTCGTAGAGGTTGAGCGGGACGCGTGACGGCAGATGGATCAATTCGGGCGGCATCGACGGCACCCCGTCCCACGGGTACTCGCCGAACAGGGCCAGCCAGAGCTTGGTGAAGACGCGGGCCTCGGCGAGACCGCCCTGGTCGAGGACGAAATGGCGGGCGCGCGCGAGCGGGGCGGAGGAGGCGTCGAAGCCAAGCAGGCGGAGCGCGACATAGGCTTCGATGGTCGTGCTCAGGTCGCCGGGGCCGTCGTGGTAGAGGGGCCAGCTGCCGTCGGCGCGCTGCTTGCCGAGGATGTGCTCCTTGGCCCCCTCCGCGATGTCGGCGTGGTCGAGCCCGAGGAACCGGAGGAGGAGCAGGTGCTCGGCGGTCATCGTGACGTTGGTATCCATCTCCGCCGTCCACCAGCCCGCCGCGTCCTGGCGTTCCAGGAGCCAATCCACCGCGCCCCGCAGGGCCGACTCACTCATGACCCACCCCCGCCCTCGACCTGTGTGATCCGGGTCGGGCCGGGGCCCGGGCCGGCCGAGCGCTCCTGCTGCGGAAGGGTTGCCACCAGCGTCCTGGCGGCCGCACGCCCGCTCCTCACGGCCCCCTCCATCGTTGCCGGCCAGCCGGTGTCGGTCCAGCATCCGGCCAGGACCGCGTTGGCAATGGCGGTCGCCGGCCCGGGCCGCCGCAGTCCGGGGGCGGGGACGAAGGTGGCCTCCGGGTCGCGGACGGCGACGCCACGGAGGAGGGTGGCCTGGCTCAGCTCTGGCAACCGGCAGCGGAGCTCGGAGTCGGCGAGGGCGACCAGGCGCTCCTCGGGCAGGGAGATCAGGTCGTCGGCGCTGCTCAGGCTGCAGCAGAGGTACCCCGGTCCCTTGGCGAAGATCCACTGCACCGGCGAGCCGGTCATGGCGGCGAAGTCCAGGTTGTCGAGTGCGTGCGGCGCGCCATACCAGAGGTGCACGTCGACGATCGGCTGGGTGGTGAACGTCTCCAGGTCCGGGACCCCCAGCGTCTCGACGCCGGTCATCCGGACGAGCCGCTCGGGCGGGACGGCCAGGACGGCGGCGTCCACGCCGATCTCCGCGCCGCCCATCAGCAGCCCGCGGAGCTCGCCGCCCTCGACATGGAGCCCGGTCACCGGGGTGCGCAGGAGCACCTCGTCGCACCGCTCCGCCGCCCGCTCCGCGAAGCGGGCAAGGGGCACCGTCACGTATCCGATCCGGGCGGCATCGCGGTTGCCGAGCAGGGCGGTCCGGACCACCATCAGGCCGGCGGCGGCGCTGACCCGGTCAAATGGGGCGTTGAGAGCGGGGACCAGGAACGGCTCCCAGAAGACCCGCTGCGCCTGCTGCCCCTGGCCGTGCCGGCGGAGCCAGGCGGCGAAGGTCTCCCCCTCCTCCCCGCCGCGAGGGCGCTTGGCGGCGAGCAGAGCGCGCGCCACCTGGAGCCGCGACCGGAGGCCGAGGGCCCGGAAACGCAGGAAGGGGAGCGCCAGATGCAGGGGCGCGGGCAGGCGGAGGGCGCGGAGCCGGGCACGACCGGTCTCGGTGAGCATCAGCACGTCGAAGCGCTCCTGGATCCGGAGGTCACCCCGCATCCCCAACTCCTCGACGAACTCCAGGAAGCTCGAGTAGCAGCCGAGGATCGCGTGCTGGCCACTGTCCATCTCGACGTCGCCGAGCTGAAAGGAGGTGGCCTTGCCGCCGAGCAGGCGGCTGCGCTCCACCAGGGTCACCCTCCAGCCCTCGCGCTCCAGGGAGAGCGCGGCGGCGAGGCCGGCGAGCCCCGCCCCGACCACCGCGACGTGCCGGGCGGTGGCGGCGCCCCCCGTGCTCGGGGCTCGTCCGTACGGGCGTGTCTCCTCGACCACGGCGCTCATCGCACCAGGCCCGCCGCCGTGGAGGAGACCCACGAGCGGACCATCACCCCCGCCTTCTCCGCGGAGGAGAGCCGCACCCGCTGCCGCAGCGGCAGCTCGGGCTCCGCCTCGATGCGGTCGAGGATGCCGCTGTAGATCCCGGCCATGGTGCGGACGCACGCACGGGCGGGGCCCGGGATGTGCTCGCAGACCTGGATCCCGGAGGCGTAGAGGCGGCGCGCGCGGGCCGCCTCGAACTCGACCAGCGAGGTCCAGGCGCCATCGGGCCGGCCCGCGAGAAGCGACGTCTCGGAGACGCCGAACCGGGCCAGCTCGTCCTGGGGGAGATAGACCCTCCCCAGCGAGGCGTCCTCCCGGACGTCCCGAAGGATGTTGATGAGCTGGAGGGCCGCGCCCAAAGAGTCGGCGCGCTCCAGGGCGTCGTCGCCGTCGAAGCCGAAGATGCGCACGCACATCCGGCCGACCACCCCGGCCACCAGCTGGCAGTAGCCGCGCAGCTCATCCCAGGTGGCGTAGCGATTCTGGTGGAGGTCCATCTCGACCCCGCTCACCAGCTCCTCCAGCTCCGACTCGGGGATGCTGTGGCGCTGGACCGCCCGGGTGAGAACCTGCATCACGGGGTCGCCGGCAGGGTCGCCCGCCAGTGCCCGGCGCAGCCGCCGCCGTTGCAGCTCGAGCTGGGCGCGGGCAGTCCCATCGGCGGGAGGGCGCTCCGAGCTGTGGCGCTCGGAGCTCACGTCGAGCCAGACCCCGGCATCTGTCGCCCCGGGCCCGTCGGTTGCGTCGTCGATCTGCCGCGCGAAGTCGTAGAGGGCGTAGATGGAGATCCGCTGGGTGCGGGGCAGGGCGATGAACCCCCAGTAGAAGTTGCCGGCCTCCCGGCGAGCCATCCGCTGGCAATAGCGCTCGGCCGCGGCGAGGGAGCCGTCGCTCCGCGCCCGGACACCCTCCGAGACGGCGCTCGCCACCAGGCTGAGCTTGGCCGCCGTCGTGACCCGCGGCCGGCTCCGATCGGTCCGGAATCCCTCCCGCCGGATGGCTTCGACGATCGCCTCGCCGCCCCGCCGGTAGAGGCCGAGCTGGAGGCGGAGCCGCGCCGGCATGGGGAGCTGCTCCAGCTCACGGCCGGATTGGAGCAGGCGGAGGGCGCGCTCGCACATGGCCTCCACCGCACCGGGCAGGCCGAGACGGTCCAGCTCGGATTGGATTAGATAGGTGCGTCCCTTGCCCCGGTCGACGGCGACGTCCTGGGCGAAGTTGGCGAGTTGCAGCCCGATGCAGACGTCGTCGGAGAGCGGCACCGCGCGTGGGTCCGCCACCTCGAAGAGGCGGAGCACCATCCGGCCCACTGGGGCGGCCGAGAGCATGCAGTAGCCGCGCAGCTCCTCCCAGGTGGCGTAGGCACTGACCCGCTGGTCCTCCACGTTGGCGGCGATCAGGTCGAGGAACGGCTCGGGTGGGATCGCAAAGCGGCGGACCGTACCGGCGACGGCGACCAGCACCGGGTGGACCGGCGGGCGCCCCTGGAACATGGCCTCGACCTCGGAGCGCCAGAGCTGGAGCTGCCAGAGCGCGTCGCCGCCACTCTCGTCGCCGAGATCGTCGGTGGTCCGGCAGTACGCGTAGATCCGGGCCAGGTGGAGCCGGAGGGGGCGGGTCACGATCAGCGACGCCACCGAGAAGTTCTCGTAGTGGCGGCGGGCCATCCGCAGGCAGAGGGCGTCGGCCTCGCGCCGGCTGAGCGATGCTGCGCCGTCCCGAATCTCGGCGCTCACGGTGTGCCCCCGGCGACATCCGTCAGGCGCGGCACGGGTTGGCGCGCCTGACGCGCTCCGGTGAGCAGCGCTCCCGGGTCCGCCGCTCCGTTCCTTCTCTCCGCCAGGCTGGCGTCGCGGAAGAGCCCGCCGACGTCACGGGCCCCCGCGCAGAACATCGCGATGCGTAGGGTGTCGGTGATCTCGGCCACCGCCGCGTCGAGCGTCTCCTCGCCATCGTCGGCGGCCCGCAGCATGGAGCCGGCGCTGCCTGCCAGGTCGGCGCCGAGGGCGATCGCCATCGCCACGTCGACCCCGCTCCGGATCCCGCCGCTCGCGATCAGGGTCCCCCGGGGAGCAACCTTCCGGGCCATCCGGATGGCGTCGGCGGTGGGCAGCCCCCAGTCGGCGAAGGCGGCCGCCACGCGCGCTCGCACCGGGTCGGCGATCCGGTGCCGCTCCACCTCACTCCACGACGTTCCCCCCGCCCCGGCGATGTCGACCGCGGCGACGCCGGCGTCGAAGAGGGCGGCCACCAGGTCCGGGGCGATCCCCCAGCCGACCTCCTTGACGATGACCGGGATCTCGAGGGAGGCGCAGAGCGCCTCGATCCTGCCGAAGAGCCCGGCGAAGCGGGTGTCGCCCTCGGGCTGGAGCGCCTCTTGGAGCGGGTTGAGGTGCAGCACCAGGGCGTCGGCCTCGAGCAGGTCGACGATCCGGCGGCAGGCGGCCGGCCCCACGCCCATGTTGAGCTGGACGGCGCCCAGGTTGGCGAGCAGGGGGACGTCGGGACAGAGGTCGCGGACCGCGAAGGTGGCGAGCACCTCGGGATGCTCCAGCAGCACCCGGCAGGAGCCGAGGCCCATCGCCACCCGATGGCGCTGCGCCGCCGCCGCCAAGGTCCGGTTGATCTGACGGGCGCGCGGCGTGCCCCCGGTCATGCACGAGAAGAGGAGGGGGGCAGCCAGCCGGCGCCCCAGGAAGGACGTCTCCAGGCTGACCGACTCGAGGTCGATCTCGGGGAGGGCGCGGTGGACGAAACGGTAGCGCTCGAAGCCCGTGGTAACACCCTTGGCGGCCACGTCCTCTTCGAGGTTGATCCGGATGTGCTCCGCCTTCCGGTCGACGATGCCGGGCGGATCCGCCTGATCGTCGGGGAGAGGGGAGGCGCTGCCAGGGGTCATGGGCGGCCGGCGCCCAGGACGGCGTTGCCGAAGCTGGGCCCACGCCGGCGGGGGCTGCCTCTGGCGGCGGTCACAGGAGGGCTCCCGTCACCCGGTCCGGTGAGCGACGAAACGTGCGATCGCCGCGAAATCATCGACCCACCGCGCCTCCAACCCGGAGCTGGCGACCGCGGACATCGACGCGTTCACCGTCTGGGTCGCCGCCACCGCCGTGGCGGCGGGCTCGCCGAGCGAGCTGAGGATCTCGCGGATCTGGTCTTCGCCGTCCTCCGCCTCCGCGTCGGCGTAGAGCTCGCAGAGCCGGCGCTGCTCCGCGTGCGAGGCCCGGGAGAAGGCGCTCACCACCGGAAAGGTCAGCTTGCGCCGGGCCAGGTCGGAGGTCCGCCCCTTGCCCGTCTGATCGGGGTCGCCGAAGCTCCCCAGCCAATCGTCCCGGATCTGGAAGGTCTCACCGAGCAGACGTCCGGCGTTGCGGAGCTTGGTCACCGTCCGCGGCGAGGCGCCCGCAAGGATGGCCCCCATCTCCATGCACGCCCCGAGCAAAGCCCCCGTCTTGGCCGTGATCAGCCGGACGTAGGTGGCGCGGGGGGTGTCCGGCCGGCCCTCCAGGGCGAGGTCGAGGCTCTGCCCCTCGATGACCTCGAGCACCGCCTGGCTGAGACCGCGAGCGGCCCGCATCCGCCGGTCGGAGCGGGGGCCGGGGGCCAGCAGCGCCATATAGGCGGTGGCGAAGAGGCCGTCACCGGCATTGATTCCCTGGGCCTCACCCCAGATCGCCCACACCGTCGGCCGGTGCCGCCGGGTGACGTCGCCGTCCTGGATGTCGTCGTGGACCAGGGTGAAGTTGTGGACCAGCTCCACGGCCGCCGCGGCCGAGACCGCCCAGTCGACCTCACCGCCGCACGCCTCGCAGGCCCAGAGGGTGAGCGCCGCCCGGAACAGCTTTCCCCCGCCGCCTCCGGTCGGTGTCCCGTCGGGGGAGACCCACCCGAGGTGGTAAGCGCACATCTTCCCGAGTGGAGAGCTGGTGGCGGGCAGCGCCCAGCGCAGCGCGTCCTCGACGAGCGGGAGATGGCGGCTCAGTGATAGCGGCAGCGCAGGCTGGGCTTGGTCAGGTCCGAAGGCGACCGGCTCACCCTCCGCGATGGCGGCCGCGGTGGAGAACTGGGCGTCGGCAATCACGGACATACTTCTCCTCCACTTCCCCCCGAAAGTTCTCTGATGGTAACTATCCGCGCCCGCAGCGGGCAAGAGGGGCGGCGGCCGATGAACCCCGAGGCGTCACGGTGCCGCCCCGGATGCCTGCCGCGTCAGGGTCGCAAGGCATCCGATTTCGCGGGCCATCGAGCCCGCCTGATGGGGTCGTGAGCTTTCCTGACCCGATGTGTACCATTGACCTCGTGACAATGATCGAGGCTGAGGGCGGTCTGAGCCCTCAGGTTCGCGAGGTTCTGGGGGCGTACCTGGGGGCCAGCCTGCTGGCCGACGGGTTCCAGACCGAGTTGTGGCGCGAGGCCAGGCTGACGCTCGCCCAGCTCGCTGTCCTGCGCAGCCTGCGGGACGCCGGCCCCCAGACCGCCGGGCACCTCGCCGAGGCCGCCGGACTCTCCGCCGCCTCGGCGACCCGGCTCTTTGACCGTCTGGAGGACCGGGGCCTGATCCGCCGTCACCGCGGGCACGACGACCGCCGCTGTGTCGAGATCCACCTGACCCCGCGGGGGCGCCAGTTCGTCGGCGCGGTCCGCGTGCTCCGGGATAGCCCGCTGCGGCGAGCGGTCGAGGCCATGACCGAAGCCGAGCAGCGGACCCTGGCAGCGGGTTTGCGCCGGCTCGCCGAGCAGGCCCGCCGGCTGGAGCGGCTCTCCCCGCGGGTGGCCCTGCCATGAACCTGAGGCGCCGTCTGTTCCCCCTGATCGTCGGGCTGGCCGGCCTTGCCGGCCTCCTGCTCGTGATCCAGCCATCGCGCGTGCTCGCGGCGCTGCACGGTACGGATGTCGGCCTCGTTGGAGCCGCGATGCTGCTGACCGTCGCCTTCTATGCCCTCCAGGGGGTGCGCTGGCATTTCCTGCTGCGGGCGGCCGGAGTGCGGCTGCACCTCCACGAGTCGGTGCTCATCAACCTCGCCGGCCAGACCGTCACCGCGGTGATCCCCCTCGGCGATCTCACCCGTGCCCTGTTCGCGACCCAGGCGACGGGCGTCCCCTTTGGCGCCACGGCCGCCACGGTGACGGTCCAGGATCTGACCTTCACCTCGTTGCTGGTACTGGCCGCCACCCCGGCCCTCATGGGCATCCCCGGGGGCTGGCTCGTCTCAGCGATCGTGCTCGGAGGCATCTCCGCGACCCTTCTCATCCTCGTGGTGCCGGTCGTGTACCGGCCGATCCGGAGGCTTCTCGGGGCCGTCCCCGTCCTCCGTGAGAGTGTTGAGCAGGTGGACACCCTGCGCCGGGAGAGCGTCGTGCTGCTGACCCGTCCGCTGGCTCTGGCCAGCGGGATCATCGACCTGGCCAGGGTGGCCCTCGCCGCGGGGGCGCTCGAGCTGCTCCTCCGCGCAATGAACATCGAGCGCGGTTACTGGGTGGCCCTGCTGGTCGTGGCGGTCGCCTACGTGGGCGGCGCCCTCAGCTTCCTCCCCGGCGGGATCGGCGCCAATGAGGCCAGCCTGATCGGGGTGCTGGTCGGATTCGGGGTCCCGGCCGGGCAGGCCGCTGCGGTGGCGCTGCTGGAGCGGCTCCTGCTCACCGGGGTGCCGTCCGTCATCGGTGTGATCGCCTACGTCGCCATCCACCGGCGCCTCCATCTCGGCAGCCTGGTGGCCTCTCCCCGCACCGTCCTGACCTCCGCCTCCACCTCCACCCCCACCTCGGCCGCCCCCGCCACGTGCGAGGTCGCCGCCTGAGCGTGCCCCGTCCCAGCCCGCCGTCGCGGCGAGGCCGGCGGACCGCACTCACCGCCGACCTCGAGGTCGGCTCCGGCTCGGTCACCGCGGACCCAGTGCCCGGCTCTCCACGCCCATCCGCCCCGGCCCGGCGCCGGCTCCGACCCACGCAGTTCATCCCCATCGCCTTCGGGTTGGCGGCGATCGTGGCCCTCATCGTGGCCTGCAACCCCTTCGCGCTGGGAGGGGCCTTCGCCCGGTTCGAGCTGCCCCTGATCCCGGCCATCCTGGCCCTCTCGGCGGCCTACTACATCCTCCAGGGGTTGCGCTGGTACTTCCTCCTCCGCGACATCGGGGCCCACATCAGCGTCGGCGACAGCATCCTGCTCAACATCGCCGGGCAGTCGACGACGTTCCTCCCCCTCGGCGAGCTGACCCGGGCGGTCTTCGCCAGCGAGGCGTCCGGCGACGTCGAGTTTGGCGAGGTGGTCGCCACCGTCACCGTGCAGGAGCTGATCTTCATGCTCATCCTCATCCTCATCGCGGTGCCCGGAGTCCTCTCGATCCACCGCGCCCTCCCCGTCCTGATCGTGGCCCTCTGCGGGATCGCCTTCGTCATGGTGCTGCTCCTCGTCCCGCCCTGCTTCCACCTCGTCCACCGCCTGGTCGAGCGCACCCCGGTGCTGCGGCGCTTCACCGGTCAGGTGGACCGCCTCCGCCAGGAGACAGTCGTGCTGCTCCAGCGGCCCGACACCCTGGGCTGGTCGGTGCTCAGCCTCGCTGGGGCGGCGGTGTCGGTCACGCTCTTCTGGCTGGTTGTCCGCGGCGTGGGCGGCGACCTGAGCTGGCCGGTCACCTCGTTTGTGCTGGCGGCGTCCTACGTCGCCGGGGCGATCAGCCTGATCCCGGGCGGGATCGGCGCCGCCGAGGCGAGCGTGGTCGGGCTGCTGGTCCTGTCCGGTGTCGACCCCGCCGCGGCGATCGCGGCCGCCCTCCTTCAGCGGATGGCCGACAAGGGCTTCGCGACCATCATGGGCTTCATCGCCTATGCCATCGCCCGGCGCCGGTTCCATCTCAGCGGCCTGTCGGCGCTCCGGCCCGGCCAGCCCGTGCCGCCGGTGCCCGCGACGCTGGAACCGGTCGGCGTCTGAGGATCGCGCCGGCCCGGGCCCGCCCGGACCTGGGCGGGCAGCACAAGCCCACGCCCGGGCTGTTGTCCGGGCGGCTCGAAGCCGTCAGGTTCTCTCCGCCCCATGCTCAGCGCGTGGTCGTTCTGCCGCTTCCACGTTGGGCGAGAGCTGTTGGACGCATGTGACCGGATCTGACGTGGGGATCACCCCATTGGGTGATACCGATCGCCACGGTGAGGCGTACATTGAATGGCGCATCAGTTGGCACCAAGGTCGGCGGTTGACCGGCCGGGGCGTCGTGGTTTCGATTGGGCGGCGGCTGGCCGCGCGCAGCTCCGCTTTCTCGAGCACACGGCGTGGGGATGTGCCGTCGTAGCGCGACCAGGGCCCCCCAGACCGCGTTCCCGGGGCCACCTGTAAGGTAGCCGGCACGCCGGTCCAGATACCGGTGCTGCCAGAAAGGAGGGTGTCATGTCCGTGGAACCATCTGAGCGGAGCGGCAAAGGCCGCCGGGACTGGGGGGCTCACCTGCCTCCCCGGCTGTGGATCGTCGTAGGGCTGGCGGCCATGGGCGCGGCCGCCTGCGGCAGCAGCAGCACCACCACCGGTCCCACCAGCACCAACGCAGCCAACATCAACCCCACCTCCTTCAACGAGTCGGGCGTCTCCTGGCTCAAGGCCAACGTCAACGCCACCGGCACGCCACCCTCGACGCCGACGGGAACGTTGAGCCTGGCCGGCTCCACGGATGTCTCCGGGATGCTCGACCCGCAGGGCGAGTACGACACCATCGGCTACTCCGTGCTGCTGACCATGGACCGGACCCTGGTCGGCTACCCGGCCTCTAGCAACTTCAACACGGCCACCTCGGTGGTCGACGACGCCGCCAGCAACTACACCGTCTCCAACGGTGGCAAGACCTACACCTTCACGCTCCGTTCGGGGCTGAGGTGGGCGGTCACCGACCCGTCGACCGGTCAACCGGTCGCCCCCGACGACGGCACGCCGGTGACATCCCAGGACTTCGCCCTCGGCTTGGAGCGCGAGTGCGACCCCTCGCTGTCCGCATACGGCAACCCGAGCTACTACACGGCAACCATCGCGGGTTTCGCAACCTTCTGCAGCGGCTTCGAGGCGCTGCCCGGCACCGCCACCCCGGCGCAGCGGGCGGCCTACATCTCCGCCAACCCGATCTCGGGCCTCTCGACCCCGGACAGCCAGACCCTGGTCATCAACCTGACCAGCCCGGCGGTCGACTTCCCCAACATCATGTCGATGTTCTTCGCGGCCGCCGCGCCCCCGTCCTCGCTGACCTACACGCCGCTCACGGCGGGCAACCCGATCTGGTCTGACGGCCCCTACGAAGTGCAGAGCTACGTTCCCGGGCAGAAGATCGTGCTCGTGCCCAACCCCTACTGGGGAGCCACCACGGGGAGCAACACCACCGCCACCAGTTGGAGCCTCGACCCCAACCGCCACCGCTACGTCGCCGAGATCAGCATCAATGAGACCCTCGGCTCCGACGCCGCCGCGGACGAGGTCCAGCAGGAGATCCAGGCGGGCACGCTCGACCTGGAGTGGAACACCACCGTCCCGGCCAACTCGCTGGCCGGCCTGGCCAACTACTCCAACGCCCTGTTCGGCAGCTTCCCCTCCCCGGGGATCACCAACCCGTACCTGGTCTTCAACCTGCAGGCGGCCACTCCGCTGCAGAACGTGAAGGTCCGCCAGGCCCTCGAGTACGCGATCAACAAGGTGGCTCTGGCCAAGGTCTACGGCGGCACCAACTTCAACGTGCCCCTGAACCAGGTCTTCGGCCCCGGCGCCCAGGGTTACATCGCGGGCTACAACCCGTACCCCACCACCGACAACGAGGGTGACGCCAGCAAGTGCAAGTCGCTGCTCAAGGCGGCCGGGTACCCGAACGGGTTCACCATCACCGACGCCTACCGCACCGACGGTAACCACCCCGCCATCTTCGAGGAGGTCCAGAAGGACTTCGGGGCCTGCGGCGTCACCGTCAACGGCAAGGGCATCTCCCAGGGCTACTACACCTCGTCCGGCATCCTGCAGACCACGGCCAGCGCTCTGGCCAGCTCCGGCTGGGACATCACCGAGCCCGGCTGGGTGCCTGACTGGTACGGACCTGCCAGTGCCCGATCCATCCTCCCCGACCTCTTCGGGAGCAGCGACTTCCCGGGCACCAACTGGGGTGACTTCAGCAACGCGAACGTTGACAGCCTGATCACCAGCGCAGAGAGCGCATCCACGCTGGCCGCTTCCACCGCCGACTGGCAGGCGGCCAACAAGGCAGTCATGGAGCAGGCCCCCTTCATCCCCTTCATGGGCCAGCTCACCAACCTGATGCACTCCTCGTCGGTCCACAACGCCCTCTACAACCCCTTCTCGGCTCAGTACGACCTGGCCGACATCTGGCTCAGTTGACCTTTTCCGCTCGGTGAGGGGCAGCGTGCCCCTCACCGGGACGGACTTCGGGTCGGCGCCTCCGCCGCGGCTGCGGCGGAGGTCGCCGGCCCGCTAGCCCGCCGGTCGGCCCGACTGCCCGGGGGGACACCTGGTGGCGTGTTCCGACCGCGTGACCGGATCGGATCGGCGTATTGTCGGAAACTCTTTACCAACCCTGGCCTAGAGGCAACCGCTCACCTACCCCCATGAGCCTGCTGAGCGTCCGTGACCTGACCGTCTCCTTCCCCACCTCCGACGGAGTGGTGAGGGCGGTTCGGGGTCTCTCCTTCGATGTCGAGGCGGGCCAGACCCTGGGGATCGTCGGCGAGACCGGGTCCGGCAAGAGCGTGAGTGCGTTGAGCCTGCTCGGACTCAACCCTGGGGCGGACATCAGCGGCTCGGCCGTTTTCGAGGGCACGGAGCTGTTGGCGCTCCGCCAGGACCAGCTCCGGCGGGTCCGGGGAGCCGAGATCGCCATGATCTTCCAGGATCCGCTCTCCAGCCTCCACCCCTACTACCGGGTGGGATGGCAGATCTGTGAGGCGATCCGGACCCATCGCCGCGCCAGCCGCCAGGAGGCGATGCGGCAGGCCGTCGAGTTGCTCCGGATGGTGAGCATCCCTCAGCCGGAGCGGCGGGTGTCCGCGTTTCCCCACGAGCTCTCCGGGGGCATGCGCCAGCGCGCCATGATCGCCATGGCCCTGGCCCTGCGGCCCAAGCTGCTGATCGCCGACGAGCCCACCACGGCCCTGGACGCCACCGTCCAGGCCCAGCTCATGGAGCTGCTGGGCGGCATGCAGCGGGAGCTCGGGATGGCCATGATCGTGATCACCCACGACCTCGGCCTGGTGGCCACGGTCGCGGATTCGGTGCTGGTGATGTACGCGGGCCGCGGTGCCGAGCGGGCGGACTACCGGACCATCTTCCGCAGCCCTCACCACCCCTACACGCGGGGGCTGCTCGCCTCCATCCCGGGGGCGGCCGGGAGCGGCGGCCGGCTGGTGCCGATCGTCGGCCAGCCGCCCAGCCTTATCCGCATCCCGAGCGGCTGCGCCTTCCACCCACGCTGTCCCTTCGCCATGGACGTCTGCGTGCGCGACCAGCCCCCCTTCGTCCCGGTGAGCGGCGGCGAGGGACACCTCTCCGCCTGCTGGCTCCCGCCCGACGCCGTGGGCGTCGATGCGGCGGCCGACGCGGCACGGCAGCGTTACGTCGAGGGCCGGCGGGGTCCGGCCATCGCCCGGCTCCGCGCCGCCGTCTCCGGGGCTCGCGCGGGAGGGGCCGTCGCGCATGGCTGACGACACCGCCACACCCGTGAACCCGGCGAGCGAGGAGCCGTCCCTCGTGGCCGCACCGGCGGAGGAGCGTCCGCTGCTCCGGGTGGAGAACGTGGTCAAGCACTTCCCCATCAAACGCGGCATCTTCTTCAAACGCCAGATCGGCGCCGTGCAGGCCGTCGAGGGGGTGAGCCTGGAGGTCCGCCGCGGTGAGACCCTCGGCCTGGTGGGCGAAACGGGCTGCGGCAAGTCCACCCTGGCGCGCTGCATCACCCGGCTATACCCGCTGACCTCCGGGCAGGTGATCTTCGACGGGGCGGACATCAGCCGGCTCTCGGCAAGACATCTGCGCACTTACCGGCGCCGGATGCAGATGATCTTCCAGGACCCCTTCGGCTCGCTCAACCCCCGGCGCCGGGTCGGCTCGATCATCGGCGACCCCCTGGCCATCCATGGCGTCGCCGACGGTGGCGAACGCAGGCGGCGGGTCCAGGAGCTGATGGAGGTCGTGGGCCTCAACCCCGAGCACTACAACCGCTTCCCCTCCGAGTTCTCTGGAGGGCAGCGGCAGCGCATCGGCGTGGCCCGCGCCCTGGCGCTGCGGCCGAGCCTGATCGTCTGCGACGAGCCGGTCTCCGCCCTGGACGTCTCCGTCCAGGCCCAGATCATCAACCTCCTCGAGGACCTGCAGGGGGAGTTCAACCTCACCTACGTCTTCATCGCTCACGATCTCGCCGTGGTGGAGCACGTCAGCGACCGGGTGGCGGTGATGTACCTGGGCAAGATCGTGGAGCTGGCCGAGACCGCCGAGCTCTTTGGCTCCCCTCGCCACCCCTACACCGCCGCATTGCTCTCGGCCTCGATGGTGGCTGATCCCGAGAAGGCGCGTTCGTCGCACCGGGTCGTCCTCTACGGCGACGTTCCGTCACCGATCAATCCGCCGTCCGGCTGCCGCTTCCACACTCGCTGTCCGAAGGCGCAGCCCATCTGCTCCGTCGAGGAGCCTCCCCTCCAGGTTCAGGCAGGCGACCCGGCCGGGCACATGGCCGCCTGCCATTTCCCGGTGGCCCCGGGGGAGCAGCTAGTGGGCGTGTCACCGCCGATCGGCGCGGCGCTGGCGTCGTTCGCCGCGACCTCACCGAGCATCGGCGAGGGGGGTAAGGCGTGAGCCTGTCCCCCTTCGAGGTCGACTCCGCGTCGCTCGTCGCCGATGAGGAGCAGTCCGCCGAGGCGCTGGACGCCGCCGCGGGCATCGAGGGACGCAGCCCGCTGCGTCTGGCTCTCGCCCGGCTCCGCTCCGACCGGATGGCCTGGGTGGCGGCGGGCATGATCGTCCTGATGGTGGTGCTGGCCCTCATCGCTCCGGTGCTCTCATCCATCACCGGGCACAGTCCCTACAACCCCGACCTTGTCAACGGGACCGACTCCTTCGGTCAGCCTTATGGTCCGGGGCAGGCCGGCTTCCTGCTCGGCACTGACAACGTCGGGCGCGACATCCTGGTGCGCATCGCCTACGGGGCCCGCATCTCGCTGCTGGTCGGCATCCTGTCCACCCTGCTCGCCACCATCGGGGGCACCGCTCTCGGGCTCGTGTCCGGCTACTACGGCGGCTGGATCGACGCCCTGCTGGCCCGCCTGATGGATGCGGTTCTCTCCTTCCCCTACGTGCTGGCGGCGATCGTGCTCGCCGCCGTCTTCGGCGGCAGCCTCCCCCTCACCATCGGCGTGATCGCCTTCTTCTCCTGGGCCGCCATCGGCAGGATCGTGCGCGGCCAGACCCTCTCTCAGAAGGAGAAGGAGTATGTCGAGGCGGCCCGCTCCATCGGCGCGGGCAGCTTCCGGATCATGTTCGTCGACATCCTCCCCAACCTCATCGCACCGGTGATCGTCCTGGGCACCCTCCTCGTCCCGGTGGCCATCGTCTTCGAGGCCACCCTCGACTACCTGGGCGTCGGGGTGGGGCCGCCGACCCCGACCTGGGGCAATATGCTGGCCGACGACCAGGGGTCGGCCGGATTCGGGGCCTGGTGGTTCTGGGTCTTCCCGTCGATCGCGCTGCTCATCACCACCCTCGGTTTCAACCTGCTCGGGGACTCCGTGCGCGACGCTCTCGACCCCCGGACCGAGCGCCTCTTCGCCATGCGACGCAAGAAGGTCGCCGCCGGCGGGCCGGACGCCCCGGCGGGCACCGGCACTGAGCCCCTGAGCGGCGGGACGGAGGCCTGATGATCCGGTTTGTCATCCGCCGCGTGGTTCAGGGGATCGTCACCCTCTGGGTGATCGTGAGCCTCGTCTTTGTCCTCTTCTTCATGACCAACCCCGACCCGGCGCGGCTGCTTGCCGGCAAGTCGGCAACGCTCAGCGAGGTGGCGAGCATCCGGGCTGCGCTCGGCCTCAACCACCCGATCTGGCAGCAGTACCTCGGCTACCTGGGCCGGCTGCTCACGGGCAACCTCGGGGAGTCGTACAAGCTGCACGAGCCCGTGACCACGCTCCTCGGCCAGTGGGTCCAGGTCGACATCTCTTTGGCGGTGGGCGCCGGCATCATCTGGCTCATCCTCGGGCTGAGCGTCGGCATCCTCGCCGCTCGCCGTCCCCGCAGTGTGTGGGACCGCAGCGCCACCGTCTTTGTCCTCACCGGGCTCTCCACACCCACGTTCATCCTCGGCCTGCTGCTCCTCTACGTCTTCTTCTACGTCCTCACCACCCACGGCATCTCCATCTTCCCGGGCGCCGGCAACTACACGCCGTTCCTCACCAATCCGGCGCAGTGGGCCCGCGACCTGATCCTCCCCTGGCTGACCCTTGCCCTGATCACCGCGGCCACCTACGCCCGGCTCTCGCGCAGCTCGCTCCTGGAGGTCCTGGGGGAGGACTACATCCGCACCGCCCGGGCCAAGGGGCTCTCGGAGCGGCGGATCATCTACCGCCACGCGCTGCGGGCTGCGATCACTCCCATCGTGACCCAGTTCGGCATCGACCTGGCCACGGTGCTCGGCGGTGCCATCATCACCGAGACCGTCTTCGGCCTCCCGGGGCTGGGGGAGAACGTGGTGAGCGCGATCGGCCGCGAGGATCTGCCGGTGATCCAGGGGATCGTGCTGGTCGCCGCCGCCTTCATCGTGGTCGCCAACATCGTGGTCGATGCCATCTATGCCGTCCTCGATCCCAGGGTGAGGCTGTCGTAGCAAGGGTTCTTCAACACCCGCTAGGGGCGCGTCAGACCGCGGGGAGGCTGAGCAGGAAGGTGCTGCCCTCTCCGGGACAGCTCCTCTCCAGTGCCAGCTTGCCACCCATCCGCCGTGCGCACTCGCGGCTCACGTAGAGGCCCAGCCCGGTCCCGGCGGCTCGTCCCGCCCCCTCCCCCCGGACGAACCGCTCGAAGATCCGCTCCCGATCCCCCTCAGGAACCCCCGGCCCCCGGTCGCTCACGCGGATCCCGACCGCACCCGCGGCGGCGCGGACGGTCACGGTCACCGTGGCTGGCGAGTCGGAGTAGATCAGCGCGTTGTTGACAAGGTTGTCCATGATTCGGGCCACCAGGTCGGCGTCCCCCAGAGCCCGCGCTCCGGCCGGGCAGTCGAGGCTGAGGGTCCCGCCGCCCAGGTCGAGACGCGGGCCGACCCGGTCGCAAACGGCGTCGAGAAGCGCGGCAAGGTCGATCTCCTCTCGGTCGATGCGCAGCTCGTTGCTCTCCAGACGGGCCACGGTGAGCAGCGAGGTGGCCAGCTCCTGAGCCTCGTGAGCCTTGGCGGCGATCACCCGCACCGCTTTGAGCGCCGCCTCTCCGAGCTCTCCGAGGTCGCCTCCGTCGAGCAGTGAGGCGTATCCCTGGATCACCGTGAGCGGCGAGCGCAACTCGTGGACGGCGATGTCGAGCAGATCAGACCGGGTCCGCTCGACGGCCAGCGTTAGCCCTTCCGCAGACGCACCCTCCTCCCCCGGGGGCGAGCCCGGAGCGTTTGCCGTCACCGGGGGATCGGGCTCCCTCCCGAGGGGTCGCCTCCGCGCCGGGACCGGCCGGGAAAGTTGAGTGTCCACAGTCGCAACATCGCCCATTGACACTATCATCATAGAGCGTTGACCGGAGGCGGCCAGGCTCCGCGGGGTGCCCGCGGCCGGATCTCCCGAGACGCCCCGGCGCCGGTGTCTTTTCTCGGCGCAGCCACTTGGCGCACCACCGCTACCGTCACAGGGAGGCTGACCGATGCCGATTGTCCACAGCACCGCCGAGGCAACGTGGTCCGGTGACTTGATCGGGGGCGGTGGGACCGTCCGCTCGGGCAGCGGGGCCTTCCCCGAGCTGCCCATCTCCTGGAGCCGGCGGACCCAGCGCGAGCAGGGGGCGACCAGCCCCGAGGAGCTGATCGCCGCCGCCCATGCCAGCTGCTTCTGCATGGCCTTGTCCGGCGAGCTGGCCAAGTCGGGGCATCCGGCGGAGCGGATCGTCGCCGCCGCCAGCGTGGCTTTCGAGACCGGCCGGGCCGACGGCGCCGCCATCACCTCCATCGATTTGGAGGTCCGGGCGCTTGTCCCGGGCATCGAGGGCGCGGCGTTCCAGGCGGCGGCGGAGGCGGCCAGGGCGGGCTGCCCGGTGTCCAAGGCGCTGGCCGGGGTTGAGATCCGGCTGCGGGCCTCGCTCGAAACCCGGTAGTCTCACGGGCCGCCCCGGCACCTCGCTCACCAGGCGGGCGCTTGCCCCGCCCGGGAGGGGACCTGCCGCGGTTCGGTCCCCGTGAACGACAGCTCCGGCGTCCCCGACCCGACCTCCCCGACGGCCCGTGGCGGCACCGCCCCGCACCTCGTCGGGCTCTTCGTCGTCAACGCGGTCTCCCAGTACGCGGGGGCGTCCCTCGCGGTGCGCGCCTTCGCGGCGATGCCGGCGGCCGGGGTCGCCTGGATCCGCGTGCTCACCGGCGCGCTCGTCCTCGGGGCCTGGCGGCGGCCGTGGCGCGAGCTGCGCCATCGGGAGCGGGGCGCACTTCTGCTGGTGGTGGCCTTCGGGATCGCGCTGGCCGCCATGAACCTCACCTTTTATCTCGCCATCGAGCGGCTTCCACTGGGCACGGCCGTTGCCATCGAGTTCATCGGCCCGATCCTGGTGGCCGCGATCGCTGTCCGGGGGCCGCGCAACCTGGCCGCGTTGCTGGTGGCCATGACCGGCGTGGCCATCCTGAGCAGGATCAGCGTGTCGGGCAGCGCGCTGGGTGTCGGCCTCGCCCTCGCTGCCGGCCTGTTCTGGGCGGTCTACATCGTCCTGGCCCACCAGGTGGCCCGGCGCGGTCTGGGCATGAGCGGCCTGGCGGCGGCGATGGCCGTCGGGACGGTGGCGATCGCGCCGCTCGCCGCCGCTCCCGCGGTGGAAAGCGCCGGCCACGGCGCCGTCCTGCTCCTTGCGGTGGGCGCCGGCCTACTCTCCAGCGTCATCCCTTACGCCCTCGACCAGGTGCTGCTCCGGCGCCTCTCCCGTGGTGCCTTCGCGCTTCTGCTCAGCCTGCTGCCGGCCACGGCCACGATCATGGGGCTGTTGCTGCTCCGCCAGATCCCGCAGCCTCTCGAGATCGTGGGCATCGGCCTGGTGGTCGCGGCCGTCGTCCTCCGCACCCCGGAGGTGGAACCGACCGGCTGAAACCAGCTACAGCTAGCCGGCGACCTGGGTGAAGAGGATCGAGAAGCCGCAGCTCTGGCCGGCGTCGGAGGCGTCGGTGTTGAAATTGGGCCCCTTGGTGACGGTGAAGGTGTAGGTGTCGCCGCCCGCCGGTCCCGGGGACGTGCCCGGCCAGAGGCTGGCCCCCGCGCTGTCGTTCAGGCTGACGGAGCCCATCTCGGTGGTGAGAGCGGTGGCCGCGTAGTTGGTCACGTTGCTCGCGTCGACCACGGTGAGCACCAGATCGGCACAGAGGTTGCCCGTCGGGACGGCGGCCATCTGCATGGTGAAGGTGCTCTTCAGGGTCCCGGTGCTGGTGATCGTGACCCCGCCAGTGGCCAGGGTGGCCGGGGAGGCGGGGTCGACGCCGGCGACGTTGATGATCGCCGCGCAGACGTTGCCGGTCTGGTTGAGCTGGGTGGCCGAGGTCACCGAGGTGCAGACCGCGGATCCCACGGCGTTGCTGTGGGTCACGGTCCCGGCGGCGACCGTGTTGCCGGCGTTCTCCGTGTAGCCCTGCCAGGCCGCCAAGCCACCGAAGCCGACCAGGCCGGTGCCCGCAACCGTGGCCGCGAGGACCAGGGCCACCCGGATGAAGCGGGTACGCCGGGACCTCCGCCCGCGCCGTTCCATGATCTTCCCTTTCCAGCCCTTCTCGCCGGGTAGAGCAAATGCACTAGACGTCGCTAGTGAGCCTACCGTTGGGCCTTCACGGGACCCTCAGAGGTTTGGCTACAGCCGCGTAACGGGGCATCGCGGGAGCGCAAAATCGGGATCCACCCGGCCCGGGCTCCGGGGCCTCCCGCCTGGTCCGGCCCGGGCTCAGGCCGTCCCCCGCCTGGTCCGGTCCAGCCACTCGGCCGCCGCCTGGAAGTCGGCGTCCGCCGTCCCATGTCGGAACCGCGGTGCCTCGCCGTCGGCCCGGGGATAGGAGCCGCAGAAGCGGACCTCCTCGCAGGAGCGATGCAGGGCGGCCAGGGCGTCGCCGACGCGGGCCTCCTCGATGTGCCCCTCGCAGTCGATCGAGAAGCAGTAGCGGCCCAGGCCGTGGCCGGTCGGGCGCGACTCGATCCGGGTGAGGTTGACTCCTCGCACGGCGAACTCGGTGAGCAGCTCCAGGAGCGCCCCGGGGTGGTCGTCGGCGATCAGGGTGACCACGGTCGTCCGGTCGGCACCGGTCGGCCGCGGCAGGGGACGCGGCGAGACCGCCATCACGAAGCGGGTCACGGCGTGGTGGTGGTCGCCGATGTCGGAGGCGAGCTCGACCAGCCCGTACCGCTCGGCGTTGGCGGGGGCGGCCACCGCGGCTTCGGTGCCGTCCCCACCCTCCGCCACGGCCGCGGCGGCCTCCGCCGTCGAGGGGGTGGAGCGGACCCTGGCCTCGGGGAGATGGGCCCGGAGCCAGTGCCGGCACTGGGCGGTTGCATGGGGGTGAGAGGCGACCACCCGGACCGAGCCGAGCTCAGTACCGGGGCGCGCCAGCAAGGAGAGGCGGACCGGGACGAGCATCTCGCGGGCGATGTGCAGCGAGCTGCCGCTCGCAAACTCATCGAGGGTGCCGCTCACTGACCCCTCCACCGAGTTCTCGAAGGGCACCACCGCCGCTTCCGCCGACCCGTCGCGGACGACGGCGAAGGCGTCGGCGACCGTCTCCACCGGGACCAGGTCCACGTCCCCGCTCTCCGGGAGACTGCGCGCCGCGGTCTCGGCGAAGGTGCCCTCCGGGCCGAGGTAGGCGTAGCGGGTTCGGGTCGCGCTCACCGGTTCAGCCCTGGACCGTCCCGGTGTGCGCGACTGTCACCCCGAAGATGACCAGGCAGATGACCAAGAGGAACAGGGCCAGCCCGACGTACCCGAGGACCAGCCCTGCGATGGCCAGCCCCCGGCCCCCCTGGCGGCTGTGGCGGATCTGGGAGAGGGCGATGTGGCCAAAGATGACGGCCAGGATCGACCCCACCCAGTAGCCAGAGGATGCCGAGAACGAGCGCGGCGATCGCCAGTCCGTTGGTACCCGGGTTGGCGTAGGCCGGATAGGGGTACGGGGGCGGATACGGCGCTGGGTACTGCCCGGGCGGCGGGTAGGGCCCCGGCCAGGGGGCCTGACCGGTCGGAGGCGGGTAGGGGTACGGCGGCGGCGAGCCCGGCGGAGGCCACGGGTAACCCGGCGGTGTGGGCTCTCCCCCCGGGGGCGGCGGCGGTTGCCAGGCGGTGGACACCATGCGGCTCCTAGGGCCGGGCCGGCATTGACGCCCGCCCCGGCCGCCCGGGCGTCCGCCCGGCCGGAGCCGGGCCGACACAGAGGTTACCCGGATCGAGGGGGGCTCGTCGTCCTTTCGGTGGATGGCACACCGCGAGGCGCACCGCACACGGCGCTGGTGCCCTTCGTCCGCTAACGCTTGACGAAGATAACCGCGAAGCCGTCGTTGTAGACCTGCTTCCACTGGGGGTCCACGCCCAGCGCCATGCTGAGCGCCGAGTCGGTGCGCTCGACCACGTAGTTGACACCGTGCTCGCCGAGGATGGTCTGCCAGTCGGGCTCGGCGTTCTCGACGTCGCTCACCTGCTGCAGCAGCCGGTTGCCCAGCTCGGTCGCCTCGCCGTAGATGAAGACGGGGCGGTCAGGGTAGAAACGGTAGATGAGGTACCCGCCCCAGTCGTACGCGTTGAACATCCGGGTGCCGACGGTCGGGTGGGACTCCAGCCAGTTGGCGGCGCCGACCGGGAAGTTGGCATCGGTGCTCGCCGCCTGGCTGCTCAGCGTGTGGGTCGCGATGCCGACCGCCCCCACCGTGACGATCAGTGCACCCGCGGAGACGAGGATGAGGAGGTCCGAGGCGCGGCGTTGGATCCACCTTCCGAGTGGCTCCTGCCACCGGCTCCGCTCCCAGGCGCCACCGAGGGACCAGGCGACCATCGGGGTGAGCGCAGCGGCGGCGAGCGGAGCGTTGCGCACCGCCGAGAGGGCGGCGTAGACGCCGACCACGGTGAGCAGCGCGTCCCATAGGCGGGGCCGGCGGAAGGCCATGGCAAAGACCACCAGGAGGAGCAGCAGCTCGAGGCCCACCTCACCGAGGGAGTGGAAGCTGGGTGAGTGCCACTCGGCGATGAAGGTCTGCTGGACGGCGCTGGTCTGGGTCTGGATGGCGGCTAGGTAGGCGTGGAAGGTGATCGGGTTGAGCAGGCCCGCCACCGCGCTGGCGGCCAGCACCACCCAGAGCCGGAGCGATCGGCGGCGATGGGCGCCGTCCTCTGGTGAGACGAGCCAGAGGACGGCCTCGGTGACCGCGGCGAGTCCCACCACGGCCAGGCCGTAGACGAAGCCGCCGTGGAGATTGGCCCAGACCACCATCACCACGGGCAGGACGTAGAGGTGGCGGTTGCGGTCCCGGAGGTAGGACTCGACCCAGTAGAGGGTCAGGCAGGTCAGGGCGAAGCTGATCATCTGCGACCGGGGCCCCCAGACCTCGACGCCGGCCGCAGTGGCCACCGCGATGCAGCCGCCCGCGATCAGGGCGGGCACGCGCTCCAGCGCGATCCGCCGCCAGACGAACCAGAAGCCCACCCAGGTCACGGCGACGTAGGCGAGGCTGAAGGCGAGGAACCCCCCGGCCCGGAAGATCAGGTCCCCGAGCACCTCGCTGCCCCATTCCTGATCCGCCCAGACCCGGTTGGAGGCCGTGTAGGTGTAGAGCTCGTGGCTTGGGAACGCGCCGTGGTCGATGATCCAGCTGCCCGTCTCCATGTGCCACCAGAAGTCCGGGTCGCCGACCCGGCGGCATATGACGACGAGCGTCGCGATCAGAGCGGCGCCCACGATCAGCCCGCCGAGGCCGGGGCGGGGCAGGCGGGTGCGGGCTCCGGGGGTAGCGGAGGGTGGAGAATGCTCCGGCGCGACGGCCACGGGGTGGCACGATGACACATCGGCCGCCCGTTAACGCGCGCGAAAGGTTGGCGGGGGACGATAGATTGGGGTGGTCTCCGGACGCGGGGACAGAGCAAGGTGGCCGCGACGGCCGCTGACACGGAGGACGGCAGTGGCGGCGGCGGAGGGACGATGTCGTGCGGTGAGCCGCCTTTCCACCTACCGGCTCCGCCGTCGCATCTGGCTGATCGGGCCCCTCGCCCTCTACAGCCTGCTCCGCATCCCCTCGTTCCTCGAGCCCCACTGGTACACCGACGAGGCCGGCTACGTCACCACCGCCCGAGCCCTCCTCCAGGGGAAGGTCCTCTACTCCCAGATCTGGACTAACAAGCCACCCCTTCAGATCTGGACGGTCGCCGCCGTGATCCACTTCCTGGGGACGAGCGAGGCTGCCCTCCACGTCCTCACCTTCCTGACCGGGCTGCTCACCCTGCTCGCCATCGCCTACGCGGCGGACCGCCTCCTCGGCCGCCGCCGAGCCGTGATCGCCCTGGTCCTCGCCGCCATCATGCTGGGCACCCCCCTCCTCGACGCCGAGCTGATCCTCCCCGAGAGCCTCCTCATCGCCCCCATGGCATGGGCCGGGGCGCTCCTGCTCACCCGGGTCGCCGCTCCCGACGCCCGTCGCTGGCCGCTCTGGCCGGTGGCGGTGGGCGCGCTGGTGGCGGCCGGCATCGCCTACCAGCAGACGGCACTGGCCGACACCTGCGCCTTTGGCCTGATCCTGGCGATGGTGGGACGGTCGACCTGGCGGCGGGTGGCGGTCTACGCGGGCACGGTGGTCGCCATCACCGCCGCCTGGCTGATCCCGGCCGTCGTGACCGCGGGGGCAGGCAAGGTCACCTACGCCCTGGTCGGCTACTGGGTCCAGTTCACCCAGGGTCAGGGGCAGGCTGCGATCCCGATGGTGACCCGGGCGATCGTGGTGCTGGTCGTGCTGACCCTGGTCGTGTCCGGCACCTGGCTGCGCCGTCGGGACCAGGATGTCTCCTGGGCACTCTGGGTCTGGGCCGCTGTTGCCCTCCTCGTCCCGGCGCTGGCCGGGCAGCCTTATCCCCATTACCTGCTGCCCTCCCTGGTCCCGACCGCACTGGCCCTCAGCAGCCTGGGGCTGCGCCTCCCGGCCGGGGTGCGGAGCTCGCGGCGCCTGGCCGGCGCCGCGCTCCTGGTGGCCACCGGCCTCGCCCTGGTGGGTGCGGCACCGACCGGGCTGGACTGGCCCCCGGCTTTGGCGGTCGGCAATCACAGCTTCGCCACCTACTACTTTGGGGCCGTCTCGACGCTCACGCGAGGTCAGTCGCTGACGACCTACCAGGATCAGTTCGACTACCGGGTGTCCGAGGACAGCGAGGTGGCGGCGTGGATTCGCGCCCACGGACTCGAGGGCACCTCCGCGGTGGTCTGGTCGGCGGACGTCTGGCTCTACGACTTGGACAACCTCCAGCTGCTCCTGCCGACGCCGCCCATCTACAACGACGAGCACCTCCTCGGCTACGACGGGCCGGTGGCCCAGCGGGTTGCCGAGCTCGAGCCCGCCCTCGTGATCACGGACGGGGGCAGCGTGGCCAACTGGCCGGAGATCACCTCCGTGCTGGCCATCGGATACACGCAGGTCAACCAGGCGGGCTCAGAGGTCGTCTGGCTGCGCGACGACCTGGTCGCCTCGGTGATGGGGCCCACCGCGCTCGGCTGACAGCCGGCCCGAACCGCGCCGCGCGGGCATCGTTCGCACCCCTCGCGCCCGGCAGCCGGGGGCGGAGGGGTCCACCGGCTGCCCAGCGTGCCATCATCGCGCCGGTGAGCACCAGAGGTGGGCGCCTGCCGCGGCAGCCCGGCGGCATTGAGCCGGAGCCGGGGCCGCCCCACACCGCCTTCGACGCGGCCGTCTTCGACCGCCGGCTTCCCGGCATCGTGGCCTGGCTGCGTCCGTGGGCCGTGCCGATCAGTGTGCTGGTCATCGCGGCGGCGGCCCTCTACGTGATGCGCTACGGCGCGGCGCGGTTCAGCTGGGCGGACTTCCGCACCTTCTACCAGGCGGGCCTCGACGTCCGGTCCGGCACCAACCCCTACCTCGGGGCGATGAGCTTCATCCACGCCTACACCCCGGCCGGCAATGGCGCCTACTGGACCACGCAGGTCTACGTGTACGCGCCCTTCTTCGCCTACCTCATGGTGCCACTCACCCTCCTTCCTCACTGGGGCGCTCTGACCACCTGGGACCTGCTCAACGTCGCCTTCCTGGTGTTCTCCGTCTACGCCGCCCTCCGCGCCGCTGGGCTCCGCCCGAGGGCGGCGATGCTGCTGGTCCTGGCCGCGGCCTCCGCGGTCACCCTTCCGGTCCATCGGGAATGGGATCTCGGCCAGAGCGACCTCCTGGTGATGGCCCTGATCTGCGCCGCGCTCTGGGCACGGTCCGCGGGCCGGGCGGGGCTTGCCGGCGTGCTCCTCGGTGCCGGCAGCGCCGTCAAGCCGGAGCTGCTCCTGCTCGCCCTCTTTCTCCTCTGGCGGCGCGACTTCCGCTTCGCGATCGTCGCCGCCGTGTCGACCGCGATCCTCGGGCTCGCGCCCTTTCTCCTCCTCGGGCAGCGGGCGTGGTCGGACTTCTGGACCGCCTGGGGGTTCTGGGCCAATCAGTACCTGCCCTTCCTCCACAACGAGTCTCCCAAGGGGGTGCTGGCCCGTCTCTTCACGGTCAACCCGGCCGCCCATTCGCTCACCGTCGCCCCCGGGGCCGTGACCGTGCTCTGGCTCGTCCTCGCGGTGGTCGTCCTCATCCTGACCGTCGCGGTTATATCGACCCGGCCGCTCCGTCGCGACGCGCTCTCCCTCCTCGAGGTGGGCCTCGCGATCGAGGCCATCATGCTGGTCAGCCCGCTCACCGAGCGTCCCTACTTTCTCTTCCTGCTCATCCCGCTGATCGGTCTCTTCTGCTGGGTGCGCGAGGTCGGTGTGGCGGGGCTCTTCGAACGCAGGGCCACCGTGGTCGCGGCGCTGTTCTGGCTGCTCCTGGCGGGGCCGGCCGAGATGGCCGAGTACGTCTTCGACACCGGGATCACCGTCCAGTCGCATGCGGCACCTCTCTTCACCCTGCTCGCCCCGGTGTACATGTGGGTGACGGTCGCGGCCTTCGTCTTCCAGCTCCTGGTCGTCGCCCACCTCCGCGGCCTGCGTGTCGTCCCCGCGGTCGGCGCCACCCTGCGCGGCGCCCCGGCGCTCCTGCTGACATGGCTCCGCGATGCGGGATCGGCGCTCGGCGTCGTGCGGGAGAGCAGCTCGCGCGTGGTGTAGAGGGAGAGGTCGAGGCCCTAAGCCAGGCCCGCCATCAGCGCGTCCCACTGCTCGCGGGACGGCCGCAGCTCCTCGATCGGGAGCTGGGCCAGGGGTCGTGATGGAAGCGCCTCGCGGGTGCAGAGGTCGTCCGCCTCGGGATTGACGTAGAGCAGCCCGGTCGCGATCTCGCCGCTCTGCCGGGCCTCGAAGAGGAGCCGCATCGCCGCCATCCGGTCGCGGGCGTCGTGGTCGGGGCCGATCTTGCGCAGGAGGATGTGGGAGCCGTCGTGGAGCTCGACGTCCTGGCCCGTCCCCGGCTCGTAGTCGACGGTGATCTCCTCCTGGGGGGCGATGTAGTCGGGGGTGTTGACCGGGGCGTCGTGGTCCTTGACGTAGGCGTAGCTCTTGGTGCTGCCATCGTGGTCGTTGAAGGTGACGCAGGGGCTGATCACGTCGAGGATCGCCGTGCCCCGATGGGCCAGGGCGGCCTGGAGCAGCGGGACGAGCTGCTTGCCGTCGCCACTGAAGCTGCGGGCGACGAAGCTCGCCCCCAGCTCGATGGCCAGGGCGCAGATGTCGATCTGCTCGTACCGGTTGGCCGGTCCTCGCTTGGGCCGGGATCCGAGGTCGGCCGTGGCCGAGGACTGGCCCTTGGTGAGGCCGTAGACGCCGTTGTCCTCGACGACGTAGGTCATGTCGAGGTTGCGCCGGATCATGTGGCAGAACTGCCCCAGCCCGATCGAGGCGGTGTCGCCGTCCCCGCTGATCCCGAACACGGACAGGTCGCGGTTGGCCAGCTTGGCGCCAGTGGCGAGCGACGGCATCCGCCCGTGCGCCCCGTTGAAGCCGTGGGCGTGCTCCACGAAATACGCGGCCGCCTTGGAGGAGCAGCCGATCCCGCTCATCTTGGCCAGCAGATGGGGTTCGATGCCGCTGTCGTAGAGCGCCTTGACGATGTGGTTGGTGATCGAGTTGTGCCCGCAGCCTGCGCACAGGGTGGTGTGCGCGCCCTTGTAGTCATCCCGATTGAGCCCCACGCGGTTCAGCTTCTCGATGGCGATTGCCATGGCGCTCTCCTCAGGCGACCGGCACGCGGTGGGCATCGACGGACTGCTGATCGGCGGGCTGCCGCTCGGCCAGCTCACCTGCCAGCAGTGGTTCGCTGATGGCCTCCGCGTCGATGGGGACCCCATTGAAGTGACGGATACTCCGCAGCCGGTCGGCCAGCTCCCCGGGGAGCTCCTGGCGGAGCAGGGACTCCATCTGGCCGTCGCGGTTCTGCTCGGCCACGTAGACGCGGTCGTGGCGGGAGATGAACTCGGCCACGGCCGGATGCAGGGGCAGCCCGCGGATCCTCAGGTAGTCCGTCTCCACCCCCTGATCCGCCAGCTGGTGCCTGGCCTCGACCACCGCGTGGTGGGTGGAGCCGTAGGCGCAGATCGCCACCCGGTTGCCCGACTCCTCGATGAGCGGAGCCGGCAGCAGCGTCCGCGCCCCCTCGATCTTGCGGCGGAGCCGGTCCACGTTGGCCGCGTAGACATCGGGATCCTCGGAGTAGAGCGCGTGCTCGTCGTGGCCCGATCCGCGGGTGAAGTAGGCGGCCCGCGGATCGGCGGTGCCGGGGAGGGTTCGGTAGGGGATGCCGTCGCCGTCGACGTCGCGGTAGCGGGCCCAGTCGGCGACCTGCGCCAGGGCTTCCGCGTCGAGCACCTTGCCCCGGTCGATGGAGCGCTCCGTGTAGGGGAGCGGCGCCGTCATCCAGAGGTTCATGCCGAGGTCCAGGTCGCTCAGGACGAAGACGGGGGTCTGCAGCCGGTCGGCCACATCAAAGGACCGCTGCGCGTCCTCGTACACCTCGATGACCGTTCCTGGCAGGAGCACCGGGTGCCGAGTGTCACCGTGGGAGAGGGAGTGAACGAAGCTCACATCTCCCTGCATGGTCCGGGTCGGCAGGCCGGTGGAGGGCCCCACCCGCTGGATGTCGAAGATGACGGCCGGGATCTCGGCGTAATAGCCGAGTCCGGTGAGCTCGGCCATCAGCGAGATCCCCGGTCCCGACGTCGCCGTCATGGCCCGGGCGCCCGCCCACTCCGCACCCAGCACGATCCCGATGGCGGCCAGCTCGTCCTCCGCCTGGATGGCGGCGAACCGCCGCTCTCCCGTCGCGGCGTCCAACCGGTAGCGCTCGGCGTAGCCGATGAACGCCTCGCAGAGAGAGGAGGACGGGGTGATCGGGTACCAGGCGAGCACGGTGCAGCCGGCCATGAGGCTGCCCAGCGCACCAGCGCGGTTGCCGTCCAGGAGCACGGTTCCGCGAGTGCCGTCCATCGGCCTCACCCGATAGGGATCGCTCTTGACCAGGTTCTCCCGCGTGTAGTCAACACCGATCCGTACCGCGGCGAGATTGAGGTCGGCGGCTTTGGGCTTGGTCCGGAACTGATCCCGAACCCCCTGCTCGACGGCGGCCGGGTCGAGGCCGATCAGCTCGGCCAGCACGCCGACGTAGATCATGTTCTGCAGGTACTTGCGGAGGTCCGGCTTGGCTTCCAGCTGCTCGCGCGCGAGCCGGGCGAACGGCACCGGGTACCAGGAGACGTCGTCGCGATCCGCGGCGCCGAAGCGGGGAAGGGCCGCCTCGTGGATGACCGCCCCGCCAGCCCGGACGTTGGCCGCATCGCGCTCCCAGGTCGCCGGGTTCATGGCGATCAGGATGTCGACGGTCCGCTTCCGCGCCTGGTACCCCTGCGGGGTGACCCGGATGTCGTACCAGGTCGGCTGCCCCTCGATGTTGGAGGGGAAGACGTTCTTGGCCGCCACCGGGATGCCCATGTGATGCAGGGCCTTGGTGATGACGAGGTTGGAGGACTGCGATCCCGATCCGTTGACGGTCGCCGCCTGGATGCAGAAGTCGTTGAAGACGTCTCCGGTCATGGGCTCTCCGGATCTCCGTGCCGATCAGCGCAGGGCGTTCGCCGAACATGCGAACGCATGTGCACGCGTCTATCATAGCCGTCGAAGATTCAGCGGCAACACAAACATCCGTGCCGGCGCCCGAGGGGACCGCGCCCGGTGTCGCTTCCGTCGCATGGAGGGCCCCCGGTGACCTACGTCCCTGCTCCCGACCGGTACCAGTCGATGGCCTACCGCCGCTCGGGTCGGAGCGGCCTGCGGCTCCCGCTGATCTCGCTGGGCCTCTGGCAGAACTTCGGCGCCGAGCGGCCGCTCAGTGAGAGCCGCAGCGTGGTGCTGCGCGCGTTCGACCTCGGGATCACCCACTTCGACCTCGCCAACAACTACGGACCTCCCTACGGCTCGGCGGAGGAGACCTTCGGGCGCATCCTCGCCACCGACCTCCGCCCTCACCGCGACGAGCTGGTGATCTCCACCAAAGCGGGATACGACATGTGGGCCGGCCCTTACGGGGAATGGGGTTCGCGCAAGCAACTTCTGGCCAGCCTTGACCAGAGCCTGAAGCGGATGGGACTCGACTACGTCGACATCTTCTACTCGCACCGCTTCGACCCCGAGACCCCGCTGGAGGAGACGCTCGGCGCCCTCGATACCGCGGTGCGCCAGGGCAAGGCACTCTACGCGGGCATCTCCTCGTACTCCGCCAAGACCACCGAGTCGGCCGCCCGGATCATGGCCGGGCTGGGCACGCCGATCCTCATCCACCAGCCCTCCTACTCCATGCTCAACCGCTGGATCGAGGGCGGACTCCTCGACGTCCTGGACGGCCGGGGGATCGGCTGCATCGTCTTCTCTCCGCTCGCCCAGGGGTTGCTGAGCAGCAAGTACCTGGAGGGCGTCCCCGAGGGGTCGCGCGCCCGCCGTCACGGTTCCCTCAGCCCGGAGATGCTGGCCGAGACCACGCTTGCCAAGATCCGCGGGCTGCACCAGCTGGCTGCGGGGCGCGGGCAGTCGCTCGCCCAGATGGCACTTGCCTGGGTCCTCCGGGACCCGCGGGTCACCTCGGCATTGATTGGGGTGAGCAGCGTCGCCCAGCTTGAGGAGAATCTTGCCGCCCTCGATCAGCTCGACTTCGCCCCCGAGGAGTTGGAGGCGATCGATCGGCTCGCCACCGAGAGCCGGATCAACATCTGGGCAGCGTCTAGCCAGGTCTGACGCCAGCCCCCCTTACGCTCAACCCACCGGGCTAGGCGTAGGCGTAACCCTCGGGCAGGGTTCGGGGGGCGGGAGGACCGACGTAGATCGCGGAGGGGCGAATCAGCCGGTTGTTGCTCGCCTGCTCCGCGACGGCGGAGGTCCACCCCACCGTGCGGCTGCACGCGAATGTGGGGGTGAACATGTCCCGCGAGAGGCCCACCGTGTTCATGACCACGCCGGAGTAGAACTCGACGTTGGTGTAGAGACGCCGTCCCGGCTTGAGCTCGCTGAGCACCCGCAGCGCGGTCGCCTCGACATGCTCTGCGAACGCCACCTGCGGACCGCCCAGACCGCGCGCCACCTCGTGGAGGAGGACCGAGCGGGGATCGTCCGTCTTGTAGACGCGGTGCCCGAAGCCCATCAGGCGCTGGCCGCCATTGACCTCGTCGCGGAGATGCTCCTCGGCGCGGTCCGGGGTGCCAATGGCGTCGAGCATGTCCAGGGCGCGCGACGGTGCCCCACCGTGGAGGGGGCCGGCGAGTGCGCCGATGGCCCCGGTGAGCGCCGAGCCCATGTCGCTCCCGGTGGACGTGATCACCCGGGCGGTGAAGGTGCTCGAGTTGAATCCATGGTCCATGGTCAGGATCATGTACTGCTCCAGAGCGCGCGCCGCCTCGGGGTCCGGTCGCTCGCCGGTCAGCATCTGGAGGTAGGCGGCGGCGTAGCCCAGGCTGGGATCGGGATCGATCGGGGCCAGCCCCTGGTGGACCCGGTGGAGCCTCATGAGCAGGACTGGGGTCAGCGCGACCATCCGCAGCGCGTCGGCGCGGACCTGATCGGGGGTGAGGTCGAGCGTCGGCTGGAGGTTCAGGGCCGCCCCGCTCAGGGAGACCGCTGTGCGTAGGGCGCCGAGGGCGGTGTAGCCGGGGAGGCGCGCGATCTCGTCGAGGGCTGTGGACACTCCGCCGGGCAGCGTGCGTCCGGCGATTTCCTGGTCTTGGAGCCAGCGGAGCTCGCGTGGGTTGGGCAGCTCGCCGATCAGCAGGAGGTGCCAGACCTGCTCGAACGAGCAGTGGCGGGCCAGCTCGGTCGCGTCGTAGCCGCGATAGTGGTAAAAGCCCTCCTCTCCCCGTACGTCTCCGATCCGGGTCTCGGCGACTGCGACCCCCTCCAGGCCCCGGGGGGCGAGCGTGGGTGTCGTCGACTCGGCGGGCTTGAGCTCTGGCGCTTCGCTCACGTTGACCGATCCTCCATCTGCTGTTCGCGGCCAACTCTACACAGTCGCCTGGTTCGCTCTGAGTGGAGAACTCCGGCCTCCATCCGGGGGGCTGGGAGCAGAGCCCAAGAGGTCCGGCAAGAACGTACCAAGCGCCGCTAACAGTGAGGGCAGCCGGACAACTGTGACGGCAGCGTCACGACTCCATCAAAAGGCGTCGAAAGCGGCTCCGGGGGCTCGGAGAGGCGCTGATAAGCTCCGCGTCCCACGTCCACCCACGGACACGGATCTTTGCACCGCACCACACGCCTCACCTGCAAGCTCGTCGCCTCCGTTCTCCTGATCGGAGCACTGGCGGCTGCCGTGCCCCCGCCCTCCCGGGTGGCCCTCCCCGGCATCCGGCTGACCGATTCCTACGACCAGCAGATCGACCAGCTCCAGAGCCAGTACAACGGTCTTGGCACCCAGCTGCAGAGCCTCCAGGGGAGTGAGGCGACGGCGAACGCTCAGGCCGCCGCCGTGCAGCAACAGATCGCCGTCACCGAAGCCCAGGTCGCTTCGGATCAGACGCAGATCAACCAGCTCAACCTGGCTCTGGCCCAGACCGCCGAGGCGATCCAGGTCGACACCACCCACCTCGCGGCGCAGAAGGTGCAGCTCACCCAGCTCACCGTGGAGATCTACACCCAGGGCGGGACCGGCGTGGTGGACGGGCTGGTCAATAGCCAGAGCATCGCGGCCTTCATGGAGCAGCTGGACTCGGCCACTGCGGTGAGCCGGAAGGTCCAGCAGTTGATGGCCGCGGTGGAGGCTGACCAGCAGGCGCTCGACGCCCTGCAGCAGACGCAGCAGTCCCACCTCACCCAGGTCGCTCAGGCCGAGAGCCAGCTCGAGGCCGATCAGGCCGCCCTGCAGGGCCAGGAGTCGGAGCTCAAGCAGCAGGCGGCCTCCCTCGGCGGCCAGGCCGCGGGCCTGGTGAGCCAGCGCAACTCGCTTCTCAGCCAGATCGCCTCGGTGCGAGCCCAGCAGCAGGCCGCCGAGGAGGCCGCGGCAGCGGCTGCGGCGGCGGCTGCTGCCGCGGCGGCGGCTGCCGCCCAGAGGGGCGGAGGCTCCGGCGGCCTGTGCGGCGGTGTGCTCTGCCCCTTTGCCTTCGGGAGCATCCCCAATTCCTTCCCCTGGGGCCAGTGCACCTGGTATGTCGCCTCGCTGCGCGAGGTCCCGTGGGGTGGCAACGCGGACGAGTGGTTCGGCAACGCCGCGGCCATGGGCTACTCGACTGGCTCGACTCCCAAGCCGGGGGCCATCGTGGTGTGGGGCCCGGGCAACGGCTATAGCTACTACGGACACGTCGCCTACGTGGTGTCCGTCGTGAGCCCCACCAACTTCTACGTCGACGAGGCCAACTTCGACGAGATTCCCGGGAACATCGACTCCCGCGAGGTGACCACTCTCAACGACGTCGAGGGCTTCATCTACTAGCCGCGACGGAGCAAGGAGAGGGAGCCAGAGGCTCACTTTCCGAACGGAGGACCGGCTGGTACCACGTACTGAGGGCGACGTAGCGACGAGCGAGAGCTCAAAGCTCTCGCACTGAGCGGAGGACCCCTCAATACCACGCACTGAGCGGAGGACCCCTCAGTACGCGCAGCGAACCCTGAAAGCTCTCGCTCTGAGCGCCGCAGCGCGTGCCTCGGTGCGCGAGATGGTGCTGAGGGTCGAGAGGCTGGCTCGCGGTGACGGGCGACCCCATCGGCAGATGACCTTCGGCCCTGGATGTTAGCCCGCTCTAAGCCGAAGCTATCCGTGGACGCCGGACCGATGCCGCCACCTCGCCGAGGCGGTGCGCGGCGCAGGGAGACCTCCGACCCGTGACCGCATGCCACCGCGCGACCAGCTCCGGGGCGCCCGCCTCGCCGTGCTGCGCCCGCGCGGGCGAGCGATGAACGTCCGGGCTCTCGGGCTGCGGGCCGGCGCGGTTGAGCAGGCCCCCGAGGTCTCAGGACCTGACGCTGAGGAGGGATCCCCGCAGCTGCCCTCCCGCCGCCTTCGCAGACGCTGGATGTGGCTCGCGGTGGCGATCGGCCCCGGCCTGATGGTGATGCTCGCCGACACCGATGCCGGCAGCGTCGTGACCGCTGCCCAGTCCGGGGCCCGCTTCGGCTACCGGCTCCTTCCCCTCGAGGTCCTTCTCATCCCGGTCCTCTACCTGGTCATGGAGCTGACCGTCCGGCTCGGGCTCACCACCGGCAAGGGGCACGCCGAGCTCATCAAGGCGCGATTCGGACGCGGATGGGCGGTGTTCTCCGTGAGCACCCTGCTGGTCACCAGCGTGGGTGCGCTGGTCACCGAGTTCGCGGGCATCGCGGGCGTCGGCAGCATCGCCGGCCTGCCCCCGCAGCTGATCGTCCCGGGAGCCGCCATCGTGCTTCTCCTGGTGGTCGTCTCCGGCAGCTACCGGCGAGTGGAGCTGATCGGTATCGGCTTCGGGCTCTTCGAGCTGGCCTTCCTGGTGGCCGCCATCCGGGCCCATCCGGATCCGGGTTCACTGGTCGGCAGCCTGGGCATGGGGCAGCCACTCGGGAACTCGGCCTACCTCGCTCTGGTGGCGGCCAATGTCGGGGCGGTTGTCATGCCCTGGATGATCTTCTACCAGCAGGCCGCGATCCTGGACAAGGGAATCACCGTCCGGGATCTCCGCTTCGCGCGGATCAACACGGCGATCGGCGCGGTGGTCACTCAGGTGATCATGATCGCGGTCCTGGTGGCGACCGGGGCGAGCCTCTTCCATCGGCACTCCGGCTCGCTCAACACCGTGGCCCAGATCTCCACCGCACTGACCTCCTCACTCGGAGCCGCGGGTGGCCGTCTCGCCTTCGCCATGGGGGTGGCCGGGGCTGCCCTGGTCGCGGCTCTGGTGGTCTCCCTGGGGGCTGCGTGGGCCTTCGCGGAGGTCGCCGGGAAGCCCCGCAGCCTCAACCGGAAGTTTCGCCAGGAACCCCTCTTCTACGGCGTCTTCATCGGGGCGGTGGGCCTCTCCGCCGTGCTGGTGCTGACCAGCAGCTCGTTGGTGGGTCTCGCGATCGCCGTCGAGATCCTCAACGCTCTGCTCTTGCCGATCGTCCTCGTCTTCCTGATCGTCCTCGCCTGGACCACCCTGCCCGCCCCCTTCCGTTTGCGCCTCTGGGAGAAGGTCGTCCTGATCGTGGTCACTGCGATGGTGGTCGGCATGGGGGCCGCGCTCATCGTCACCTCGCTCTGAGGGCCGCCCTGGTCAGGGACGGTCGCCGAAGCCCAGTTTTCCATTTGCGCATGCAAACAAACTGGTTTGGCTGGGGAGGTAGGATTCGAACCTACGATTTGCTGATCCAGAGTCAGCTGCCTTACCACTTGGCCACTCCCCAGTGGCGCAGGCGAGTCTACCCGTACCGGTGGCCAACACTGCTGCGGGCGTGGCCTCCGGGGGCCATGTGTGCCTTGGTGATTCGGCGCGGCTGCCTATACTGAGGCTGTGGATCTCGTCAAGCTGCTCCGCTCCCAGGCCCGCCGGTACCGCTGTGTCCAGTGCGGCGAGAGCATGGCCGAGTGCGGTATCAACGTCCTCGCCCAGCAGGACAACCGGGCGCTGGTCCGCGTCACCTGCCGGTCGTGCAACGACGAGAACCTGCTCCAGATCATCTTCCAGACCGAGGGCGAGGCCCCGGTGGCGGCTGCGCCCGGTGCCAACGTGGACGAGGGCGGTGAGCGGGTGGATGCGCCCATCACAGGCGACGAGCTCCTCGAGCTCCACGAGCTCCTCGCCGGACATGTTGGCCCCTTGACGGAGCTGCTCGCCCGCCGCTGACGGTGCCCTAGGGACGCCGATGCCGGCGTCAGCGGGCCCGGCTCTCGCCGTCACGCACGTCAGTGCGCTCCTCCTCGGGCCACCCCTTCCTTGGCCTCGGCGCCCCGCTGAGGGATTCGGCACAGGAGGGCACCGTGTGGGACTGTCAGCAGGCCGTCACGCAAACCTCACCCCACCTCTACGCCGGTGGGTGCTAAATCTGAGAGCCGAACCGGAATGCCACGCCGGCTGGGCGTGGGCGGGCTGGAGACTTCCATGGCCAACCTCGGAGCGGCGATCCGGCGGGTGCTGGACCGGTTCCTCGTCCGCGTCGTCGCGGGAGTCTTCATCGCCGGCATCGTCGTGATGGCCCTTCTCGTGGTGGTCCTCAGCACGGTCACCTCGGGCCGCGGCTGGACCTCCGCCATGGCGGGCCAGGTGCGATCGACCGCCATGGTGGTCGGTCTCGTCGGTGCGGTTCTGCTCGGGGCGATCTCCTTCCTGGTCGCGTACCGGGAGACCAGTCATCTACGTGCCCTCGGCCGGCTCGCCCGGCGGGTCGCCGCCGGTGACGTCGCCGCCCGGGTGCACCCCGGCGGGGCGGTGGAGGTCAAGGAGCTCGGGAAGGCCTTGAACCTCATGGTCGAGCGGTTGGGCGGCATGGTCGAGCGGGTCAGGGAGGTGAGCGGCGAGCTTGCCGGCTCCGCCGCCCGTCTCTCCGAGGCCTCAACCCAGCTGGTGTCGACAACCGCGCAGCAGACATCGGCGGCAGTCGAGACCTCGGCGAGCATGGAGGAGCTGGCCCGGACATCCGGCCACATCGCCGAGACCGTGGAGCGGGTCGCCACCCAGGCTGCTGAGACCCGGGACAACCTCGACCGTGCCCATGAGCGCATCCTGACCTCGGGTCAACGCACGGTCGCTCTCACCGACCGGGTCCGTGACATCGGCAGGATCCTCCGGCTCATCAACGACATCGCGGACCAGACCAACCTCCTCGCCCTCAACGCCGCCATCGAGGCGGCCCGTGCCGGCGAGGCGGGTCGCGGTTTCGCGGTGGTGGCTGACGAGGTGAGGCGGCTCGCAGACCGCTCCAAGGCGTTGGCTGCGGACATCTCCACGATCACCGAGAGCGCCGAGTCGGAGACCGGCGCCACCGTCCTCGCGATGGAGGAGGGCGCCGCCCAGCTCCAGATCGGCCTTGGGCTGATGGAGCAGGTCGCCGAGGCCAGCTCAAACGTCCGGCTCGCCACCCAGCAGCAGCTTTCGGCCACCGAGCAGGTGGTGGAGGCGATGGAGCAGGTCAGCGTGGCCAGCCGCGAGGTGTCCGCCACCGCTCAGCAGATTGCCGTGGCCGCGGGAGGGCAGGCGGAGATGGCGGGGGAGCTCCAGGTCGTCGCCTCCTCGGGCACAGACCAGGCCACCCGACCTCAGCCGCTCACCGAGCTCCTGCCCGGCGACGGCGATAACTGGGCCGACGCCATCGACTCGCGATTCGCAGGTACTCACGCCGGCTGATCGCGGTCGGGAGCCTCGATCTGGGTGGTGGGGGATCGCCGGCCCCCTGGTCGCTATCTCAGCCCCGGCCGGTCCGCTTGCCCGCCGGGATGGCAGCGGCATGCCGGAGCGGAAGGGACCGCCGGATGCGCAGGCGGAAGAGGAACAACTCCTTGATGGCCCGAGCGATGGCGCGGGGTCGGGCACCTGAGCGCCGGCCCGCCACCCGGGGGTGGTGGGGGACCGCCACCTGGGCGATCCGCCAGCCGGCGTACCGGGCCTTGTAGTACAGCTCCGCGTTGATCAAGGCACTTCGGGCTTCCAGGGTGAGCGAGTCCAGGACCTCACGGCGCATCAGCTTCAGGGCGCAGTCGACGTCGCGATAGGGGAGGCGGTAGAGAACCGCGACCAGGGTGTTGAAGACCCAGCTCACGACCTCCCGGGCTCGGGCGTCGCGCCGTTCCTCCCGCCAGCCGGCAGCCAGGTCCGCATGGTCGAGGAGGGGGACGAGCAGGGCCAGGTCGCCGATCTCGAATTGGCCGTCGGCATCGGTGAAGGCGACAAAGTCCCCCCGGGCGGCTCGGAGGCCATCGCCGACCGTGATCCCATAGCCGCTCTTCTGCTCGTGGCGGAGCACGCGCACCGAGATGCCCAGCTTCTCGGCGAGGGATCGGGCCAGCTCGCCGCTCCCGTCGGTGCTGCCGTCGTCGACGATCACCAGGTCAAAGCGGCTCGCGATCCCGGGCAGGACGTCAGCCGCGTGGGGCAGCAACCAGCCGATGTTCTCGGCCTCGTTGTGGACCGGGAGCACCAGGCTGAGGCTGCTGAGACGCGGACCCGCCGCCTCGGGGCCCCGGGACGGGCCGCCGACTTTCCGGCTAGCCACCGATGCCGGCGAGGGCGGTCAGTGCCGGCGCCCGGCCCCCGGCGTAGACGGGGCCACCCTTGCGCCAGTCGATGAGCGCCTCGATTGTGTTGCGCCTGACGCGGGAGACGTTCGCCTCGACCGTCTGGACGACGTGGTCGATGAGGGTGTCGCTCAGCCCGTGAGGCTCGAGGCCGAGGTCGAGGAGGCGCTGGTGCTTGGCGTTGTAGTAGTGCTCCTCCTTCTCCCGGCGCGGGTTGGGGACGTGGGAGATGGTGGTCGGGAGACCGTGGACGGCGCGAGCGTGCTTCACCTTCTCGGCCAGCCCGAGGACCGAGAACTGCTCGGTGAACTGGTTGTAGACGCGGTACTCGCCGGCGGCCGGCGCGTTCATGGCCGCCAGCTCGATGCAGCGCACGGTGTCGCGGATGTCCAGGAAGCCGCGGGTCTGACCGCCCTTGCCATAGACGGTCAGCGGCTCGCCGACCGCCGCCTGGACGCAGTAGCGGTTGAGCACCGTTCCCCAGATGCCGTCGTAGTCGAACCGGGTGATGAGTTGAGGGTGCAGCGCGGTCTCGTCGGTGGTGGTCCCGTAGACCACACCCTGGTTGAGGTCGGTGGCCCGCAGGTCCCAGATCCGGCAGGCGAAGTCGAGGTTGTGGCTGTCGTGGACCTTGGAGAGGTGGTAGAGCGACCCCGGCTGCTTGGGGTAGAGCATCCGGTCGTGGCGACCGTTGTGGTCGATTTCGATGAACCCCTCCTCGATGTCGATGTTCGGGGTCCCGTACTCGCCCATGGTCCCGAGCTTGATCACGTGGCAGTCCGGCGCGTGGTCCCGCACCGAGAGAAGCACATTGAGGGTGCCCACCACGTTGTTGACCTGCGTCTCCACACCGTGGCGGGGGCTGATCATCGAGTAGGGGGCGGAGCGCTGCTCGGCGAAGTGGACGATGGCGTCGGGCTGGGTGGTGCGGATCAGCTCGTCGACCGCGGCGGCGTCACAGAGGTCGATCTGGTGCCAGTCGAGCTTGTGGCCGCTCTCCGCCTGCCAGCGGGCCAGCCGGTCGGCGATCGAGGCGATCGGCGTCAGGCTGTCCGTTCCGCACTCCTCGTCCCAGCGCCGCCGAACCAGGCTGTCGACCGCGATGACGTCATGGCCGCGTGCAGAGAGGTGAAGGGCGGTCGGCCACCCGAGGTAGCCGTCGGCCCCCAGGACCGCGATGCGCATGGTTGTCTCCCCTAGGTGACCGGGCGAAGGCCGCCCGGCGATGTCCGTGCTGACTGAGTGGCGAAGAACCGATGGGTCAGGGCGAGACCCTCGGGGAGGGAAGTTTGAGCCTTCCAGCCGAGCGAGCGCGCGGCGCGCCCCGGGTCGATGCAGGCGCGGGCCACCTCGCCTGGCTTGGCGGGCTGGAAGTCGGGGGCGATCTCCGCCCCGGACGCTCGGATCAGTCCTGCCACCACCTCGCGGACGCTCGTCTCCCTCCCGGTCCCCACGTTCAGCGGTCCGCCGATCGAACTGAGCAGGGCGGTTCGGGTGGCGGCCGCGACGTCCCCCACGTAGACGAAGTCGCGGGTCTGGGAGCCGTCACCGTAGATTACGGGGCGCAATCCCTGGACCAGCCGGGTCGAGGAGATGGCGACCACTCCGGCCTCTCCGGTGCCGTCCTGGCGCGGCCCGTAGACGTTGCCGAACCGCAGTGCCACGGTGCGCAACCCGCGCTGCCGGTAGGTCCAGAGGTAGGTCTCTTCGCAGAGCTTCTCCGCGCCGTAGGCGGATCGCGGGGCGGGGGTGAGCTCCTCGGAAGCCGGGAGCCGCTCGGCGTCGCCGTACACGGCCCCTCCCGACGAGGCGATGAGGAGCGCCTCGCAGCCCGCCCGGGCGGCTGCCTCGAAACAGGCCACCGAGTTGGCGAGGACCCGCCGGACGTGCTCTCCGGGGTCGCGCAGAGCGCGGTTCACGCCTCCCTTGGCGGCGAGGTGGATGAGCGCCTGGGGCCGGAAACGAGCCAGGGCATCGGCGGCTTCGGGGCTGCCGGCGTCCGCCTCAAGGAGCTCTACCGCGCTGGGGAGAGCGGCCCCGCAGGGGTGGGTGAGATCGTCGATCACCAGCACCGAGAGCTGGTCGGCGGCAAGCAGCTCGACCAGGTGGCTGCCGATGAAGCCGGCCCCGCCGACCACCACAACCCGGGTGGGACGCGGGGCGGTCTCCCCGCCGCCCGACGTGGCCGCGATCGTGGACTCCGCGGGGGTCATGGGTTCACCGGGGCCGGGACGGCCTCATCGTCGGGGATGCGCGGACGCCCGAGGAGCATGATCCCGATCGCGCCGGCGATGCCGAGGGGGAGGGTCATGGCCACCCGCACCAGGACGGTGACCGCCACCGCGTCCACCTTGGTCAGCCCTCCGGCCACCAGCAGGGCGGCGGTCGTGACGTCGGCCGCGCCGATGCCGAAGGGCAGCGTCGACACGCTGCCGATCACCTGGGAGACGCAGTAGGCGGCGATGGCCACGCCCAGGGTGACGCCTGCCCCGAGCCCCCAGACGAGCAGCAGGATCTGGAAGCCGCAGACCGCGAAGATGACGAGGCTGTAGAAGGCGAAGACGGCGCCGAGGCGGGGCGCCAGACCGAGCTCCTCGAGCTGCACCAGCGACCGGAGTATCCCGCCGACCAGGCCGTGGCGCTCAGGCGGGATGCCGGTCGTGAAGAAGTGTCGCGTGATCACGCTCGCCCACCAGGGGGAGGCGAGGAGGACCAAGCCGGCCAGCGCCAGCCCCGCCGTCCCGAGCGGGGGCAGGTAGATGGCGGCGGCGAGCACCCCGCCGACGATCCCGAGCTGGACGATCGTAACCAGCCGCTCGTACATCACGGTCGCAACGCCGGCGCTCACCGGGACGCGGTCGCGATTGCGCCAGAGGTAGGGTCGTGAGAGGTCGCCGCTTGCGGCCGGGGTCAGCCAGCTGAGGGTCTGGCCCGCCAGGTCCACCCAGTTCATGCGAACGAAGGGGACATGCTGGCCGAGGCGTTTCAGGAGGATCTGGGAGCGCCGGGCCCGGAGCAGGGTGGTCACCAGGTTGAGGGCGATCGCCACCCCCACCAGCCGCCAGGAGACACGCCCGGCCTTTCCCACCACCTGACCCGGGTTCACCTTGCGAACCAGGGCGTAGATGACCGCCGCGCTGATAAGGAGGACGATCAGCTGGAGCCCTGCCAGGAGGAGCCGGCGTCGGGTCGTCAGTCTTCTCGAGCGGGCCCCCGGGCCGGCCTGGGCGGGCACGGTGGGGGCGGGGTGGTGGACCGGGCGGTCATCGGCGGGCACGCTGTCGCGCCCGCGCCAGACCCCGTCCGCCGCGGACTTCGCGGACAAGCAATCTCCCCATTCGTCCGTAACGTGATCGGCAGGATGCTGATCATCCGAACCTTACAAGAGCGTTACCACTCTCGGCCCTGGTCCCGGCTGAGCCGTCCCCAGCCCGATCCGGTCACCCAGCCGAAAGGTTCGGCGACCTAGCCTCGCCCCATGCCGCTGGTCCCGATGGTCATCCTCCTGGTCGCGGCCGCGCTGGCCGTCACCCAGCTCGTCCTCCAGACCGATCAGATCCTCCTCACCGTGCTCCTCATCGGGCCCGTCCTCCCCGCGCTCGCTCTCGCCCGCCTCCGGTCGGCTCCGGCCCGGCTGGCCACCGCCCGGGTGCGGGCCCCGGCCCGGCGCGGCCTCCGTTGATCTCGGACGGAGCCCTCCTGGCGGTGTATCAGGACGGGTGATGCGTCTCCTGCGCCGGCCTGCCAAGCGGCCGAAGCCGCGCTCCGAAGTCCCACTCCGGCCGGTGTGTCCCATCTGCGAGCGGCCGATGGAGCGTCGCGGCTCCACGGTGTGGATGTGCCCCGACTTTCCCCGTTGCCGGGGGGCGATCGCCGCCGAATGAGTCCCAGAGCGGGAGGCTCCTCAACACCTGCCGGCCGTCGGCGCGCGGGGAAGGCCGGCTCAGGAGCGGTGGTCGGGCTCGGCGCCGGTCGCGGGCTCGTCGGACCCGGCCATCCGCTCCATGGCCTGGCGTGCCACCGCCGCCCCGCCGGCGGCAGCCGCGGTGGTGGCGGCACGGACGGCCAGCTTCTGCCACAGCGGCCCACCCTCCTTGCGGCGCCGGGCCAGCTCCTGCCGGATCTCGTCCAGCTGGGCGGCGACGTCGTCGAGCGATGTCACCGTGGCCGGGAAGCTCTCCTCCCTCCGGCCCCGCGACCGGAGCACCACCACCGAAACCGTGAGGACCACGGCGACCGTCCCGATGACGGCATACCTGAAACCATCCCGGCGGAGCCTCGCTCGCCAGTCGAGCTCGTCCCGGACCCGGGTGTCCAGAGCCGCGACGTGAGCCGCAAGCGCCTGCTTGCTCAGCTCCCGTTCTCTCTCTGCCTCGGCAACCTCGTCACCCACTCCAGGTCCTCCTTGACGGTGGCGCCGACCTTGCGCCCTTCGGCGATCGTCTCTTTCAGCATGCGGTAGCCGAGCCAGCCCAGAAGCGCTCCGACCACCAGGATCAGGCCCGCCATGATCAGCCATCCCAGCCAGGGGTGGTGGAAGAGCCCGCCCAGCCCTTCGGCCGCGGCCCCGAGGAGAAAGATGACAACCAGGAGGGCGGCGACGGCGGCGCCGACCAGCAGGGCCACGGCGAACGCGGCGCGCTTGGCGGTGGCGATGCCTCCGGCCCGCACCACCCCGATCTCGGCCCGGACCAAACGCACGCCATCGGCCAGGATCTGCCGCAGCGCGTCGATGACCGACGGGGCGGGCGCGGGCGCGGGTTCCTGGGCGGCCATCAGCAGAGCTTCTCAGACCTGAGCCGGCGGGTGTCGCGGGGCGCGCCTTTCATATCTTCAGTGCCGAGACGTCGATGTCCTTGAGGCTGTCGGGCGGGGGTATCCCGTGATCGTTAAGAGCCTTGAGCAGCGCCAGCACGTAGCGGACGCCGGTCAGGTTTACCCCGTGCTGCCGGGTCAGGCTCTGGATGGTCTGGAGCTTGTAGATGTCACGTTGCGAAAAGCGGCGCCGGTTGGTCGAGGTCCGCTGCGGCACGACCAAGCCGATGTTCTCGTACATCATCAGCGTCCGCGGGTGGGTTTCCAGGATCTCGGCCGCGACGCTGATCGTGTAGATGGGCTTGTCGAGACCGGGTGATCCGGGCAGCGGTCCGCCCGTTGGGCTGACTCCGCCTACTCCTTCAGCCACTCGTTGATCCCCTCTGAAAGGGCCCCGGGCGACGTCTGCGCCTTGATCAGGAACTCCAAAGCTCCCAACTTGAGCCCCCGGTCGACGAGGTCCTTCTCACCGAAGTTGCTGAGGATGATCACCGGGGTCTCGGCCGTCGGACCGTGACGGCGGAGCTCCTGGAGCACCTCGAAGCCGTCCTTGCGGGGGAGGCGGACGTCGAGAAAGACGATGTCCGGCAACAGCTCCTTGGCCCGATCCACGCCCTCGATCCCGTCGAGCGCCACGTGAACCCGGTAGCCGTCCAGCTCGAGCTTGGTCCGGTACATCTCCAGCGTGTCCCGGTCGTCCTCGATCAGGAGGACGTCGATGACCGCGTCCTCGTCTGCCATCGCCTCCGCTGTCCTCCTCCAGTGGCGCGGCCTCCGCGGCGCCGAATGCCTGCCGGGCAGTATAGCCGCGCCACCAGGCACACTCAGAGCGCGAGTGATGCGATCTGCAAACGCGCAATCCGACCCATGCCACCGATCGGCGCAGGTCAGATACGGACGTGGGCGATGTCCACGTCGGTGACGAAGTCGGGCCGCGGGATCCGATGCCGGTCCAAAGTCTGGAGGAGCCGGATCACATGCCGGGCCGCCTGCAGGTTGAGCCCGTGGGCCTTGGTGAGCCGCTGGATCGCCTGGAGGGTGATCAGGTCCCGCTGGGAGTAGCGGCGCCGGTTGGTGGGGGTCCGGTGGGGGACGACCAGGGCCAGGTGCTCGTACATCATCAGGGTGCGCGGGTGGACGGCCAGGATCTCGGCGGCCACGCTGATCGTGTAGATGGGCTTGTCGAGGCCGAGCCGGGTGAGCTCGGGGCTTGCGGCCTGGGACGCAGCGGCCACGCTTTGGCACCTCTCCGCCAGGGGGCGCCTGGCGGTCGTGACCGAGGCCCCGGCGCTCCCTGCTGCCCGAATGGTAGCCGTCGCCCGGCGGTCGCAGGGGGTCGGCTCCGAGCTCCCCGACGGCTCCGCCCCGCCGCCGGCCGGCTACGCCGGTCCGCCCAGGGGCCGGTGAAGGCACTCTCCGGCGTGCCACCATTACCGCCCGTGTTGCCCCTCCCTCCGCCCACCGTTCGCTACGGCCGCCGCTCCACCCGGCGGAGCCCTGCCCCTGGCGGACACCCGACCGAGCCCGGGGGGCAGTTCGTAACCATCCCGGCCGCAGGCCCGTTGAAGACATCTGATGGCTGATACGCCCCGCCCCTCCGCCCCGAGTGGTTTGGACGACCTCGCCGTCCGGGAGCGCTGGCTTCACCAGCGGCGAGCCCACGACTTCGCTTCACGGCGCTCCGGGCTCATCGCCCTCTGGGTGGCGGTGGCGGCGGTGGTCGCGTGGCTCTTCATAGCCGGCTTCGCCGGGCTGGGGCATTAGCTAGAGCGCCGGTCCCATCACGCGGCGCGTCCTAGCCGATGAGTTCGCGCAGGTCCTGTAACTGGTTGCCGATCCAGCGGGTGACGTCGTTGCTCCTGATCACCTCGCGCATCTTCTCGGCTCGTGCCGACTTCTGAGGCTCGTCCATCACCAACCCGAGGAACAGGGCCTCCGCCGTCTCATCGACGTCGAAGGGGTTGACGGTGAGGGCGAAGTCGCCGATCTCTTCGTGGGCTCCGGCGTTCTCGCTGAGGACCAGCACTCCGTTGCGAGTGTTGCAGAGCGGGCCCTCCTTGGCGACCAGGTTCATGCCATCGTAGATGGGGTTGACCAGGAGCACGTCGTAGCACTTGTAGGCGGCGATCGCCTTGTGCATGTTCTCCTCGACCTCGACGCGGATCGGCGTCCAGCCGCCGGCGGAGAAGCGCCGGTTGATCCTCGCCGCGACCGAGAGGACGCTGCCCAGATAGGAGCGGTAGTCGCCGATGTCCTGACGGCTGGGCTGCAAGAACGCCCAGAACTGGACGTGGCGATGCAGGTCGGTGTGGGTCTCCAGCATCCGCTCGTAGGCGAGGAAGCCGCGCACGATGTTCTTGCTGAGGTCGGTGCGGTCCACCCGCAGGATCAGCTTCTCGGGCCGCCAGGACTCGATCCGGTGCTCCTCATCCAGCACGCGGGGGTCCACGACCTGCTCGGCGAAGCTCGGGATGTCGATGCTGATCGGGTAGTGGCGCACCCACACCGCGCGCCCCTGGTAGTAGACGGTGCGCTCCCGCAGGTCCACGCCCAGCCCCAGGTTCTCCTCGCAGGTGAGCAGGAAGTTGCGGACGTCCCGGCTCGTCTGGAAACCGACGACGTCGTTGCCCAGCAGGCCGTGGACGATCTCGTCGCGGATCGGTTTGGGCAGGATCTTCCAGTACTGGGGGGTCGGCCAGGGGATGTGCACGAAATGCTGGAGCTTCACCTCGGGCACGCGCTCGCGCACCATCCGCGCCACCAGGTAGAGCTGGTAGTCCTGGATCAGCACCAGGGGAGGGCGGTCGCTCGCCTCGGCCTCACGGACGACGCGGTCGGCGAACATCCGGTTGATCGCCACGTAACCGTCCCGCCACGCGTGTCGAGTGGAGGCGTCCACCACCGGCTCCCGCGCGAGGTCCCAGAGGTAATGCTGGATGAACCAGAGCAGCGGGTTGCTGATCACGTTGTAGTAGAGGTCGTAGGCCTCGGCGTCGGGCTGGATGAACGCCACCCGGTAGTCGGTCCCATCCGCTGTCCGCAGATGGGCGGGATCGCCGCGAGCGGCGAGGTTGCGGTCCTGCTCGTCGCGTGCGGCCGCGACCCAGAGGGCGTCGGTCTCGGCGGCGAGCGACGAGAGCGCCGTCACCAGTCCTCCGGAGCCCTTGACCAGCCGTTCGGGACGGCCGAGCAGCGGATCCGCCGGTTCCAGCACCAGCGGGGCCCGGTTGGCGACGACGATCGGCCGCACATTACCCAGCAGCCGGCGGGTGTAGGGTTCGAGCGCTGGCGTTGTCGGCCTCCTCTCTGGCGGCAGGCGGTCGGAGGGCGAGCGCTCCAGTCGCCGCGAATGCGCGGAGGAGCCGCCGCCGGCCGACGCCGACATCACGCTACCAGTCTGGGATACCGGTCCGGGGGGCCGCGCCCCGCGGCCCGCCTCTCCCTCCGCCGGCCGGGTAGACTCGGGTGGATGATGCGTCCTGCGAGCAGGTGGTGGCCTTCCGGCAGCGGACGCCGGCCGGCCGCGCCGCTCGAGGACCTCTGAGGGAGCCGCGTGTCGTTCTTTGGACGCCTCTTCGGGTCCAGGCCGCCGACCTCCGCGCCGCCCAACACGGCCGTGATCGCGGACGACCTCGTCGCCGGCCTCACCGCCGGAGGAGCCTCACTCGATGCGGCCGTCGACTCCGCCCTCCGCCGCCACCTGGAGGCGGAGCGGCGCGCTGCCGAGGCAGAGCAGCGGGGCGAGAAGATCCCCTTCTGGCTCCGCAGGGACGGGGGAGGCTCGGGCGAGATGGAGGACGCCCTCCGTGACCGCATCGCCCAGCGCCGCGCCGGCGAGGACGATCGCTGACCGGTGGGGAGCGCCCTCGCCGGACACCACCCCCGTCTGACCCCGTGAACCCTCCCTCCGTCCCCGAGCCGCGAGGACCTCTACGGCGGCTGGCCGTGGCCATGGCCGGCCTGCTCGCGCTGCTGGTCTACGGCACCGCCGGGTACATCGTCCTCGAGCGCTACAGCTTCCTCGACGCCCTCTTCATGACCGTGATCACGGTGAGCACCGTCGGCTTCGAGGAGGTTCACCGGCTCAACGCCGCCGGAGAGGGTTTCACCATCTCGGTGATCGCCTTCGGGGTTATCGGTTTCCTCTACACCTTCGGTGTGCTCGTCGAGCTATTGTCGAGTGGAGAGTGGCAGCGTCACCGGAGGGCCCGTCGGGTGCAGCGCCGGCTGGATGACCTGCGGGATCACGTCATCGTCTGCGGGTACGGGCGCACCGGGCGGCAGGCCGTGTTCGAGCTGACCCAGTCCCAGCAGACGTTTGTGGTCATCGAGTGGAATCCGGACGGGCTCGCGAGCGTCGAGCAGGACAGGGTGCTCAACGTCCTCGGTGACGCCTCCAATGACGAGGTGCTGGAGCGCGCGGGCATCCGTCGCGCCCGGGCGCTCATCAGCGCCGTCGACTCCGACGAGCGCAACGTCTACATCGTGCTCACCGCGCGCACCCTCCGTCCCGACCTCTACATCGTGGCCCGCTCCTCTCATCCCGACTCCGCGGAGAAGCTGCGCCGCGCGGGCGCCGACCGGGTGGTGAGCCCGTACACGCTGAGCGGCCGGCGGATGGCGGCGCTCGCCATGCAGCCGGCGGTGGTCGACACCTTCGATCTGCTGATCGGGGGTGCGGACAGCTCGATGCGGGTGGAGGAACTGGTGGTGGGCGCCGTTGGGGAGAAGGGGCGCACGGCGGCCGATCTGCGCCGCTCCGGGGCGGTGCTGCTGGCGCTGCGCTCCGGCGACGGCGCGTTGCGGGTGGGACCGGGCGACGACGAGACATTCCGTCCCGACGACATCGTGGTCGCGATGGGCACCCGCGACCAGCTCACCGCCCTCGCCGCCACCCTGGGACCTGGACCGGCGCGCCGCTGATCAGCCCGTGATCAGCGACTCCATCTCGGAGAGCGCCGTCGCCCGCTCGGGGTCGGCGAAGTGCTTCCGGGCAGGCTCGAGGCGGTCGATCAGCCGGTCCGCCAGGCCGGCCTTGGCGTCCATGGGGTGGAGCGCGCCGGAGGCGTAGGCCTCACGGACCTCCTGGATCGACGCGAAGGTCACCGGCCCACCGTTCTCCGGTCTCCGCTCGACTCGCAGCTCCGTGTCGCCGAGGCCGAAGCAGAGGTGCTCGATCCAGTCCATCACCGGGTTCAGCTCGACCTCTCCCGGAGGGCAGAAGGCGCCCCGCAGCTTGGCCCGGATCTCGTCGGGCGAGTCGTGCACGAAGATGGCCGAGCGCGGCTTGGACTTGCTCATCTTCATGGCCGCCAGTGCCTCGGCGCGCTCCTCCGGCGGGACCGGCCAGCGGTCCGGCTTGAGCAGCCCGGTGAGCAGCGGGTGATGAGCCGCCAGCGGCTTGATGGCGGTCCCGGAGGCGTCGCGGAGCGTATTGATCCTCATCTTGGTCGCCACGTCGCGCGCGACCACATGGGCCTTGCGCTGGTCCATCCCGGCGTGGGCGATGTGGACCCCGAGGGCGAAGATGTCGGCCGCCTGCATCGCCGGGTAGATGAGCTTGGCGAAGTCGTGCTGCTCACCCTCCTTGCGGCCGAGGATGGTGATGCTCCGCTGCATCCGCGCCACCGAGGTGTGCTTGGCCACCTCGATGACGGTGGCCCAGTAGTCACGGGCCGGGTCGGCGTAGACGTCCGAGGCGAGGGTGAGCCGGAGCGCCGCCGGGTCGCCGCCCACGCAGAGCAGCGAGGCCTTCATCGCCTCCCCGTAGTAGGAGAAGGCGAGCCGCCGGATGCGGTCGCGATCGCCGCCCAGCTTGTCGTTGATCCAGGTGTGCCAGTCGGCGAGCAGCACGCTGCAGTCGACGCCCGCCTCCTGGAAATCGCGGACCTTGGCCATCGCCACCAGCCCGCCGCCCAGGTGGACGCGGCCGGAGATCTCGTAGCCGATGTAGTGCTTGAGCCGCGCGCCGCCCGCGAGCCGGGCGAGCAGCTCGTCCCGGGTCAGCAGCTCGGCCAGGTTGCGCTGGATGAGCGCCGCCCGGCGGTCGATCTCGGGAGTGGGGGAGGGGGTACTGGTCATCGGGTGCCTCGGGGTTGGGCGGGTGCCGCGGGCCCCGGTGGCCGACACCGTAGCACCCCGGGGGGATGGTCCCAGGGGCTGGACTCGAACCAGCGATACACGGTTTTACAGACCGCTGCCTTGGCCACTTGGCTACCCTGGGATCGATCGGCAAGGATACTCAAGCGGGAGGCGGTGGGCGCCGGGAGCGGGTCAAACGGACCTCAAGAGGCCCGCTGGGCCAGACCGTCCCGTGGTCGCGAGGAAGCTGGATCGAAGGCCCTGAGCGCAGACCCGCCCCAAGCGGGCGACGGGAGCCGGAAAGGGTGGGTGAGCCGCGAGGGGCCCACCCACGCTGGGCTGGGGAGGAGCGCGCTCAGGCGGTGACCAGCTCGGCGGAGGGCTTCTCGACCGGCATGCCAACCGAGTTGCCCCACTCGCTCCAAGAGCCGTCGTAGTTGCGGACGTCCGGGTAGCCGAGGAGGTACCGGAGCACGAACCAGGTGTGGGATGAGCGCTCGCCGACCCGGCAGTACGTGATCACCGAGGCGACTGACCAGAACCTCGGGGTGGGCATAGCTCGCCATGTGACTCTCCCTTCTCTATGTGTGGGTCGATTGACGCCTGATGTGGGCTGACAGAGACCGTCGCGGCTCTCCGCCGCGCTGAAACGGGGACACGAACCGAGCGACGGAGGCCGTGAGCTGCCTCAATGCGGTACCCCGGACACCATCGGGCCGGTTGCGCGAATGCCTGAAACGTGCGCTTCTCGCGAAAGAGCCGCCTCGCGCCGATCTCCGTCGGACACCAGCTCCAAGCCCGCGCGAGCCGCAGCGGCGAAGCTGTCATCGACCAGCACCACCTCGATCCCGCGGGCATCGAGCCATGAGGCCGCGACGGCCGCTCGATATCCGGACGCGCAGTGCACCCAGAGTGATCCCGCCCGGCCCAATCCCGCGATCTCGTCGAGGTTCTGGGCGAGGTCCGGGAGCGGCATGTGACAGGCACCGGCGAGGTGTGCCGCGCGCCACTCGTCGTCGCGCCGCACGTCGAGCACCAGCGGAGCCTCTCTCCCGCCGCGCGCCGCCGCCAGGTCGCTGAACCGCGCCACCGGGTAGCTGCGCAGCGGCGCGGCGGCGGACCAGCCGGCGAACGGCCCGCTGAGCTGAGCGACCGGGCGATCGATGCCGATCCGCGCCATGGCGCGCTGGGCCTCGGCCACCACGGCGGGGTCCTCCGCGGCAAGCAGGACCGGCGTCCCCCACGGAAGCAACCAGCCGAGGTACGTGGCGAAGGAGTCTCCCCCCTCGAAGTTGAGCGAGCCGGAGAGGTGTGAGGCGGCGAATTCTCGACGCCGACGCAGGTCGACCAGCCATCCACCGCCGGCCACCGTGGCGGGGACCTCGCCAGGGTCGGCTATCGGAGCCGGGCGCAGATTGATGGGCGCCGGGCCCCTGCCGTTGATGGGCGCCATGCGCGTGTAGTAGGTCGGGTAGGCGGTGTGTCCCGCGAGCAGGCGGGCGACAAAGGATTCCTCGTCCAGGATCAGCGCCGGATGGGTGCCCCGGGAGGCTCCCACCGTCGCCGCCCCCTCGGCGGAGGCGGAACCCGACGCGCAGAAGCTGCCGAAGCCGTGGGTCGGCTTGATCTCGACCGCGTCGGGAAGCTGCGCCGCCAGCCGGCGAATCGATCCCCATTGTGCTCGGGCCAGCCTCACCGCCTTGTCGGCTCCGAGCAGATCGGTGCGGCCCGCGGCGCCGTGCAGCCAGGAACCGCCGGTGAAGACGGCCACGGGGAGGCCGGTCGCGGCCTCGACGAGGACGTACGAGAGGTGGTGCTCGGTGTGGCCGGGGGTGTGCACCACCTGGATGCGCATCGCCCCCGTCTCGATGACGTCGCCGTCCCGCAGCCCGGTCCGCTGCTCTGCGAACTCGACATCCTCGGCGGCGGCAAGCCCGTAGCGCGCACCCGTCACCCGGGCCAGCTCGAGAGCCCCGCTCACATAGTCGTTGTGCACGTGCGTGTCCAGGACCCACGTGATCCTGGTGCCGAGCCGTTCGGCCAGCGCCAGACACCGATCGACGTCCCGCGGTGGATCGACGACCACGGCGACCGTGCCGTCACTCGCGATGTGGCAGTGGTTGCCGAGGCCGGGTGTCTCCAGGGCCACCACCGCGATCGACGCAGGAAGCCGGGCAGGCGGGGGCCAGTCGCCGTGCAGCGCCATGCCCGGATGCGGCACCGCCACTCCCTCGGTGAGGCGCGCCGCCAGCGCCGCGGCCTGGAGCCGGATCTCGCGAACCGCGGTGGTCTCCCACTCGGTTCCCCGGCGCAGCGGGCCGATCGCCCACAGATGGGGGGAGACGCGACCGTTGCCGTCCACGATCGCGCCCTCGCCATCGACGTCCAGACCTAGCCCGTAGGGCCCGGGCCGAGCGGCGCCCGATGCGAAGAGGCTGTCGAGGAGCGGATCGCGCGCCCCCGCCAGGCGCTGCTGCGGCCCCATGCAGTTGACCACCCGGCTCACCGTGAGCGTCCGCCGTCCTGCGCCCGGTCCGCGCTCGCGCATCGCGACGTCGAGCCCGTCCGCGTGCTCGTGGCACTCCTCGATCGTCCCGGCCAGGATCTGGAGGCGTTCCACCTCCAGCATGGAGGCGACGCGCTCCGCCACCCTGGGTGCGAGCCGGTGCCGGTGGACCTCCCACAGTCGCGCGCTGTGACGCAGGAAGCGCCGGCGCTCCGCGTCGGGAAGGCGCCGCCATATCTCGCCGAGGTGGGGGCGGAGGCCGTCCACGGCGCCCCGCCAGTCCCCCTCCTCGGTGGCGCTGCCGCGCAGCTTCGCGAGGAGGCCACGGATGGTGGCCTCACTTGCGGCCGGCGACGGCGCCGTAGAGGGGAGCTGGCCCGCGAGGTGCCGCCGCGGTAGCAGGCCGTGGCGCGAGATCGCGTAGATGGTGCCGCCGAATCCAAGATCGTCGAGACCCAGGGCTACGTCGACGGCGGTGAGACCGGTGCCGAGCAGCAGCACCGAGCCGTGCGGCGCCTCCAGCCTCCGCGCGGTCCAGGGGTCGGCGACGTAACGGTCGCTGCGCTCGAGGACCCCGTCGCCGAAGCGCGGGACGGCCGGGGGCAGGTTGCCGGTGGCAAGCACCACCGCATCCACGACCACGCGGGTGCCGTCGGCGAGCAGGAGATCGGTGGTCGCGCCTCCGGGGGTCGGCTCGAGGGCGACCACACGGCCATGGACGCGGGTGATCGAGGTGCCGGGAGGCGCCTCAGATCTGGCCCGGGAGAGGGCGTCCGCCAGGTAGTCCCCATACAGGCTCCGGGGCAGGAAGCTGGCAGGGGTGACGTCGGGCATGCGCCGGCGAGCCCACTCGACGAAATCGTCCGGCCGTCCGGCGTGAGCGCTCATCTGCCGCGCCGGCACGTTGAGCAGGTGGCTCGGGGAGGGGGTGCTGTACGCCACTCCCCGCCAGGGCAGGGAGCCCGAGTCGACGACCACGACCCGTCGCGGCCTCCCCTCGGGGCGCTCCGCCAGCTCGATCGCGAGCATGGCTCCGCTGCAGCCTCCCCCCACCACGCCGATGGTCTGCGTCGACCCTTCCACGTCCAGCCCCCTTCAGCGCCCCTGGGCTCTCCTCATGCCGTGCCGGCCGGAGCGGGCGCATTCACATGCTCGCACGCCAATTCCACTTTTCCTAGCGATCAAATAGAGGGGGTGGGCATAGTTCAGAAACGCGGGAACCCCCCTTGCTTTTGAGGGTATCCATAACGTATCCTTTATTCAAGGTATCTTTATGAAAGATTCGGTTATGCGTTCGCGACCCCCGCGGCGGGCCGTACCCGGGGCCATCGCGGCCGGGGTGTTCGACCTCTCGGTCCACTTCGAGGGGCTGGCCAACCCCACCCGGATGGCGATCGTCGAGATCCTGGCTCGGCGTGGCGAGCTTCGGGTCTCGGAGCTGGCTGAGCTGTGCCTGGTCAGCCAGCCGCGGATGAGCTGGCACCTCCGGACCCTTCGCCACGCCCAGGTGGTATCCACCCGGCGCGACGGACGCGAGGTCCTCTGCCGCCTCGATCGCGAGGCCATCGATCGCAACCTGCGGAGCTTCGTCCAAATGCTCGGAGCGGGCGCCGATGTGACGGGCGCCGCCGAGTCCAGCCGCACCACCGAGGCGCTATCCGCGCCTGTCAGTGAGGGAGTCTCATGAGCAACAAGGTCCGGGTCGCCATCATCGGGGTGGGCAACTGCGCTTCGTCCCTGGTCCAGGGCGTCGAGTACTACAAGCACGCGGAGCCCGGCGACCAGGTCCCCGGCCTGATGCACGTGGATCTCGGCGGCTACCACATCTCCGACATCGAGTTCTCCGCGGCCATCGACATCGACGTCGAGAAGGTGGGCAAGGACCTCTCCGAGGCCGTCTTCAGCGGGCAGAACAACACCGTGAAGTTCTCGGACGTCCCCGACAAGGGCGTCAAGGTGGTCCGGGGGATGACCCACGACGGCCTCGGCAAGTACCTGAAAGAGGTGATCACCAAGGCGCCGGGCTCCACCGCCGACATCGTGAGCGT